>NZ_JBVIRQ010000010.1:98948-353414 GCF_055575955.1 Streptomyces sp. NPDC033966 | reverse complement strand
GCCATGATGATGTCCTTGTTGCCCGTCGTCGTGATGAAGATGTCCGCGATCTCCACCACGTCGTCGAGGGTGGCGACCTGGTAGCCGTCCATCGCGGCCTGCAGCGCGCAGATCGGGTCGATCTCGGTGACGATGACACGGGCACCCTGGCCGCGCAGCGACTCCGCACAGCCCTTGCCGACGTCGCCGTAACCGCACACGACCGCGACCTTGCCGCCGATCAGCACGTCGGTGGCGCGGTTGATGCCGTCGATCAGCGAGTGGCGGCAGCCGTACTTGTTGTCGAACTTCGACTTCGTCACCGCGTCGTTCACGTTGATCGCCGGGAAGAGCAGGGTGCCCTCGGCCATCATCTCGTAGAGGCGGTGGACACCGGTGGTGGTCTCCTCGGTGACGCCGCGGATCTCGGACGCGAGCTGCGTCCACTTCTGCGGGGCCTCGCCCAGGGTGCGGTTGAGGAGCGTGAGGATGTGGCCGTACTCCTCGGAGTCCGCGGTGGACGGGTCCGGAGCCGCGCCGGCCTTCTCGAACTCGACGCCCTTGTGGACGAGGAGGGTGGCGTCACCACCGTCGTCGAGGATCATGTTCGGGCCGCCGGTGGGGGTGTTCGGCCAGGTCAGCGCCTGCTCCGTGCACCACCAGTACTCCTCCAGGGTCTCGCCCTTCCAGGCGAAGACCGGAACACCCTGCGGGTTCTCCGGGGTGCCGTTCGGGCCGACGGCGATGGCGGCGGCCGCGTGGTCCTGGGTGGAGAAGATGTTGCAGGAGGCCCAGCGGACGTCGGCGCCGAGGGCGACGAGGGTCTCGATCAGGACGGCCGTCTGCACGGTCATGTGCAGGGAGCCGGTGATGCGGGCGCCGGCCAGCGGCTGCGCCTCGGCGTACTCCTTGCGGATCGACATCAGACCCGGCATCTCGTGCTCGGCCAGGGTGATCTCCTTGCGGCCGAAGGCGGCAAGGGAAAGGTCGGCGACCTTGAAGTCCATGGGTGCTGCTCCTCATGGTTCGAGAGGTGGGTACGGCTGGGCCGTGCACGGGGCTGGCCGGTGCACTGAGCACAGTCCGCCGCGGGGCCCTCTCTCCCCTCGGCCGGTCACGAGGACCGCCCGACCGCCATCAGCAGCGACGCCTGACACTGATGACGAATCTACACCGATCGGCGCAGCGGACCCCAGTGGGGACGGGAACAAGTCGCGCTTCGATTTCAGGCCGTCCGGCGGGATGTTCGGGGCCTTTCGGACTTTTGATCCGCCCCTTATCTGTTGCAGGATGCCGGTGGATCGGTTCGTGCTCGCGATCTCGCGGACCCCTGGCGTGAAGGAGATTCAAGTGACCAGTCCAGCCGGCCCTCCCGGTGACCGTGCGAGCGGGCGGAAGCGCCTGAGGCTGCTCGCCGTCACGGCGTGCCCCACGGGGATCGCGCACACCTACATGGCCGCCGAGAAGCTGACGCAGGCCGCCGCCGAGCTCGGCGTGGACATCAAGGTGGAGACCCAGGGCTCGATCGGGGCCGAGAACGTGTTCTCTGACAACGATGTCAGAGAGGCGGACGGGATCATCATCGCCGCCGACAAGGAGGTCGACCGCGAGCGCTTCGCCGGCAAGCGGGTGCTGTCCACCGGGGTCGCCGACGGCATCCACAGGCCGAAGGAGCTGATCGAGGGGGTGCAGAGCGCGCCGGTCCAGACGGGCACGGCCCCGGCGGGCGGCGGCGCGGGCGGCGGCGGCAAGGAGCGGAGCCTCGCGTACAAGGCGCTGATGAACGGCGTCTCGTACATGATCCCCTTCGTGGTGGTCGGCGGTCTGCTGATCGCCATCGCGCTGGCGCTGGGCGGCCACGCCACGGCCGAGGGGTACGCGGTCACGCCGGGCACCTTCTGGGACCACGTGTTCCAGATCGGCGTCCTGGGCTTCACGCTGATGATCCCGATCCTGTCCGGCTACATCGCGTACGCCATCGGCGACCGGCCGGCACTGGTCCCCGGCATGATCGGCGGCTTCATCGCGAACACCGGGGCGCTGTACGACTCGAAGTCGGGCGCCGGCTTCATCGGCGCGATCGTGACGGGCTTCCTGGCGGGCTATCTGGTCCTGTGGATCAAGAAGGTCAAGGTCCCCAAGGTCGTCCAGCCGATCATGCCGATCATCGTGATCCCGATCGTGGCCACGACGGCGCTGGGCCTCTTCTTCATCTACGTCATCGGCAAGCCGATCTCCTGGGTGTTCGAGAGCCTGACCTCCTGGCTGTCGGGCATGACCGGCACCAGCGCGATCCTGCTCGGCGCGCTGCTCGGCCTGATGATCGCCTTCGACATGGGCGGTCCGGTCAACAAGACGGCGTTCCTCTTCGGTACGGGTCTCATCGCCTCCGGGAACTACGCGGTCATGGGCATGTGCGCGGCGGCCATCCCGGTGATGCCGCTCGGCCAGGGCCTGGCGACGGTGCTGCGCCGCAAGCTGTACTCGGAGCAGGAGCGCGACACGGGCATGGCCGCGCTGTTCATGGGCGTGTTCGGCATCTCGGAGGGCGCGATCCCGTTCGCGGCGGCGCGGCCGGCGATCGTGATCCCGGCGAACATGCTGGGCGGCGCGGTGGCGGGTGCGGTCGCCGGTGTGGCGGGCGTGGGCGACCACGTGCCGCACGGCGGGCCGATCGTGGCCGCGCTGGGTGCGATCAGCGGCTGGGCGTGGTTCCTGATCGCGATCGCCACCGGCACGGTGGTGACCGCGCTGACGACGAACGCGCTGATCGAGATCAAGGCGCGCCGGGGCGGGAAGGCCGTGCCCGCCGGGGCCGCGGCGCCGGAGCCGGTGCTCGCCGGCGTGGGCGCCGGAGCCGGGGCCGGGGCCGCCGGGACGGCCGTGCGGACGCACCCGGAGCCGGCGCCCGCCTCCGCCGCGGCGGACGCCGAGCCGGAGGTGCTGTCGGGGTACCTGACCGCGCGGACGGTCAGGACGGAGCTGGTCTCGGACACCAAGGAGGCCGCGATCCGCGAGATGGCGGAGATGCTGGCGGCCACCGGGAACGTGCGGGACGTGGACGAGCTCGTACGGGTGGCCCTCGCCCGGGAGGCCCAGGGCACGACGGGACTCGGCGAGTCGATCGCGATCCCGCACGCCAAGACGGACGCGGTGGCCCGCCCCACGGTCGGCTTCGCCCGGTCCTCGGAGGGCATCGAGTGGGGCGCGCTGGACGGTACGAAGGCCCGCCTGGTCTTCATGATCGCGGTGCCGGAGGCCGCCGCGGGCGACGAGCACCTGCGGATCCTGGCGCTGCTGTCGCGGAAGCTGATGGACGCGGACTTCCGTGAGCGGCTCCGGACCGCGCCGGACGGGCCGGCCGTACTGGAGGTGCTGAGCGAGATCCGGTAGGGGGTGTCTGACGGAGGTCCGTGGGGAAGGAGCGGTGTCCGGTGCGTGCTCTCGGCGTGCCGGCCGGATGCCCGCGTACTGGACGTACGTGGGCTTTCGGCCGGTGCGGCGAGAGTGCGTGCCGGGCATCGCGACGCCGCGGACCTCCGTCAGACACCCCCTAGCCCCGGACCGTACCCCGTACGGGCGAAGGCCCCCGCAGCCGGTGAGCTGCGGGGGCCTTCGCGGGCGTGCGGGGGGCGGTCAGCGGCCGTCGGCCTTGGCGGCCTCGGGGTTGTAGATGTCCGGCTCCAGGTAGATCACGCGGGCGATCGGGACGGAGGCGCGGATGCGGGCCTCGGCGGCGTTGATGGCGTTGGCCACCTCGGTCGCGGTGTCGTCGTGCTGGACGGCGATCTTGGCGGCGACGAGGAGTTCCTCGGGGCCCAGGTGCAGGGTGCGCATGTGGATGACACGGGTGACGGTGTCCCCGTCGACGAGCGCGGCCTTGATCTTCTCGACCTCGGCGGTGCCGGCGGCCTCGCCGAGCAGCAGGGACTTGGTCTCCAGGGCGAGGACGACGGCGATGACGATCAGCAGGACGCCGATGCAGAGGGTGCCGATGCCGTCCCAGACGCCGTTGCCGGTGAGCAGGGCCAGGCCGACGCCGCCGAGGGCGAGGACGAGGCCGACGAGCGCGCCGAGGTCCTCCAGGAGGACGACGGGCAGCTCGGGGGCCTTGGCGCTCTTGATGAACTGCTTCCAGCTCTGGCTGCCGCGGCTCTCGTTGGACTCCTTGATCGCGGTGCGGAAGGAGAAGCCCTCGGCGACGATGGCGAAGAGGAGGACGCCGACGGGCCAGTACCAGGCCTCGATCTCGTGCGGGTCGTGGATCTTCTCGTAGCCCTCGTAGATGGCGAACATGCCGCCGACGGTGAAGAGCACGATGGAGACCAGGAAGGCGTAGATGTAGCGCTCGCGCCCGTACCCGAAGGGGTGCTGGGGGGTCGCCTCGCGCTGTGCCTTCTTCCCGCCGAGTAGCAGCAGGCCCTGGTTTCCGGAGTCGGCGACCGAGTGGACGCTTTCCGCGAGCATCGACGAGGAGCCGCTGAAGAGGAATGCCACGAACTTGGCTACAGCGATGGCGAGGTTGGCGGCGAGTGCCGCCACGATCGCCTTGGTACCGCCCGACGCGCTCATGGGTGCTGGGTTTCCTTCCTGGCCACTGACTACGGCCGCACATTGTTGCAGCTGCGGGTGCGGCCGACGCTACGTCAGAGGACCACGGTGGCCCGGAAGACAGTGCCCGTACCGGACAGTTCGGTCTTTTCGCCCGCGGGGACGAAGACCGACTCGCCGGGGGCGAGGGCCAGTTCGCCGACGCGGGGGGCGCCTGCGGTGCAGAGCAGGATCTGCGGGGTGCCGTCGGGGAGGGTGCGGGGGGCTCCGCCCGGGGCCAGGACGTGGCGGGAGAGCCGGAATTCGTCGATGGGGGTCTCGTAGACCTCCTCGCCGTCGCCCTCGGGGCGCAGGACGCCCGGGGTGCTCGGCTCGAAGATGACGACCTTGAGCAGCTCGGGGACGTCCACGTGCTTGGGCGTCAGCCCGCAGCGCAGCACGTTGTCCGAGTTGGCCATGAGCTCGACGCCGAGGCCGTCGAGGTAGGCGTGCGGGATGCCGGCGCCGAGGAACATGGCCTCGCCGGGCTGGAGCCGGACGTGGTTGAGGAGCATCGCCGCGATGACGCCGGGGTCGCCCGGGTAGTCGTGGACGAGCCCCGCGTAGGCCTCGTACGGGCCCCCGAGGCGCTCGGCGGCGGCCGCGGCCTCCGCGACCGTACGGGCCATCTCCTCGCGGTCGGCGGTGAGGACGGCGGTCAGGACCTCGCGCAGGGCCGCCTCTTCGGGGTGGGCGCGCAGCAGGTCCACGTACGGCTTGAGGGAGTCGACGCCGAGGCCTTCGAGGAGGTCCGCGGCCTCCATCGGCGGGCGGAAGCCGCACAGGCCGTCGAAGGGGGTGAGCGCGCAGATCAGCTCGGGCTTGTGGTTGGCGTCCTTGTAGTTGCGGTGGCCCGCGTCGATCGGGACGCCGCGGCGCTCCTCGTCCTCGAACCCGGCCCGGGCCTGGGCGAGGTCGGGGTGGACCTGGAGGGAGAGGGGGGCGCCGGCGGCGAGGATCTTCAGGAGGAAGGGCAGGCGGGGGCCGAACTTGGCGACGGCGGCGGCACCGAGCTCGCCCTCCGGGTCGGCGGCGATGACGGCCGCCAGGGTGGTCTCGCCGGCTCCGCGGTCGAGGCGGGAGGGGGCACCGGGGTGGGCCCCCATCCACATCTCGGCCTGCGGCTCACCGGTCGGCTCGACCCCGAGGAGGGCCGGGATCGCGCTGGTGGACCCCCACGCGTAGGGGCGGATCGTGTTGGTGAGGCGGTCCATCGTCGTCGTCTTCCTGGATCTGGATGTGGTGCGGGCACGGGTGTGTGCCTAGCTGTGTCCCCGGGCCGCCAGCGCCAGGTAGGCGGTGGCGAAGTCCGTGACGGCGAGGAGTTCGGCGAGCTGTTCGAGGTCGCCGCCCTCCTCCGGTTCGAGCTCGCTGATGGCCGTGTCGTGGCTGAGGGCGAGCTCGCGCGCGGCCGGGGCGGCGGTGAGCCCGCCGGCCGGCCGGTCGCGCAGCAGGACGATGCGGGCGCGCAGGGCCTGGGGCTCCTCGACGCGGTCCCGGAAGAAGTCGTCGGGGTCGGCTCCGGCGGCGAAGGACCCGGCGAGCAGCACCCCGTGGGCGGGCAGCGCCTCGGGGAGGGTCGCGCAGAGCGCGGGGCGCCCGGCCAGTTCGGCGAGGGTGGCGGCGAACCGGCGGCCGACGGGGCCGGCGCCCTCGCCCTCGCTCCAGATCAACGGGAGCGAGTCGGCCAGCTCGGCGGCGAGGGTCTTGGCCGGGTTGGAGTACGTGGTGATGGCCGGGCCGCAGCGCTCGGCGGTGCGGTCGAGCCGGTCGGCGACGCGCTGGAGGGCGTCGGGGGCGGCACTGATCAGGCCGACCTTGTCGAGGAGGACCAGCAGCGGGGTCAGCAGGGCCCAGAGGGCACCGGGACCGGCCGCGGCGGACTCGTCGTACTCCTGGTACGGGGCCTTGGCCATCGGTACGAGGACCCCGTGCGCGCCGTCCACCGCCTCGCTCAGCGGTGAGCGCTCGGGGGCGACGGCGACCACGGCGCAGCCGCGCCGGTAGGCCTGCTCGGCGAGGACCGCCAGGCCGGGCTCGGTGCCGTCGGTGGTGGCGATGAGCAGCAGGTCCACGGGGCCGGCCCAGCCGGGCAGGGCCCAGCGCAGTGCCCCGGCGGCGTGCGCGACGCCGGTGGGGTGCAGGCGGGTGACCGGGGCGGAGGCTCCGGCGAGGGCGCCGAGCAGGTCGGCGACGCCGGTGGCCGCGGTGCCGGACCCGGCGATCAGGACGGCGCGGGGGCGCCCGTCGGGGCGCAGGTCCGCGAGGCCGGCCTCGGTGGCGTGCCGGGCCGCGGTGCGCACTCTGGCCCCGGCCTCGGCGGCACCGCGGAGCAGGCCGCGGCGGTCGGCACGGGCGAGATCGTCCGGTGCGTCGAGGAGTGACTCGTCGAGCATGGGGGCCTCCGGCGGTGTTGACGGATCCAGGCTGGTCGAGCGGCGGGGAACGGGGCCGGTCAGGCGGGGCGGCGGGCCTCGTCCACGAGGAGCACCGGGATGCCGTCGCGGACCGGGTACGCGAGACCGCAGTCCTGGCCGGTGCAGATCAGCTCGGGGGTGGTCTCGTCCGCCGACTCGTCCCGGAGGGGGGCGTGGCAGGCGGGGCAGGCGAGGATCTCCAGCAGGCCGGCTTCGAGCGGCATGGGCGGTTCCCTTCGGGGATGCGGATCGCTTATCGCGGATTGGGCGAGGTCAGCGTACCGCCGAGTCACTGGGCGTGCGGCCTGAAGGGTGTCGGGCTGGGCCCGCCGTCCCGGGTTGCCCTGCCGGCGGGGTGCACGGTTTCTGGTGCGGCGCCTCCCCCGGACTCCGTCCGGGGGGACCCCGAGGGGGCTCTGCCCCCGGGCCCCCGCGCCTCGAACGCCGCGGGGCTGGATCGGCCGGCCCGGCCGGATGTACCGGCCCGGCCGGAATCGTTGCCGGCGCGGGGAACGGGGGCGGTGCCCCCGGACCCCTCTCGAACGCCGGCCGGGCGTCAGGCGCGGACGAGGGCGAGGACCTCGTCGCGGATCTTGGCCAGGGTGGCCTCGTCGCGGGCCTCCACGTTGAGGCGCAGGAGCGGCTCGGTGTTGGAGGGGCGGAGGTTGAACCACCAGTCGGCGGCGGAGACCGTGAGGCCGTCCAGCTCGTCGAAGGTGATGCCGTCCTGGCCGGCGTAGGCGGCCTTGACCTCGGCGGTGCGGGCGGCCTGGTCGGCGACGGTGGAGTTGATCTCGCCGGAGCCGACGTAGCGGTCGTACTCGGCGACGAGGGCGGAGAGGGTGCCCTCCTGGCCGCCGAGGGCGGCGAGGACGTGGAGCGCGGCGAGCATGCCGGTGTCCGCGTTCCAGAAGTCCTTGAAGTAGTAGTGCGCGGAGTGCTCGCCGCCGAAGATGGCGCCGGTGGTGGCCATCTCCTGCTTGATGAACGAGTGGCCGACGCGGGTGCGGACCGGGGTGCCGCCGTTCTCCTTGACGACCTCCGGCACGGACCAGGAGGTGATCAGGTTGTGGATGATCGTGCCGGTGCCGCCGTTGCGGGCCAGCTCGCGGGCCGCGACCAGGGCCGTGATGGCGGACGGGGAGACGCCCTCGCCGCGCTCGTCGACGACGAAGCAGCGGTCGGCGTCGCCGTCGAAGGCGAGGCCCAGGTCGGCGCCCTCGGCGAGCACGCGGGCCTGGAGGTCGACGATGTTCTTCGGGTCGAGGGGGTTGGCCTCGTGGTTCGGGAAGGTCCCGTCCAGCTCGAAGTACATGGGGACGAGGTCCAGCGGGAGGCCCTCGAAGACGGTGGGGACGGTGTGGCCGCCCATGCCGTTGCCCGCGTCGACGACCACCTTCAGCGGGCGGATGGCGGTCAGGTCGACCAGGCCCTTGAGGTGCTCGGCGTAGCCGGTGAGGGTGTCCTGCTCGGTGATGGTGCCCGGGACGGTGCCGGCGGGGATCTCCGGGGCGCCCTCGTCGGTCCACTTCTCGGCGAGCTCGCGGATGGTGGCGAGGCCGGTGTCCTGGCCCACGGGCGCGGCGCCGGCGCGGCACAGCTTGATGCCGTTGTACTGGGCCGGGTTGTGCGAGGCGGTGAACATGGCGCCGGGCAGGTCCAGCTTGCCGGAGGCGTAGTACAGCTGGTCGGTGGAGCACAGGCCGATCAGGGTGACGTCGACGCCGCGGGCGGCCGCGCCCCGGGCGAAGGCGGCGGACAGGCCGGGCGAGGAGGGCCGCATGTCGTGACCGACCACGATCGCCGTGGCGCCGGTGACCTCGACGAACGCAGCACCGAACAGTTCTGCCAGGGGCTCGTCCCACTCGTCGGGTACGACGCCACGTACGTCGTACGCCTTGACGATGTTCGAAAGATCTGCGGCCACTGCCTGCCCTCCTGAAGGTTCTGTGCGGTGGAGCAAACCTACCTTGTACGCAGAGCGGCTTTTCAGACGATCCGTGCGTCAGGAATCGGGCGAACGCAGGACGCGCAGGTGTCCGCGGCGCGTCTCGCCGGCCACGGGGGCACCCGGTCCGGACCCGCCGGCCCCGGCCGCGCGCTCGGGCGGACGGGCCGCCTCGCGGACGGCGTTGGCCAGGGCTTCGAGGTCGTCGCCGCTGGGGCGGGACGGCCCGGAACCGTCCGACAGGCGCACGACTTCCCAGCCGCGCGGGGCGGTCAGGCGCTCGGAGTGCTCGGCGCACAGGTCATAGCAGTGGGGTTCGGCGTAGGTGGCGAGCGGGCCGAGAACTGCGGTCGAGTCGGCGTAGACGTACGTCAGTGTGGCGACGGCAGGGCGGCCGCACGCGGTGCGCGAACAGCGACGTACAAGGCTCACGACGTTGGACGGTACCGCACTCTTGACCGGGCCGCGACGACTCACCCCGGGCCGCTCCCCCGTGTCGTACTCCCGCCCGTGCTCCGCTGCGGGTGACGAAGAGGGGCAACGGGTCGGTAATGCGGCCCGATCTTGGCCGGATCGTTCGGGCGGTGACACCGACGTGACACCAGGTCGTGACCGTATCGGGTCCTGGCCGGCGCGTGAGGGCTACCCTGCGGGGGTGACGGACAGTTCGCTTCCCCCCCGCCCGGCGGTTCCCGCCTCGGCCCCCTCCGAGCCGCGGCAGCGGCGGCGCGACCGGCACGGCCGGGGGATGCGCGGGCCGCTGGCCCCGCCGCAGGTGCCGCTGGCCGCGAGCCGGGCGGAGCTGTTCGGGGACCTCGTACGGGATTCCGTGGAGCGGCTGGAGCGGCGCTGGACGCAGCTGGCCGAGGTGGAGTTCGTGATCGCGGACGTGCCGGGTCCGCCGGGCGGCCCCGACGCGGGCTGGAACGACGAGGCGGTGCCGCTGGGCGGGCTGGTGGAGGCCCGGGACGGGAAGCCGGCGCGGATCGTGGTGTTCCGGCGGCCGGTGGAGATCCGGGCGAAGACGCGGGACGAGCGGGCGCTGCTGGTGCACGAGATCGTGGTGGAGCAGGTCGCGGAGCTGCTCGGGCTGTCGCCGGAGACGGTGGACCCCCGGTACGGGCAGGACTGACGCGCCCGTACCGGGGGTGCCGGGCCCGCGGGCTCAGCGCAGCAGGATCGAGGGGTCCTCGGCGGCCTTGGGGACCGAGACCGTGGAGCGGTCGTCGCCGAAGGCCTGGACGGTGAACATCGGGACCCCGTCGTGCGGCAGGGTCAGGGTGCGGGCCGCGTGGACGGGGCCGCCGGACAGGGTCTCGACGGTCAGGGCGTACGGGCCCTTGCCGCCGGAGGGGGCCGGCGGCGGGGTCACCGCGCGGGTGGTGCCGGCCTTGAGGGTGATCTCCTGGGCGGCGGGCTGCCCGCCCTCGGTGCCCGGGGAGGCGGTGACGCGGACCTTCGCGTCGGCGCCGGAGGCCGTGAGGGTGAGGACGGTGCTCCTGTCGTCGGCCCGGTTGTCGGTGACGGTGGCCCGCTCGCCGACGGGGGTGCTCGCGGGGACGAAGCCCAGGTCCTGTTTGGCGGCGGTGCCGCGGACCACGCGCAGGGCGGCGACGACGGGTACGGCCTTCTCCGGGTCGGCGGGGGCCAGCAGCAGGGAGCCGGCCTCGCCCCGGGTCACGTCGCCGAGGTCCAGGACCGCGGTCATGCCGCCCTTGAGGTGGAGGCGCTCCTTGCCGGCCGGGCTGATGGTGCCGGTCGGGCCGGACAGCTTCACGGTGAGGTCGGCGTCGTCCTCGCCGGGGGCGAAGGCGACCAGCCGTACGGAGGTGGCGTCGGCCGGGATGCCGGGCAGGACGAGGGTGTCCGCCGGGCCCGCGGAGGCGGGGAGCCAGTCGGTGCCGGTGCCGTCCTCGGCGACGTGGGTGGATGCGCCGACCCGGCCGGAGCGCGCCGTGACGTGCGCGGTGGCGTCCGCGAGCTGGCTGTCGGGGGCCAGCTGGGACAGCGACACCTTGGTGGTGGACCGGGGGGCGACCTCGTAGACGGGGTCGGGGGTGCCCGGCTTGTCCTTGAGCAGGCCGTCGGGGCCGTGGAGCTTGACGGCCACCTCGGCGACGGTGTCGTCGGGGTTGGTGAGGTGGACGTAGTCCTGGCGGCCCTTGGCGGTGCTGACGCCGGGGAACCAGAAGTCGGTGCCGGGCGCGGTGCAGGCCAGCCCGAGCAGGCCGCGCGCGTGGCCGACGGAGACCTTGGTGGTCTGCTGGGCGGTCCAGCCGGGGGCCAGGGCGCCCTCGGCTGCGCCCGTCAGCGCCGGTGCCTCCGCGCCGGAGGCGGTGGCCGAGACGGGCTTGCCGGGCTCCTTGGGCTCCAGGACCGCCTTGCCGTCCTTGTCGGCCAGCCGGGCCGTGCCGGCGCCGCCGCCCTCGCCGGGGGTGAGGGAGGTGTACGTCGTCTCGGCGATGTCGGAGGAGCTGGGCGCGGGGCACACCAGCACGGACCGCTCCACCGGCATCCGGGCGGCGGCCGCCCGCCCGGCGGCGGCGCCGGCCGGGGTGGCGGCGGGGGCCGTGAGGAAGGCCAGCCCGGTGGCGGCGGCCAGCGCCGCCGTCACGGCCGCGAGCGTCAGGGGGGCGCGCTGCTTCACTGCTGGTGGCTCCCGTCCGGACGCGGGTGGTGCTGTCCGTAGGCGTCGTACCGCTGCTCGTACTCGTGGGCGGGGGGCTGCTGTTGCTGCGGGAAGTGCGGCTGTGCCCCGGGGTGGGGGTACTGCCCGGGGTACTGCCCGTAGGCGTCGTGGGCGGGCTCCGGCTGGTGCGGCCGCTGCGCCTCGTACGGGTAGGGCTCCTGGTAGGCGTACGACTCCTCGCCGTAGACCTGCTGCGCGGGGATCTGCGCGTACGGGTCGACGACGGCCTCGGCGGGCACCGGCTCGGGGTCGGGCGCGGCGGCCGTGCCGGTCCGGCGGCGGCGGCCGTGGCCGGGCTCGCCGGGGCGGTCCCCGGGGGCGGCGCCGGGCGCGGTCTCCTCGGGCAGGTCGTCGTCGAGGCGGGCGCGGCGGCCGGGCAGGGCCATCACGAGCAGCAGCAGGACGAGGGAGCCCTGTGCCCAGTGCCAGGCGATGCGGGGGAAGGAGTCCTGGTGGACCAGGTCGAGGTGGCCGGCGTCGGTGGGCAGTGCGAAGCCCTGCGCCCAGCCGTCGACCGTCCTGGGGGTGAGGGGCTCGCCGTCGAGGGTGGCCCGCCAGCCCGCGTCGGCCCGGTCGGCGATGCGCAGGGTGCGGCCTTCGGGGCCGGCCGGGAGGTCGGCGTGGACCTCGACGGGACCGGCTTCGACGGTGAGGGTGGCGGTCTGGCCCTGTCGGGCGGGGACGATCGCGACGCGGGAGGTCAGCCGTTCGACCTCCCACAGGGCGGTGCCATCGTTCTGGTGGCGCTGTTTGAGGCCGGGGGTGCCGTCGAGGATGCGGCGCATGGGGGCGGAGCCGCCGGCCGGGGTCATCACGTAGCGCACGGCGAAGGCGCTGAGCTGCTCGGACTGGTTGGCCCCGGAGCCGGAGACCAGGCCGGAGACGGCTTTGGCGAGGCGGGGTTCGGGGCCGGCGGCGGCGAGGAGCTCGCCGTCGCCGAGGCGGGCGCCGGAGCCGCGGACCAGGGCGTAGGAGACGGTGGCGGGCGAGTCTCCGCCGAGGACCAGGGTGCGGGTGCGGTTGGTGTCGTTGGAGTGCTCGGCGACGACGGCCGGGACCTGGACGGGGTCGCGCCGCTTGATCGGTCCGTCGGCGCCGGCCGCCGCCCAGGCGGCGGCGAGGAGCAGCGGGCCGGCCGCGGCGGCGAGGGCGGTCAGGGCGGCGAGCGGCTGGCGCCAGCCGAAGCTGCGGGCGGCGACGCGGTACTTGGCGCCGTCCGCGCCGAGCACGGCGGCCGCGAGCAGCCCGAGCCCGTACAGGAGGGTGCCGGGGCCGCCCCAGCCGGAGCGGTTGAGGAGGACGGCCAGGAGCAGTCCGGCGAGGGCCGCGGTCCAGGCGGTGCGGACGGCGAACCGCCGGTCGGCGCGGAGCAGGGCGGCGAGGGCGGCGAGCAGCACGCCGGTGAGGAGCAGCCGGCCGGTGGTGCCGGGTCCGCCGGGGTCGGCGGTGAGGAGGCCGAGGGGGGTGGCGGAGCCGGTGCCGTAGGGCAGTCCGGCCTCGCGCAGGAAGCGGCCGGGGTGGCTGAGCAGGCCGAGGGACCAGGGCGCGAGGACGGCCAGGGGGACGGCGAGGGTGGCGAGCAGGCGGGGGGCGTACGTCTTCCAGTGCGCGCGGCGTGCGAGGACCGCGGCGGTGCCGAGGACGGCGGCGAGGGGCCACACGACGGGGGTGAAGGCGGTGGCCAGGGTGAGCAGGAGGGTGTACGTCCACACCGCGCGGCGGCCGCCGCCCGGCTCGGCGCCGGTGAAGCCGTGGGCGGTGGCGGCGGAGCGGGCGATGGGCGGCAGGAGCACGGCGAGGACGGCGGTGCCGAGGCGGCCGCCGGCGAGGGCGCCGGTGACGGCGGGGAGGAAGGCGTAGCCGACGGCGGCCCAGGCGCGCAGCAGCCGGGAGGTGACGAGGGGCCGGGAGGCGAAGTAGGCGGTGAGGCCGGCGAGCGGGACCGAGCAGACGAGGAGCAGGGTCAGGGCGGCCTGGGTGGAGCCGAGGAAGAGGGCGGACAGGCCGGCGAGGACCGCCAGGTAGGGGGGTGCGCCGGCGGTGGTGCCGGTGCCGACGCTCTGCCAGTCGCCGGTGTAGGTGTGCCAGAGGCCGCCCGCGCCGGAGGGGGCGGGGAGCAGGGCGCCGCCCATGAGGCTGCCGCCGCCGATGAGGGCGCGGCAGGCGACGAGGGAGACCAGGAGGAGGCCGGCGACGAGGGCGGGTGAGGGGTTGCGGGCGATCCGCTTGAGCCGGCCGGGCCGGCTGGTGTCGAGGTAGTCGGCGTCGTCGACGGGGCCGGGTTCTAGGGCGCCGCCGTGCCGGCCGGCGGGGGCGGGGTCGCTGTCGCGTCCGGAGCCGAGGTAGGCGGCGAGCTGTTCGGCGCTCGCGCGCAGGGTGGCGCCGGGCGGGGGGAAGAGGGTGCGGAGTTCGGCGGCGGCGACCGCGGGGCGGCGGCGGGCCTTGCGGGCGGTGAGGATCCGGCCGGGGCGCAGCAGGGTTACGAGGAGTCCGGTGAGTTCGTCGACGGCCTGGCCGGGGGCTTTGCCGACGAGGTAGCCGAGGGTGCGCAGCAGGGTGCCGAGGACCAGGCGCAGCAGTACGTAGGGCAGGGCGCGGCCGGGGGTGTTGGCCAGCATGGTGTGGACGGCGCCGGCCTTGTCGACGCGGTGGGGGCTGACGGCGGAGCGGCCGGCGCAGTCGACGGTGCGGCGTTCGCGGGCGGCGGCTTCGGCGTGCCGCAGGACGGCGTCGGGGGCGACGAGGACGGTGTGGCCTGCGCTGTGGGCGCGCCAGCAGAGGTCGACGTCGTCGCGCATCAGGGGCAGTCGGCGGTCGAAGCCGCCGAGGGCGTCGTACACGTCGCGGCGTACGAGCATGCCCGCGGTGGAGACGGAGAGGACGGGGCGGACCTGGTCGTGCTGGCCCTGGTCCTGTTCGCGGCGGTCGAGGCCGGTCCAGCGGCGGCCGCTGCGGGCGATGGTGACGCCGGCTTCGAGGAGCTGCTTGCGGTCGTACCAGCCGCGGAGTTTGGGGCCGATGACGGCGGCGTCGGGGTTGCCGTCGGCGACGCGCAGCAGTTCGGTGAGGGCGTCGGGTTCGGGTGCGCTGTCGTCGTGGAGCAGCCAGAGCCACTGGACGGGTTCGCCGTGGGGGAAGTCGGGGAGGTCGTAGGCGTCGTCGCGCCAGGTGCGGCTGACGGGGTCCCATCCGCTGGGGCGCTTGAGGTAGGGGAGTTCCTCGGGGGTGAGGGTGCCGGCGCTGCGGGCGGCCTCGTCGACGGCGGCGCCGAATCCGGTGCGGCGGGCGAGGTGCAGGACGCGGTCGTCGCCGAGGGCTTCGGTGAGGAGGCGGGCGGAGTCGTCGGCGCTGCCGGTGTCGGCGGCGAGGTGGTTCTGCGCGGGGCGTTCCTGGGCGAGGAGTCCTGCGAGGGTCTCGGGCAGCCAGCGGGCTCCGTCGTGGGCGACGAGGACCGCGGTGACGACGTGCCGGGGGAACTCGGGGGTGGCGGCCGCCTGCTGGGAGGCCTGCGAGCTGCTGTGCGGGGACATCGCGGTACGGGCCCTCCGGCCTGGGGATCCGGGGGTGTTGTGCCCTCGGAGGCTGCTGGACAGCGCCCCACACTAACGGCTGGGAAGGGGAGGGTACGCCGCGTCGGGAGAAGGTCCGGAACGCGACGGTCCGCCTCCTGCGGGGAAGGTGCGGGAGGCGGACCGTTTGCTCAGTCTGTCGTTGTTTCCGTTGCTTTCGTTGGTGCTCCGGGACCGTTTCGGATCGCCGGTCGCCGCCGCTCTCAGACCGCGGCCTTTTTCAGCCGCCGCCGCTCGCGCTCGGACAGCCCGCCCCAGATGCCGAATCGCTCGTCGTTGGCGAGGGCGTACTCAAGGCATTCGGAGCGGACCTCGCAGGCGAGGCAGACCTTCTTGGCTTCGCGGGTGGAGCCGCCCTTCTCGGGAAAGAAGGATTCGGGGTCGGTCTGCGCGCACAGTGCGCGCTCCTGCCAACCGAGCTCCTCGTCCGCCTCTTCGACCAGCAGTTCCTGAAACAGCTCGGTCATGTGCGCCCCTCGCTCTGTCTGTGCGTCCCCGTGATGTTGCCGTTACTGATCGCCGAGCAACGACACGAGTGAAATTACAAGTGTGTGGCTCCTGTGCAGTCAAGCCGAGATCTGCTATTGGGGCCCTTATTCACTCTGCGGAACCAAGCGTATACAGAAAGTGTTCATATCGCCAAAAATCGTGACACAAGCCACAGGCTGTCCGCGACTGCCACCCTCGTTCGAGGTCGACGCGTCACCCCGAGGAGGGGTTGCGATTCGGCCGAAGATGCAGCCGAGATCACATTCCGATCACGAGTGACGCCAACGGGTTTGAGGTCGGTTCCCGCGGCTTGGAGCGGCACATCCCCTGGCCGTGAATGCACAAACCTTTCTCCGCGCACAGCAACCGGATGAGGTGAAACTTTTCCCTCAAACCGGACATTGGGTTGACAGTCCGGCCCTCCGCCCGGTCTCCTTGTCCTCATGTCAGCGCCCGCAGCCGCCACCCGGACCCCCATTCGTGGGTTCCTGTGCGCTGCCCAGGTTCGCTGTTGCTGTTGCAGCTGTTGATGCCTCCGGAGCCCCTGGCTCCGCCGAGCTCCGGCCACTCCCCCACAGCAACCGCCCCGCACGACTGACACCCGTCGAGGACACCCCCACGATGAACAGCGCCCCCGCAGCTTCCGCCGTCCCCACCGCTCCCACCGCTCCCGCGACCACCCCGGCCGCCGCCCCGGCCCCGGCCGCCGCCGCAGAGGCCGTCATCGAGAGCGACCTCCAGATCGCCGGCGACATCCTCGCCGTCCAGCACCTCCTCCAGCCCGCCCGCGAACACCCCGTCACCGTCGCCGAGTTCGCCGGCCTCGCCCGTTCCATCGCCGAGGACCGCGCCGACTGGGAACACCTCGTCCAGTACGACGCCACCACCCGCTGGTACCACCGCCTGCGCACCGGCCCCGGCTACGAGGTCTGGCTGCTCAGCTGGGTCCCCGGCCAGGGCAGCGGCCTCCACGACCACGGCAGCTCCTCCGGCATCCTGACCGTCCTCGACGGCGAGCTCACCGAGCACACCCCCCGCGGCCGGCTCAGCCACCGCGCCGGCTCCCAGCGCGTCTTCGCCCCCGGCTACGCCCACGAGGTCGTCAACGACACCCTCGAAGGAGCGGTCAGCCTGCACGTCTACTTCCCCGGCCTGACCCAGATGCCGATGCACAGCTGCTCCCCGGCCCGCGAGGAGCACGTACCCGCCTGACACACTGCGGTGCATGCGCATTGTTGTTCTGGCCGGCGGCATCGGCGGCGCCCGTTTCCTCCGCGGACTCAAGTCCGCCGTCCCCGACGCGGACATCACGGTCATCGGCAACACCGGTGACGACATCCACCTCTTCGGGCTGAAGGTGTGCCCCGATCTGGACACGGTGATGTACACCCTCGGCGGTGGCATCAACGAGGACCAGGGCTGGGGCCGCACCGACGAGTCCTTCACCGTCAAGGAAGAACTCGCGGCGTACGGGGTCGGACCCTCCTGGTTCGGCCTCGGCGACCGCGACTTCGCCACCCACATCGTCCGCACCCAGATGATCGGCGCCGGCTACCCGCTCAGCGCCGTCACCGAAGCCCTCTGCGACCGCTGGCAGCCCGGCGTCCGGCTGCTCCCCATGTCCGACGACCGCGTCGAGACCCACGTGGCGGTCACCGACCCGGAGACCGGCGAGCGCCGCGTCATCCACTTCCAGGAGTACTGGGTCAAGCTCCGCGCCTCCCTCGACGCCGAAGCCGTCGTCCCCGTCGGCGCCGAACAGTCCAAGCCCGCCCCCGGAGTGCTCGACGCCATCGCCGGCGCCGACGTCATCCTCTTCCCGCCGTCCAACCCCGTCGTCTCCATCGGCACCATCCTGGCCGTCCCCGGCATCCGCGAGGCGCTCACCGCCTCCCCGGCACCCGTCGTCGGCCTCTCCCCCATCGTCGGCGGAGCACCCGTTCGGGGCATGGCCGACAAGGTCCTCGCCGCCGTCGGCGTCGAATCCACCGCCGCGGCCGTCGCCCGGCACTACGGCTCCGGCCTCCTCGACGGCTGGCTCGTCGACACCTCCGACGCCGACGCCGTCACCGAGGTCGAAGCCGCCGGCATCCCCTGCCGGGCCGTCCCGCTGATGATGACCGACACCGACACCACCGCCGCCATGGCCCGCGCCGCACTGGAACTCGCGGAGGCCGCCCGGTGACCGTCCCCTCCTACGAGGTACGGGCCGTCCCCGGCATCCCGGAGGTCCGGCCCGGGGACGACCTGGCCCGCCTCATCACCGACGCGGAGCCCGGCCTGCGCGACGGAGACGTCCTGCTCGTCACCTCGAAGATCGTCTCCAAGGCCGAGGGGCGCATCGTCCGCGCCGACTCCCGCGAGGACGCCATAGACGCCGAGACCGTACGGGTCGTCGCGCGCCGCGGCACGCTGCGGATCGTCGAGGACCGGCGGGGACTGGTCATGGCAGCGGCCGGCGTCGACGCCTCCAACACCGAACCCGGCACCGTACTGCTGCTGCCCGAGGACCCCGACGCCTCGGCCGCCGCGATCCGCGCCGGACTGCGGGCCGCGCTCGGCGTCGACGTCGGCGTCATCGTCACCGACACCTTCGGCCGGCCCTGGCGCTCCGGGCTGACCGACGTCGCCATCGGCTCCGCCGGCGTGCGCGTACTGGACGACCTGCGCGGCGGCACCGACGCCCACGGCAACCCGCTCAGCGCGACGATAGTGGCGACGGCCGACGAGCTCGCCGCCGCCGGTGACCTGGTCAAGGGAAAGGCCGCCGGGCTGCCCGTGGCCGTCGTGCGCGGGCTCGGACACGTACTCGGCGACGGCTCCACGGCCGCCGACCTGGTCCGCGCGCCCGCCGACGACATGTTCCGCCTGGGCACCTCGGAAGCCGTACGGGAAGCCGTCACCCAGCGCCGCACCGTACGCCACTTCACCGACGACCCCGTCGACCCCGGCGCCGTACGCCGCGCCGTGGCCGCCGCCGTCACCGCCCCGGCACCGCACCACACCACGCCGTGGCGGTTCGTCCTGCTGGAGTCGGCCGCGGCCCGCCTCGAACTGCTCGACGCGATGCGGGACGCCTGGATCGCCGACCTGCGGCGCGACGGCAAGTCCGAGGAGTCCATCACCAAGCGGGTGCGGCGCGGCGACGTCCTGCGGAACGCCCCCTACCTGGTCGTGCCGTGCATGGTGACGGACGGCGCGCACGACTACGGGCACGCCCGGCGGGACGCCGCCGAACGGGAGATGTTCGTCGTCGCCATGGGCGCGGGCGTGCAGAACTTCCTCGTCGCCCTGGCCGGGGAACGGCTCGGCTCCGCGTGGGTGTCCTCGACGATGTTCTGCCGGGACGTGGTCCGCAAGGTGCTCGCGCTGCCCGACCACTGGGACCCGATGGGTGCCGTCGCCGTCGGCCACCCGGCGGCGCCCGCCGCCGAACGGCCGGCGCGGACGCCGGACGCGTTCATCGAGGTGCGGTAGGGATACCGGCTGCCTACAGCCTGCCGATGTCGCTGCGCGGCATCCGGGGCGTGCGGCGGGGTGGGGTACGGCCCGCCAGCAGCACGAGCCGGGCCGCGCGGTGGCGCTGCCCCTCGTACGGGGCCAGCAGCTCCAGCATCCGGGCGTCGTCGGCGTCCCGCTCACCCGCGAGGGCGAAGCCGATGATGCCGGGCAGGTGCAGATCGCCGGTGGTCACCGCGTCGGGTGCGCCGTTGCTGCGCTGGAGGGTCTCGGCGGAGGTCCACGGGCCGATGCCCGGCACCGCCTCCAGCCGGGCGGCGGCCGGCCCCAGCTCCATCACGGCCGCCTCCTCCAGCCGGGCGGCCACCCGGGCGGCGCGCACGATCGTGCCCGAACGCTTCATGTCCACCCCGGCCCGGTGCCAGTCCCAGGAGGGGATCAGCGCCCAGTCCCGGGCGGCGGGCATCACGTACAGCTCCCCTCCCATCGGCCCGGGCGCGGGCTCCCCGTACTGGCGGACGAGCCGCCGCCAGGCGCGGTACGCCTCGTCCGCGGTGACCTTCTGCTCCAGGACGGTCGGGATCAGCGACTCCAGCACCAGCCCGGTACGGGTCAGCCGCAGCCCCGGCCGACGGCGGTGGCTGGCGTGCACCAGCCGGTGCCGGGGTACGAAAGCGGCCGGATCGTCGCCGGCTCCGAGCAGCGCGGGCAGGTTGTCGAGCACCCACTCCCGCCCCGCCCCCCACGCCTCGGCCTCCACCCCGCCGGGCCCGGCGGCGACCCGCAGCGTGGCGGGGCCGCCGGGGGTACGGGTGGCACGCCAGACGGAACCGTCGGGGGTGGTCCGGAACGTCGGATCCCCGGGCCCCCGGCGGAGCGGGCCGAGCACCAGCCCGAGGTCCACGGGTGCTCCGGGGTCCCAGCTGCGGGTCTTCCCGCCGCCGCCTGCGGGCCGCCCCTGCCCCACGGGCACGGCGGCATGACCACCGCGAACGGTGGTGCGGGTGGAGGGGGTGGAGGGGGTGAACCGGCCGGCCATGCGTCGAGCGTAGCCCGGCGGGGGCGGGGGCCGGTCCCGCGCGGCTGGGGCCGGCTATCTCCCCCTTGAGGGGTGGGGGCGGGGCGGTGTTTGCCGACCCGCCTCCCCGGGTGCGGGGCGGTGGGGGTGGGGAGCGGTGTCCCCTGGGGCGGTCTCATGGCCGGTTCGGGGGTTTCCCGTCAGTCCCATCGTCCTTCCGGTTCGGGCCGGTCCCTCAAGGGCGCTCCCTTCGGTCGCGTCGCTACGCGATGGCCTTCGGCCACCCTTGACCGACCGACCCGCCCCGGAAAGCCGAAAGACTGCCGGGAAACCCCCAAAAGAACGGCACGGTCCAGAGGAGAAGGGACGGCCGTGTCAGGGACCAGGCGAGGGGCCGGGCGCCGGCCCGCCGGGCATCCGGGCCCTCAAGAGTCGAGATTCCGGGCCGGGGCGCGACTAAGCGGACGAGAGGCTGATGAAAGCGACCTCCGGCGCCCCCAGGCGCGTCAGATCGCTACGCGCTCCTCTGATCTTGGCGTCGGACGGCGGTCTGGGGCTGGTCTGTGAGCAGTTGACGTCTGTCATGGCTTCGCACGTGGGGGCTGTTGCCGTCGAGGGCGTCCAGGAGCCGGATGGCGTAGACCTCGGACATGCGCTCGGCCACCTCATCGGGTGTGAGCCACTGGACTGCCGTGCTTTCGCCAGAGAGGCGTTCTGTGCCACCGGAAGGCTTGCAACGGAAGCCCAGTGCCACCACTCCTGCCGTGATGTTCTTGTACACACCGGTGAGCCGGTCTACCTCGACGAGGATGCCGGTTCCTCCAGCACTTCCCGCCGCACGCCGTCCTCAGGGGATTCCGCCGGCTCCAGCACGCCGCCCGGCAGCTCCCACGTCCCGTTGTCGGCTCGGCGGATGGCCAGCAGCCGGCCGTCATCACGCACCACTACCCCGGCGACCGACACGGAATGGCGTGGCGTTGACCTGCCCGGCGGGACGCTGTTACTCATGTAGAGGCAAGGCCGTCCCCCGGTACTTGCAGATCGCCGTCACCACGAGCAGCGGTGCGGCCCTCTCTCGGCCGAATCCCAACGTGCAGCCCGTCAGGTTTTCGCCATCTGACAGTCCATCAACGGACTCCCAAGCACGCCTGGGCGGACTGTCCAGTCACCAATTGATGTTCTTGCCGGCCAAGACGGTCGCGCGTAGTGATCTCACGCGCCCATCCGCTTCCCACACCGCTCTGATCAACCTCTGGTGCGGGTATCAGCCCAAGACGGTCGTCGGACGCTGAGAAATGAGGAGCGCGTAGCGATCTGGTGCGCCTGGGTGCTCCGCAGGTCGCTCTGATCAACCTCTCGTGCGCATAGTCGCGCCGCGGCCCTGGACCAGGGATCACGGGGCCCGGATGCCCGGCCGGCCAAGGCCCGGCCCCGCCGCCTCATCGCTGACAGGCCCGTCCCTCCCCCTCTGGACCGTGCCGTTCTTTTGGGGGCTTCCCGGCAGTCCTTGTCTTTCCGGGGCGGGACGGGCTGTCAAGGGTCGCCGAAGGCGATCACGAAGTGACGCGACCGAAGGGAGCGCCCTTGACAGGCCGGCCCGAACCGGAAGGACGATGGGACTGACGGGAAACCCCCAAACCCTCTCTGATCCCGCCCGAGGAGATCCCGCCCCCACCCCACCGGCCCGCAGGCGAGGAGGCGGGTGGGCAGCCACCGCCCCGCCCCCACCCCTCGAGGGGGAGATAGCGGGCCCGGGCCACGAGGCGACGTACTCCGCCTACCGTCCCTGGAGCTTCGCCGACGAGGCGCGGGTCGGGGGGAGCTGCTTGTAGAGGAGGCGGCCGGGGCATTCGGTGGCGAAGCCGTCGCGGTGGCCCGAGATGACGTTCAGCTTCACGTTGCTGCCCTTCGGGTAGCGGTTGCCGCCGCCCGACTTCAGGGTGGTCTTCGCCCGCGGGTCCGCCCCGAAGATGCCCAGCTTCCAGGCGGTCAGGCGTGCCACCGCGTCCACCGCCGGGGCCGGCGGGGCGGTGGAGGTGTAGCTGCCGATCACCGCGACGCCCATGCTGTCGGCGTTGAACCCCATGGTGTGCGCGCCGAGTACCGGCTTCGCGACTCCGCCCGCCCGGCCCTCGTAGACCGTCCCGCACTTGTCGACGGCGAAGTTGTAGCCGAAGTCCCGCCAGCCGCTGCTCACCACGTGGTAGCGGTACAGGCTCCGCAGCACCGCCGGGGCGTCCTTGCAGGCGTAGTTGTTGCCGGAGGCGGTGTGGTGGACGAAGGCGGCCTTGACGGTGCTGGTGTAGACGAAGCCCGTCTCGCGCAGGGACTCGTCCGCGCCCCAGCCGCGCCGGGTCACGATCTTCGGGCGGGGGCCGATGTACGGCGCGGCGGCGGCCGTGAGTTCGCCGTCGCTCGCGAAGACGGCGTCGGCCGTGGAGTCCGCCTTGTTCAGCGCCGGGATCTCCAGTGCGCCGAGCGGGGCGTGCGGGAGGTTGGCGGAGGAGGCTTCCGCCATCTCCATGGTCATGCCGGTCTGTACCGCCGTGTCGCCCTTGCCGTCGTCCGTCTCATCCGGGTCGTCCGGGTCGTCCGCGGGGCGCTGCGCCGGGCGGGTCGTGGTGCCGCCGGCGCCGTTCTTGCCGTCCAGGACGGCCACGGGCGCCTCCGCCCCCGGGTCGACGAGTTCGATCCGCATGCCCGACGGCAGCCGGGACGCCGACCGGGTGGCCGGGGTCTCCGCCTGGACGCGGACCTCCACGGCGTCGGAGGCGCCGACCCACAGCGGGGCTGTGCTGCCGCGGACGCGGCCGGTGCCGCGTTCCATCGCGTCGGGGTCGGCGGCGTGTTCGCCGTTGTGGGTCTCGATGTCCTGCCAGTGCGACCACTGCCTCGTGGCCACCGCGCGGGTACGGACTTGGACGCGGCCGACGAGCGGGGTGCTGACGTCGTCCCAGACGACGCCGACCAGCGAGAACGTCTTGACCTCGCGCGCGCCCAGGCCCCGGGTCTCGGCCGGGTCCGGGGCGGCGCTCATGCCGGGCACGCCGGGGATGCGGGCGCCCGAGGGTGCCAGGGGGACGAGCGGCAGCGACTGGGTGGAGCCGGCGGGGTCAGCCGGGATCGACTCTGCGAGGGCAGGAGTGGATAGCGCGAGCGGCAGGGCCAGTGCGGCAGCCGTCGCGACGGCGATGGAGGAAGCAAGAAATCCGCGCATGGAAGCGATGCTGGGCACAGCCACCACGAAGCGCCATCGGAGAACTGACGCTCCGTCCGACGATCAGTACGGCCGCCCACCCCCGTACGGACGAGCCGTCGCCCCCCGTACGGGGGACGGGCCCGCGTACGCTGGGCCGGGTGAACGCCACTGACCGCACCCCTGCCGACCTGCTGCGATCCGCGCTCGCCGCCGATCCGGGCCGCCCGCTCGTGACCTTCTACGACGACGCCACGGGCGAGCGCGTCGAATTGTCCGTCGCCACCTTCGCCAATTGGGTGGCCAAGACCGCCAATCTGCTCCAGGGCGACCTGGGCGCCGAGCCGGGTGACCGGCTCGCGCTGCTGCTCCCGGCGCACTGGCAGAGCGCCGTGTGGCTGCTCGCCTGTGCGTCCGTCGGGGTGGTCGCCGAGGTGGGCGGGGATCCCGCCGGTGCCGACCTGGTGGTGAGCGGGCCCGACACCCTGGAGGAGGCCCGTGCCTGCTCCGGGGAGCGGGTCGCGCTCGCGCTGCGTCCGCTGGGCGGGCGGTTCCCGCAGCCGCCGGCCGGGTTCGCGGACTACGCGGTGGAGGTTCCGGGGCAGGGTGACCGGTTCGCGCCCTTCGCGCCGGTCGACGCCGACGGCCCGGGCCTGGTGGTGGGCGGCGAGGAGCTCTCGTACGCGGACGTGGTCGATCGGGCGCGGGCGGACGCGGCCGGCCGGGGCGCGGGCGAGGGCGCCCGGGTGCTGTCGGGCCTGGGCTACGACAGCTGGGAGGGGCTGTCGGCCGGGCTGTACGGGGCGCTGGCCACGGGCGGCTCGGTGGTGCTGTGCCGGAACCTGGACGCGCTGTCGCCGGAGGCGCTGGAGCAGCGCGTCGAGAGCGAGCGCGTCACCCTCAAGGTCTGACCCCACCCGCCGGGGCCTGACCCCACCCACCGGGGTCCGGCCGCATCCGCCGGAGGTCCGGCCGCATCCGTCCGGACGGCGGCTCCGCCGCCATTTGTCACCCACATGGCCCTTGCCGGGCCCCTGCCCCCGGGCCCGCGACGCCGCCCGGGGGCAGGATCGGCTCCAGGCCGTACTCACCCGTACGGCTGGTCGCCGACAGGGTGAGGGGACGGAGCGCGAGTGACGGGCAGCGCGGGCATACCGTTCGGCGCCGGTGTTGACGGAGGCAGCGGGAGGCCTCCGCACGGGCGCCGGCGCCGGCTGCTGCGCTGGATCGGGCTGGGGCTCGTCCTGTTCGTCCTGGCGGGGGCGGCGGCCGGCTGGTGGCTGTACGCCAAGCTCGACGGGAACATCACCGAGGACAGCTCCGCCGAGGCCGAGCTGCGGCGCTACGAGCGCGAGCGCCCGGCGCACTTCGGGGCCGGCGCCCAGAACATCCTGCTGATCGGCTCGGACTCCCGCTCGGGCACGGCCAACTCGCGCTACGGGCAGGACCAGGGCACCCAGCGCTCGGACACCACGATCCTGCTGCACCTTCCGGCGGACCGCGGGAGCGCCACGGCCGTGTCGATACCCCGGGACCTGATGGCGGAGGTCCCGAGCTGCCTGAAGCCGGACGGCACCCGGACCGGCGAGCGGTTCGCGCAGTTCAACTGGGCCTTCCAGTGGGGCGGGGCCGCCTGCACGATCCGTACGGTCGAACGGCTGACCCGGATCCGCATCGACCACCACATGGTGGTGGACTTCGGCGGGTTCAAGAAGATGGTCGACGCGGTCGGCGGGGTGGAGGTGTGCCTGAAGCGGCCGGTGGTGGACGAGGAGGCGCACCTCAGGCTTCCGGCGGGGCGCCAGCTGCTCCAGGGCGAGCAGGCGCTCGGGTTCGTCCGGGCCCGGTACGGCCTGGGCGACGGCAGCGACACCGAACGGATGGAGCGCCAGCAGCAGTTCCTGGGCTCGCTGGTGGAGAAGGTGAAGAGCAACGGGGTGCTGCTGAACCCGGCGCGGCTGTATCCGCTGCTGGACGCGGCCACCTCCTCGGTGACCACCGATCCGGGGCTGGCGTCGCTGCGCGACCTGTATGAACTCGTACGGGGCGTACGGGACATACCGACCGAGCAGGTCAAGTTCCTGACCGTGCCGCGTCGCCCGTACGCGGCGGATCCCAACCGGGACGAGCTCGTGGAGCCCGACGCGGCCCGGCTGTTCCAGCAGCTGCGCATGGACCGGCCGCTGACGATCACCTCTCCGGAGCCCGACCCGCAGGTCCGTCCGGAGCCCGATCCGGCACCCGATCCGGAGCCCCGTCCGCGGTCCTCGGAGCCGGTCCGGGACGGTGCCGGACGGGCCACGGCGACCGGCCCGGCGGCGACTTCGGGGGAGCCCGCGCCGGCGACAAGCGGAGGCTCCGGGGCGGCCACTCCGGTGCCGACTTTCACGGGAACCACGGCGGCCGCGGCCGACTGCCGGTAAAGCAATCCAAAAGCCCGGGGCCGGACCGAGCCCGATGGGCGCTTTGGCCCGTTATAGAGGGAGTGGATTTTGTCACCAGCATGGTTTGGGGCTGACCTGGCCGGATAAGGTGAGCGATCCGGTGCACCGGCCGTGACAGGGGCCGTGCACCAGCAGCCGGATCGTTGACCGCGTGCCTGGGGGGAGGCGCGTCGCGAAGCACCGACGGAGGATTCGAGCAACCGTGGATGCGCAAAGCCGTGGGCGGGCGGACGAGATCGACCCCGCAGACCAGTGGGTGCTCAATCCCCGCACCGGCAACTACGAACTGCGACTGGAGCATTCCGCTGCGCAGCAGCAGACCGTCGCCGCACCCCGCAGATCCCGCAGAACCGCCACCGCCCCCTCCGCGCCGACGGCCCCCTCCCCGGCCGTACCCAAGCCCCGCCGCGGTGAGGGCACGCCCGGCGGGAGGCGCGGCGGGCGCCCGCGCAAGGGCGGCGGCCGGCCCCGGCGCCGCAAGGTCCTGGTGGCGACGGGCGGCACCCTGGCGCTGCTGCTGGTGGCCGGCGGGCTGGGCTCGTACCTCTACTACGAGCACCTGAACGGCAACCTGAAGGTCATCGACACCGGTGGCGCGGGCGGCGGTTTCAAGAAGGACCAGCCGATCAACATCCTGGTGATCGGCACCGACAAGCGCAGCGGCAAGGGCAACGAGGGCTACGGGGACGCGGAGAGCGTCGGCCACGCCGACACCACGATCCTCTTCCACGTGTCCAAGGACCGCAGCAACGCGACGGCGCTGTCCATCCCGCGCGACCTGATCACCGACATCCCGGCCTGCCCGACCAAGCAGTCGAACGGTGCGGTGAAGGACATCCCCGGCACCAAGGGCACCCGCTTCAACAACAGCCTGGGCCAGGAAGGGCGCGACCCGGGCTGCACGATGCGCACGGTCAAGCAGCTGACCGGCCTTGAGGTCGACAACTTCATGATGGTCGACTTCAACGCGGTGAAGAACCTGAGCACGGCGGTGGGCGGGGTGCCCGTCTGCGTGGAGAAGGACGTCGACGACCGCGATTCCAAGCTGAGCCTGAAGGCGGGCGAGCACCGCCTCCAGGGCGAGCAGGCGCTGGCCTTCGTACGGACGCGGCACGCGTTCGGCAACGAGAGCGACCTGGACCGGATCAAGACCCAGCAGCAGTTCCTGGGTTCGATGATGCGGGAGATGAAGTCCAAGGAGACGCTGACCAGTCCGAAGAAGTTCGTGTCGCTCGCGGAGGCGGCCACCAAGTCGCTGACGGTGGACCAGGGGCTGGGGTCGATCGGCAAGCTCACCGATCTCGCCGGTGAGCTGAAGGACATGAACCTCAAGAACATCACGTTCACCACGCTCCCGGTCCTCGACAATCCGAACGAGCCGGCGAACCGCAAGTCGACCGTGGTCCTCAACTCGGCGCAGGCCGAGCCGCTGCTCCAGATGATCCGCGGGGACGTCTCGCTCACCGAGGTCGAGAAGAAGGAGGCGGCGGCGAAGGAAGCGGCCGACGCCGACGCCAAGAGCCGGCAGGACGCGGTGCTCCAGGGCAACCGCGCGCCCGCCGGGGACGTCCGGGTGGACGTGTACAACGGCGGCGGGCCCCCGGGGTCGGCCTCCACTACCCTGACCTGGCTGCAGAACGCCAAGGGCGTCCACAAGGCCAGCAACCACGGCAACGCCTCCACCCGGCTGGGCGCCACCCAGCTGGAGTTCGCCCCGAACCAGGCCGACCAGGCCCGGGCGCTGGCGGACATGATGGGGCTGTCCGGCGCCGCTCTGAAGATGGGTTCCGTGGACGCGGGTCCGAGGACGCCGATGAAGCTGACGCTCGGCTCCGACTTCAAGGAGCCCGGGAAGCCGCTCGGCGCGCCGGAGACTCCGCAGCAGGCGCCCGAGGGGCTCCAGCGGGTCGAGGCGGACAAGGCGGTCTGCGCGAAGTGAGCGGTCTGCGCCACGCGGGCGGACGGCTGTTACGGCACGAGGACGGCACGTACCAGCACCTGCACCAGCGAGCTTTTCGACCGACCGGCGTATGACGGGCGGTAGCCGGTGGGACCGGCACCATACCGACCAGTAGTGATCTTGAGGGGGGACGCGTGAAGCACAGCAGCGTGCGGGGGGAGGGGGCGCCCGACCAGGCCGCCGACGGCATATCCGACGGCGACGGGAAAGCCGCCGCCTCGGTGCCCCCGCCCCGGAAGGGCTCGGGTACGACCCGGCCCCCGGACGGTGGGCGCCCGGTGCGGCGGCGGCGCCGCCGGGTGCTGTTCTGGGTGGCGTCCGTCATGGCGTTCCTGATCCTGGGGACCTCGGCGGCCGGGTACCTCTACTACCGTCATCTCGACGGCAACATCCGCAGCGGGCAGCGCCTGAGCGGAGAGAGCGGCGTGGAGAAGACCCACGCCAACGCCAAGGGCCAGCGGCCGCTGAACATCCTGCTGATCGGCTCGGACAGCCGCAACAAGCCGGAGAACGTCGAACTCGGCGGCAGCCGCGACACCGTGGGGAACCCCCCGCTCGCGGACGTGCAGATGCTGCTGCACGTGTCGGCCGACCGCGAGAACGCCTCCGTGGTGAGCGTCCCGCGCGACACCCGGGTCGAGATTCCCGAGTGCACGGACCCGAAGACCGGTGAGAAGTTCAAGAAGACCCGGGCGATGATCAACGAGTCCCTCGGCCGCGGCGGCCCCGGCTGCACGCTGGCCACGTGGGAGAAGCTGACCAACGTCTACATCGACCACTGGATGATGATCGACTTTTCCGGTGTGGTGCAGATGGCCGACGCGGTCGGCGGCGTCCCGGTCTGCGTCAAGGACAACGTCTGGGACCGGCCGCTGGCCACTTCCGGCGGCGGCTCCGGCCTCAAGCTCCAGAAGGGCACCACCCGGGTCAAGGGCGAGCAGGCCCTCCAGTGGCTGCGCACCCGGCACGCGTTCAGCAGCGACCTGGGCCGGGCGCAGGCCCAGCACATGTACATGAACTCGATGATGCGCGAGCTGAAGAGCCAGAACGCCTTCACCGACGTCGGCCGGATCACGGCGCTGGCGGAGGCCGGGACCAAGGCGCTGGAGGTCTCCGAGGAGATCGGCTCGGTCAAGAAGCTCTACAACCTGGCCATGCAGCTCAAGGACGTGCCGACCAACCGCATCACGATGACGACGATGCCGACCTTCCAGGACCCCTCGGACCCGGACCGGCTCATCGTGAACCCCGCGGACGCCGACAAGCTGTGGGCGATGCTCCGCAAGGACGTGGCCTTCGACAAGAACGGCACTCCGACGGCCCCGCAGAGCCCCTCCGCGCAGGCCTCGCCGTCCGCTCCCGCCCCGGGCGCCTCGCAGCCCGCGCAGCCGGGCCAGTCGGCACAGCCGGGCCAGCCGAGCCAGGAGCCGTCGAAGGAGCCGTCGACCGCCCCGGACAAGATCCAGGTCAACGTGGTCAACGGCACCGCCGTGGAGAAGATGCCGCTGGCGCCCCGGCGGGCGAACGTGGTGGCGGAGGCCCTGGTCTCCAAGGGCTTCACGGGGGCCCGCGCGGACAGCGCGCTGACCCCGGAGAAGACCACCGTGGTGCGCTACCCGACCCCCGACCTGGCCGACGAGGCGCAGAGCGTGGCGGCGGCCATGGGCATCCCGGGCACCGCTGTGCAGCAGTCGGCGGACGTCTCCCGGATCACCCTGGTCGTGGGTGGCGACTGGCGCGACGGCGCCGCCTACCCGCAGCAGGCGCCCCCGGAGGCCGGTTCCGTGCCGGACACGGCCGACGCCCTCAACGGTTCGGACACCGGGGCCTGCATGGAGGTCTACAAGCCGTACCGCTGGTGAGCCGGCCCGGATGAACGCGAAGGGGTGACCCGGTCCGCGAAGGACCGGGTCACCCCTTCCACCGTGTCCGGGTCCGGACGGGAGGTGTCAGACCTGCGAGCGGTCCCGGGCGGGGACCGGGCCCGCAACCGACGGGCGGCGGCTCGCGATGACCTTGCGGGCCAGCGAGCGCGGGCTGGTGAGGAAGCCGAAGCCCCAGCTCATGTGCATGGTGGCGAGGGCGACGGGGATCTGCGCCCGGGCCTTCAGCGGCAGCCCCTTGCCCGCCGGTACGGAGCCGGCGGTGATCGCCGCGAGGTAGCCGGCCGGGACGGCGAAGGCCCACGGGGTGACGGCCACGCCCGCCACCACACCGGCCGCGATCGCGCAGACGGCGGCCGGCGGGGCCAGGTAGCGCAGGTTGATGGAGCCCGAGTGGTAGCGGGCCACGACGTGGCGCCAGCGGCCGTAGTCCTTGTACTGCTTGGCCAGGGCCCGTACGGAGGGCCGCGGGCGGTACTGGACCTTCAGCTCGGGCGAGAACCAGATGAGCCCGCCCGCCTCGCGGATGCGGAAGTTCAGCTCCCAGTCCTGGGCGCGGATGAACTCCTCGTTGTACCCGCCCTGCTGTTCGAGGGCCTCGCGGCGGAAGACGCCGAGGTAGACGGTATCGGCCGGGCCGGCCTGGCCACCGGTGTGGAAGGCCGCGTTGCCGACGCCGATCTTCGAGGTCATCGCGGCGGCGACGGCCTCCTCCCAGGCGTTCTCGCCCTCGGCGTGCATGATGCCGCCGACGTTCTGCGCGCCGGTCTCCTCCAGGAGGCGGACCGCGGTGGCGATGTAGTTCGGGGAGAGCATGCCGTGGCCGTCGACGCGGACGACGATCGGGTGGCGCGAGGCCTTGATCGCGGCGTTGAGGGCGGCGGGGGTCCGTCCGGTGGGGTTCGGGACGGTGTGGACGCGGGGGTCTTCGCGTACGAGTTCGGCGGCGATCTCGTCGGTGCGGTCCGTGGACGGCCCGAGCGCGATCACCACCTCCATCTCGCCTGCGTATTCCTGTCCGAGGATGTGCCGGACGGAGTCACGCAGGTGGCGCTCCTCGTCGAGCACCGGCATGATCACCGAGACTGCGGGCTGCTGGGCGGGCATGGCGTCCTTCACGGTCGGGTATCGGTGTCACGTTACCGCGTACGGGGGAAACGGGTGCGCGGCGGACGAGCGGTACGGACAGCAGCTGATCGTATGGGCCTACTGTTCTGACAAATCTGCCCGATGTGCCGGCCGGTCAGCACCGTGAGCGAACCGCCGGCTCCGTCCCCGTGCTGTCCCCGCGGAGGTGTCCACCGTGCCCCAGCCGCACCGTCCCACCCCACCCGCCAGGTCCTCCCAGCCGCAGCGTGCGCGCGGCGGCGGCCGTCAGGGCCGGCGCCGGGACGGCCGGCCCCGGTGGGGGGTGCGGATCGCGGCCGGGATGTCGCTGGTGGTGCTGGGGTCCGGGGCCGTCGGGCACGCGGTGATGACCGGCCTGGACACCGGGATCGAACGGGTCGACCCCTTCAAGGACATGAAGAACCGCCCGCAGGCCGGGCACGGGATGAACTTCCTGCTCGTCGGCACCGACGGCCGCGACAGGATCAGCCCGGACGAGAAGCGCGAGTACCGGCTCGGCGGCGCCCCCTGCCACTGCACCGACACGATCATGCTGGTGCACCTCTCCGCCGACCGGGAACGGGCCAGCGTGGTCAGCCTGCCCCGGGACAGCTACGCCGAGCTGCCCGCCCACCCCGACCCGGTGACCGGCAAGCCGCACCGGCCCCACCCCGTGAAGCTCAACGCGGCCTACGCCGAGGGCGGGCCGAACCTGACCGTGCGCACCGTGGAGAACATGACCCGGGTCAAGATCGACCACTATCTGGAGGTGGACTTCAGCAGCTTCATGAAGACCGTCGACGCGATGGGCGGCGTGGAGATCTGCACCGTCAAGGCCCTGCACGACCAGAACACCGGCCTGGACCTGCTGCCCGGCACGCACCGGCTCAGCGGCGGCCAGGCCCTGCAGTACGTCCGCTCCCGCCATGTCGACGGGGCCTCCGACCTGGGCCGCATGCAGCGCCAGCAGCGGTTCGTCGCCGCCCTCGTCAAACAGGCCACGGGGGGCGGGGTGCTGCTCAACCCGGTGAAGTTCAAGGAGGTCAGCTCCACCCTGCTGGGGTCGGTGCGGGCCGACCGCGGCTTCGGCTCGGAGCAGATGCTGGCGCTGGGTCAGGCCATGCGCGACTTCACGCCCTCCTCGTCCGAGTTCGCCTCGGTGCCGGTCGGGGACGCGTCGTACCCGGTCAAGGGCATCGGCTCGACGGTGAAGTGGGACGAGCCGAAGGCCGCCCGGCTCTTCGAGTCGCTGCGCCAGGACCGCCCGCTCGCCCCGCCCAGGCCCGGCGGGGGCGCCGGCGGGCGGCAGCGGCCCGCCGCCGTGCCGGTGGACGTGCCGCCGCAGCAGATCCGGGTCCAGGTCGAGAACGGGACCCGGATCGACGGGCTCGGCGGCCGGGTGGACGAGGCCCTGCGCGCCACCGGCTTCGACACCACCCGCGCCCCGGGCAACGCCGCCAGCCGCCACGTCCGGCGCACGGTGATCGCGTACGACCCGCGCTGGGACCGCTCCGCCCGCACGGTGGCGGCGGCGCTGCCGGGCAGCGAGCTGCGCGCGGTCGCCGGGCAGGGCCGCACGGTGCTGGTGACGGCCGGCTCGGACTACCGCAAGGTGGTGCCGGTGCGGGCCGAGGACCCCTACCAGGGCGGGGAGGGCCAGGCCGTCACCGGCGACCAGGTCGTGTGCGGGCCGTGAACAGGCCCTAGGCGGCGCGCTCCAGCAGGGAGACGGTCAGGCCGCGCACCGTCTTGCTCTCGACCACCCGGAAGTGGCTGCGCAGCGCGTCGGCCTGCCCCTTCGGGAACTTGTGGAACGGGTCGTCCGTGCCGCTCCAGGTCACCACCCACACCCGCGGGGTGGCGCGCAGGCACTCCACGGGCCGGGCGCACTCCTTGGGGAACAGGTCGTCGCGCTCCAGCGCCGAGCGCTCCGTGAAGACGTCCCTGAGGTGGACGCGCTCCGGCAGGAAGTACCCCACCTGGAAGTCGATCATGAACACCTTGTCGTCGCCGCGCACGGGCGCGAACCCGTCCCCGGGCCGGTAGCCCTTGGCGATGATCTGCGCCACGGCCTGGCCGTCGAGCTCGACCCTGGCCCACTCGGTACGCATCTGCCGCTGGTCGGGAAGGCCGAGGAGGATCAGCCCGGCCAGCACGAGCGCCCCGGCCCGCGGCGGCCGCAGCGCGGCCAGGGCGGCGGCCGCGAGCACCGCCCAGGCGGGCAGGGTGAAGAGCAGGTAGCGGTCCATGAAGTACGAGGTGCTGCCCTGCGAGACCACCCAGGCGGCCACGATCGGGGCCGCGCCGGTCAGCAGGAGCTCCACGGCGGGCCGCCGGCCCCGGCTCCAGGCGAGCGGGAGCAGCACCAGCGCGGCGAGGGCGAGGGCGACCATCGGGGAGCCGAAGAGGCTGTCCCACAGCTCGGCGACGGTCCGCAGGCGCGGGGTCTTGATCCAGCTGATCTGGCGGCCGACCTGGCGCCGCCCGAGCAGCACCAGCGGGACCACGGGGAGCAGGGCGACGGCCACCGTCAGCGCGAACGCGGCGACGGTGCGCCCGCGCCGGTCCCCCCACCAGCGCAGCAGCACGATCAGGCCGTGCGGCAGCAGGATGAGCAGGGACACGACGTGGAACAGCCCGGCCGCCGCCACGGCGAGGGCGTACGGGGCCCAGCGCCGCAGGACCGGCCGCTCCAGCGCCCGCAGCAGCAGCCAGGTCGCGGCGCTGACGGCGAGCACGACGAAGGCGTACGACCGCGCCTCCTGCCCGTACCGGGACACGGCGGGCACGAAGGCGAAGAGCAGCCCGGTGAAGACGGCCGTCCGGCGGTCGAAGAGCGTACGGGCCGTCAGGACGGCGAAGGCGGCGGCGCCGGCCATGGCGAGCGCCGACGGGAGCCGGAGCATGGCGATGGAGTCCCCGAATACGGAGACCCAGCCGTGCAGCAGGAGGTAGTAGAGGCCGGAGACGGCGTCGACGTGCCGCAGCATGTCGAGCAGCTCGCCGGTGCTCCGCGAGGCGGCGTTCCAGCTGGCGAGTTCGTCCCGCCAGAGCTGGGCGCGGCCGATGCCGAAGGCGGCGACGGCGAGGGTCAGCAGGGCGGCCCACAGCCAGTCGTAGCGGGCCTGCGGCCGACGGGGGGCCGCGGGCTCCTCGCCCGTCCCGGCGCGTCGGCGCCCGGCCGGACCGGCCGGGGAATCGGGCAGCGTGCGTGCGGAGGTCATCGGGTGGAAGTGCCTTCTGCGGAGACGGCAGGGCGCTCGACGGTCGCGGCGCGGCTGCGTACGGGTGGGTCGGACTTCGGCAGGGCAGGGCCGGAGGCGTCCGGCATCCGCCGCATGAGCTTCTCGGGCTTGCCGCCCCACACCGTGACCACCATCGGCGTGGCCGCCGGCCGCGGGCCGTCCAGGGCACGCAGCCGCGGCGGGCGGGCTCCGGGGGTGCCCGTGCGCGGGCCCGGGATCGCCGGCCGGGTCCTCGGATCCGGCGGTGGCGGCATGGCCTTCGGCATCGTGAGTGCATCTCCGCGGCAGCGACTGGTGGGGGCCACGCCACCGCCCGGGTGCCGGGCGGTCGTACGTCAGCGCAGCAGTCTACGGGGGGCCGCTGCCGCCGCCGAATGGATCACTCCTCGATGCCCTCGGCGGCGCGCCGCGCACGCAGCTCGGTGATCGCCTGCCGGCGGGCGAGCCGGTGGGTGCGGCGGATCTGGGCCTCCTGGTAGCGGCGCTCGTCCTGCTCGGTCTCCGGGATCACGGGCGGGACCGTGCGGGGCTTGCCGTCGGAGTCCACGGCCGTGAAGACGAGGTAGGCGCTGCCGACCTGGGTGGCGGGGGTGGACTCGTTCCACCGCTCCGCGAGGACGCGTACGCCGATCTCCATCGAGGAGCGGCCGGTCCAGTTGACCTGGGCCCGGACGTGGACCAGGTCGCCGACGCGGACGGGGGCGAGGAAGGCCATCTCGTCCATGGAGGCGGTGACGGCGGGCCCGCCGGAGTGGCGTCCGGCGACGGCGCCGGCGGCGTCGTCCACCAGCTTCATGATCACGCCGCCGTGCACGGTGCCGAGCAGGTTGGTGTCGTTGGCCGTCATGATGTGGCTGAGGGTGGTCCGGGACGCCGAGATCGGCTTGCCCTCGGGTGCGTCCGGTATCTGTGTCATACAGCCACCTTAAAGGCGGCCCGTAGGCATCAGGTGTGCAACAGGCGCGGTACGAAGCGTGGACCGGGGTGTCGGGCGGCGGTCCCGGGCGGGCATCCTTGTCCGCATGAGTGACTGGGACGGGTACGGCGAGCGCGACGCGCGGGGCCGCCGCGATGACGGGTACGGGCGCGGCAGCGGGCAGGCGCAGCCGGACGGTGCGCAGCGGATGCGCCACGTCCAGCGGCAGCGGCAGCCGCAGCGCCCGCCGGTCCCGCCGCAGGCCCCGCCGCCGGGCGGCCGTCCGGGGTACGGGGTGCCGCAGCAGCAGGCGCAGGGCCCCGACTCCGCGTACGACAGCGGCTACAACACCGGCCAGGTGTACGGCCGTCCCGCCGGCCCCGGCGGGCCGGGTCAGCGGCCGCCCGGCGGGCCCGGCCGGCCGCAGGGGCCGGCCCCGGACTGGCGCAAGCGGATCAAGATCGGTTCGATCGCGGTGGTCTCCGTACTCCTCGTGACCGGCATCGGCACCTACTTCTGGGCGGACTCCCAGGTGCGCCGCGAGGTCGACCTGTCGAAGGTCATCGAACGCCCGAAGGAGGGCGACTGCACCACGTACCTCATCGTGGGCTCCGACAGCCGCGAGGGGATGTCCGACGAGGAGAAGAAGAAGCTCCACACGGGCTCCGCCGAGGGCAAGCGCACCGACTCGATGATGATCCTGGCGAAGTGCTCCAGCGGGAACACGATGATCTCGCTGCCGCGCGACTCGGACGTGGAGATCCCCTCCTTCGTCGGCTCCCAGTCGGGCAAGAAGTTCGCCGGCACCGGAAAGCGGACCAAGCTCAACGCCGCGTACGCGGAGGACGGGCCGGAGCTGCTGGTGCGGACGGTGGAGTTCAACACCGGGCTGCGCATCGACCACTACGCCGAGATCGGCTTCGCCGGCTTCGCGAACATCGTCGACGCGCTCGGCGGCGTGGAGCTGGACATCGAACAGGGCTTCAAGGACGAGAAGTCGGGCGCCGACTTCAAGGCGGGCAAGCAGACCCTCAACGGCGAGCAGTCGCTGGCCTTCGTCCGCACCCGGTACGCCTTCGCCGAGTCGGACCTCCAGCGGACGAAGAACCAGCAGAAGTTCCTCTCCGCGCTCGCGAGCCAGGCGGCCACGCCGGGCACGGTCCTGAACCCGTTCTCCCTCTACCCGGTCATGGGTGCGGGCCTGGACACGCTGATCGTGGACAAGGAGATGGGGCTGTGGGACATGGGGCAGATGTTCTTCGCGATGAAGGGCATCAGCGGCGGTGAGGGCGTGTCGATGAACATGCCGATCTCCGGTCAGCGCGGCGGCAACCTCGTCTGGGACAAGGCGAAGGTGCAGCAGCTGGTCAAGGAGATCCAGAACGACCAGAAGGTGACCGTCAGGGGGCAGTGATCCGGCCCGGGCCCCCGGAGCGGAGACCGCGAGACCGCGACACCGCGAGACCGCGCGGGAAGAAAGGAAGGAGGGGTACCCCGCCCGGGGTACCCCTCCTCCTCGTTCCGTCCTACCGTCCGTGCGCTACTTGCCGGCGCGGGCGCGGAGCTTCCACGGCATGGCGATGGACTCCAGCTGGACGGCCAGGTTCATCTTGGACTCGCCGACGGTGCGGTCCTCGAAGTGGATCGGGACCTCCATCACCTGGAAGCCGCGGCGCAGGGCCTTGAACTTCATCTCCACCTGGAAGCTGTAGCCGGCGCTGCCGATCGACGCGAGGTCGATCGCCTTGAGCGCGCCGGCGCTCCACAGGTTGAAGCCGCCGGTGATGTCGCGGACGCGGGTGCCCAGGATGGTGCTCGCGTACGCGTTGGCCCAGCGGGAGAGCAGCTTGCGGTGCGCGCCCCAGGCGTCGGAGAGGGTGCCGCCCGGCACGTAGCGGGAGCCGACGACGAGACCGGCGCCGGTGGAGCGGGCGACGCCCAGCATCTCGGCGATCTTGCCGGCCGGGTGGGAGCCGTCGGCGTCCATCTGGAGCACGTACTCGGCGCCGTCCTCGACGGCCTTGGCCATGCCCGCCGCGTAGGCACGGCCGAGGCCGTCCTTCGCGGTGCGGTGCAGGACGGACATGCGGGGCTTGCCGTCCTCGGTGAGGAAGCCCTCGGCGAGCTCGTCGGCGATCTTGCCGGTGCCGTCGGGCGAGGAGTCGTCGACGATCAGCAGGCGCAGGCCCGGCTGGTCGAGACCCATGAGCAGCTCCACCATGCCCGGCAGGTTGCCCGCCTCGTTGTAGGTGGGCATGACCACGGTGAGCGGCGTGTCCGCCCAGGTGTCGGGGAGCTTCGTGGTTGCGACGTCGGTCGCGCGGGGAGTCTGCTGCTCGCCTATCACAGGTTGTGCCTCACTGAAGTTGGTCACCGGTCGGAGGAGAAGCGGACGGCGGCGTCGGGCAGTTCAGCCTCGCACCACACCCGCACCCCTGCGCGAAGTTCGTTGTCAGCCCCCACGACGGCACCGTCGCCGATGACCGCGCCCGTCAGCACCGTGCGCGTTCCCACCGAGGCGCCTGCGCCGATGAGGCTGGCGCTCACCACCGTGTCCGCGCCGAGGATCGCGCCGTCCAGCACGATGGAGCCCTGGACGACAGCGCCCGATTCGATCCGGGCGCCGGCACCCACAACGGTACCGCCCGAGAGCTTGGCGCCCTCCGCCACCTCGGCACCGGGGAGCACGAGGGCCTCGCCGCGCGGGCCGGGGACGGCCGGGGAGGCGACGATGCCGCGCACCAGGTCGGCGGAGGCCTGGACGAAGGACTCGGGCTTGCCGAGGTCCAGCCAGTAGGTGTCCTCGGTGACGCCGTGGAGCTTGGCACCGGAGGCGAGCAGGCCGGGGAAGGTCTCGCGCTCGACGGATACCGCCCGGCCGGCCGGGATCGAGTCGATCACGCTGCGGCGGAAGACGTAGCAGCCGGCGTTGATCTGGTCGGTGATGATCTCCTCGGGGGTCTCCGGCTTCTCGGTGAAGGCGAGCACCCGCCCGTCGGAGTCGGTGGGGACCAGGCCGAAGGCGCGCGGGTCCTCGACGCGCACGAGGTGCAGGGAGACGTCGGCGTCGGCCGCCTGGTGCGACTCGACCAGGCCGGCGATGTCGAGACCGGTGAGGATGTCGCCGTTGAAGACGAGGACCGGGGAGTCCGGGCCGCCGGTCAGGCGCTCGGCGGCGTTGCGGATGGCGCCGCCCGTGCCCAGCGGCTCGTCCTCGACGACGTATTCGAGGGTGATGCCGAAGTCGGAACCGTCGCCGAAGTAGGGCTCGAAGACCTCGGCGAGGTAGCAGGTGGCCATCACGATGTGCGTGACACCGGCGGCGGCGGCCCTGGCTATCTGGTGGGCGAGGAACGGGACGCCCGCTGCCGGAACCATCGGCTTGGGGGTGTTCACCGTCACGGGGCGCAGTCGCGTCCCCTGCCCACCGACCAGCAGGATCGCTTCCGTCATTTTGTTCTCTCCCCAACCGGTTCGGGCGTACGAAGCTTCAAAGTTAGCCCATCCCGGGCGGTGCAAAGCCCGGAGGCGGGCCGGGCGGGCCGCCTCCGGCAACGTTCCGGTTACGGCGGGTTCCGCGCTCCGCGCGGGCGCGTGGGCCCGCCCGTCCCCTCTATATGCACGGCGTCCGGGCCGCGCGGCCGAAGACCCGCTGCTCAGCGGCGAAACCCCGCCCGCGAGATCCGCCCGCGGGCCGCGGGCGGTGCGGGCGGTGCGGGCGGACGGGGAGCCTCCCCCTCGGGCGGGGCGCGGCAGCCCACCGGGGGCACGCGCTCGCGGCCCGGCCGCCCGCTGGATCGCAATCGTTACAAAGGAGGGCGACGGAAAGGCCCCCGGCGGATGCGGGGGCCTTTCGCGCGCGTACGGGCCGGGCCGCGTTACGGCAGGTTGCGGGCCATGACGATCCGCTGGACCTGGTTCGTGCCCTCGTAGATCTGCGTGATCTTCGCGTCGCGCATCATGCGCTCGACCGGGTAGTCGCGGGTGTAGCCGTAGCCGCCGAGGAGCTGGACGGCGTCCGTGGTGACCTCCATGGCCACGTCGGAGGCGAAGCACTTGGCCGCGGCGCCGAAGAAGGTCAGGTCCTCCTTTTCACCTCCGGCGGCAACGCGCTCCGACTTGGCGGCGGCCGCGTAGGTCAGCTGGCGGGCGGCCTCGATCTTCATGGCCATGTCCGCGAGCATGAACTGGACGCCCTGGAAGTCGCCGATCGGCTTGCCGAACTGCTTGCGCTCCTGGACGTAGCCCTTGGCGTAGTCCAGGGCGCCCTGGGCGATGCCGAGGGCCTGGGCGGCGATGGTGATGCGGGTGTGGTCGAGGGTCTTCATCGCGGTGGCGAAGCCGGTGCCCTCGGCGCCGATCATGCGGTCGGCGGGGATGCGGACGTTGTCGAGGTAGACCTCGCGCGTCGGGGAGCCCTTGATGCCGAGCTTCTTCTCCGGGGCGCCGAAGGAGACGCCCTCGTCGGACTTCTCGACGACGAAGGCCGAGATGCCCTTGGAGCGCTTCTCCGGGTCGGTGACGGCCATGACCGTGTAGTAGTCGGAGACGCCCGCGTTGGTGATCCAGCGCTTGACGCCGTTGAGCACCCAGAAGTCGCCGTCGCGCACCGCGCGGGTCTTCATGCCGGCCGCGTCGGAGCCCGCGTCGGGCTCGGAGAGGCAGTACGAGAACATCCCGTCGCCCTTGGCCAGCGGGCCGAGGTACTTGGCCTTGAGCTCCTCGGATCCGGAGAGGATCACCGGGAGGGAGCCGAGCTTGTTCACGGCCGGGATGAGGGAGGAGGAGGCGCAGACGCGAGCCACCTCCTCGATCACGATCACGGTGGCGAGGGCGTCGGCGCCGGCGCCGCCGTAGGTCTCGGGCACGTGGACGGCGTGCAGGTCGTTGGCGACCAGGGCGTCGAGGGCCTCCTGCGGGAATCGGGCCTCCTCGTCGACCGCGGCCGCGAACGGGAGGATCTTCGCCTCGCAGAGCGCGCGGACGGACTCGCGGAGCATGTCGTGCTCCTCGGCCGGGCGGTACAGGTCGAAGTCGGCAGAACCCGCCAAGATCTCTCACTCCCCAAGGTCACGCGCCGTGGGGCGCCGACAGCCGTGTGTCTCGCTGTCGCACGCTCGGCGCGGGATGCTAACTACCGTTAAGTAACCCAAATTCTAGTTCCCGGCGTCCTTACAGCGATATGCGGCACGTACGTGAGCTGCGTGACAGCCGGATGCTCCTGGGAACGTCCCCCCGGACCGGCCCGACTATGCTCGGGGGCCGCAAACGGCCCCGCACCTCTGGAGCATCCATGGCCCCCCTCAAGATCACCGTGATCGGTACCGGCTACCTGGGCGCCACCCACGCCGCGGCCATGGCGGAACTCGGCTTCGAGGTACTGGGCCTGGACGTGGTCCCGGAGAAGATCGCGATGCTGGAGGCCGGCCGGGCCCCGATGTACGAGCCGGGCCTGGAGGAGCTGCTCGCCCGGCACGTGGCGGGGCTGCCGGGATCCACCGGGCGGCTGCGGTTCACGCGGTCGTGGGAGGAGCTCGGGAAGTTCGGCGACGTCCACTTCGTCTGCGTGAACACCCCTCAGAAGCACGGCGAGTACGCCTGTGACATGTCGTACGTGGACGCGGCGTTCGAGTCGCTGGCCCCGCACCTGGACAGGCCGGCGCTGGTGGTCGGCAAGTCGACGGTGCCGGTGGGCTCCGCGGCGCGGCTCGCGGCGAAGCTGGCGGAGCTGGCCCCGGCGGGCGCGGACGTGGAGCTGGCGTGGAACCCGGAGTTCCTGCGCGAGGGCTTCGCCGTGCAGGACACCCTGCACCCCGACCGGATCGTCATCGGAGTCCGGGGCGAGCGCGGCGAGAAGCTGCTGCGCGAGGTGTACGAGACCCCGATGTCCGAGGGCAGCCCGCTGGTGGTCACCGACTTCCCGACCGCGGAACTGGTCAAGACGGCCGCGAACTCCTTCCTCGCGACCAAGATCTCCTTCATCAACGCGATGGCGGAGGTGTGCGAGGCCGCGGGCGGCGACGTGGTCAAGCTGGCCGAGGCCATCGGCCACGACGAGCGGATCGGCTCGAAGTTCCTGCGCGCCGGCATCGGCTTCGGCGGCGGCTGCCTGCCGAAGGACATCCGCGCCTTCATGGCCCGCGCCGGCGAGCTGGGCGCCGACCAGGCCCTGACCTTCCTGCGCGAGGTCGACTCCATCAACATGCGCCGCCGCGGCCACATGGTCGAGCTGGCCCGCGAGGCCGTCGGCGGCTCCTTCCTCGGCAAGCGGGTCGCCGTCCTCGGCGCCACCTTCAAGCCCGACTCCGACGACGTGCGCGACTCCCCCGCGCTCAACGTCGCCGGGCAGATCCACCTCCAGGGCGGCCAGGTCACCGTCTACGACCCCAAGGGCATGGACAACGCCCGCCGCGTCTTCCCCACCCTCGGCTACGCGGACTCCGCGCTCGCGGCGGCCCGCGGCGCCGAGGTCGTCCTGCACCTCACCGAATGGCGCGAGTTCCGCGACCTCGACCCCGCCGAGCTCGGCGCCGTCGTCACCGACCGCCTCGTCCTGGACGGGCGCAACGCCCTGGACCCGGTGCGCTGGCGGGCGGCCGGCTGGACGTACCGGGCCATGGGACGGCCGCAGGCGTAGCCCGCTCCCGAACGACCCCGGCCAAAAGATCTCCGCCAAATCGGACAACCGACTGGGTAGGCTTTGCGCCGATGACCACGACCAGCAGCCCTCCGGCCGCCACCGCATCCGCGCCGGCGGTGCCCGCCGCGCGCGGCCGGCGGGCGTCCTTCGAAGCGGCCGCGCGAGGACGCGCGGCCCTGCTCGGCATCGCCGTCTTCTGGCTGGCCAGCCGGGCCGCGATGCTGTGGATGCTCGTCAACGACTTCTTCAGCTCGAACCTCGTACGCGTGGAGGTCACCGGGACCTACCACAACTGGTACGACATCCTCGTCACGTGGACGCTGCCGCAGAACGACATCATGTGGCAGTACCCCCCGGCCGCCGCGGCGATCTTCCTCTCGCCCGACCTGCTGCCGTTCCTCACCTATTTCCAGGCCTTCGTGGCCCTGACGGTGCTCTGCGACGGCGTGGTCCTGCTCGGCCTCGTCCGGGCGGCGCGCAGGAGCGACGGCAGCATGGCCGGCGCCCTGGTGTGGCTGGTGACGCTGCCGATGATGATGGCGACCCCCTTCGCCCGCTACGACATCCAGGTCACCCTGCTCGCGGTCTTCGCGCTGCTCGCCCTGCGCAACCGCCCCAAGGCCGGCGGGGTCGTCGCCGGCATCGGCGCGATGGTCAAGGTGTGGCCGCTGCTGACCCTGCTCGGCACCCCGCGCGGCAAGTCGACGCGGGACGCCTTCGTCGCGGCCGCGCTGTCCTGCGCGGCGCTGCTCGCCGTCTTCGCGGTGCTGTTCCGCGACACCCTCGGCTTCCTCGGCAACCAGGGCGACCGCGGCGTGCAGATCGAGTCCCTCGGCGGCTCCGTGCTGATGGCCGCCCGCTTCCTGGACCTGTGGCCCGGCGGGATCGAGTACCAGTACGGCGCCTTCGAGTACATCGGCCCGTACGTGCCGGACATCGCTCGGGCCTCGCTCGCCCTGACCGTGGCCGGCTTCCTGCTGCTCCTGCTGTGGCGCGTCCGGGCCAACCACTGGACGAGCGCGACGCCTTTCGACGCCGCGCTCTGCGCGATCCTGGTCTTCACGGTCACCAGCCGCGTCATCAGCCCGCAGTACATGATCTGGCTGCTCGGCCTCGCCGCCGTCTGCCTGACCTCCAAGAACACCACCCAGCGTCCGATCGCCTGGCTGCTCGTCGCCGCCAACCCGCTGACCACGCTGATCTTCCCGGTCTCGTACTGGGACATCCTCACCACCAGCACGTTCGGCACGATCCTGCTGTGCGCGCGCAACGGCCTCCTGCTCTACGCCACGGTGTGGTCCGTGATCCGGCTGTGGAAGGCGACCGTCCTGCCCGAGCCGGCGCCGGACAGGCCCTAGGGCGCTCTGCGGTGCTGGGCGGCGCGGGCCGTGAACTCCGCGTCGCGCAGCACCCTCTGGGCGTTGCCCCAGGTCAGCAGGGCCAGGTCGGATTCCGACCAGCCGCGTTCCAGTAGTTCCGCGATCAGGTGCGGGTAGCCCGAGGGGTCCGCCAGGCCGGTCGGGCGGGGGCCGCCCCGTTCGGCGCCGAAGGCCGCGCCGAGTCCGACGCAGTCCGGGCCCGCGACGGCCCGTACGTGGTCCAGGTGGTCGGCCACCGCGTGCAGGGAGTCCCCGGTCCGCGCGGTGTCGAAGGTGACCATCGCCAGTCCGTTCGCCGCCCGCAGCGCGAGCAGCACCTCGTCCGTGACGTTGCCCGGATGCGGGTTGAGGGCGGCGGCCCCCGTGTTCGAGATGATCACCGGCGCCTTGGACGCCGCCGCGAGCTGGCAGGCCGCGGCCGGCGGGCAGCCCGTCAGGTCCAGCAGCATCGCCAGCCGGTTCACCTCCTTGACCACCTCGTGGCCGAAGGCCGTCAGGCCCTCCTCGGCCCAGGGGGCGCCCGCGGGCGCCAGGACGCGGACGCCCAGCGCGTGGAAGGCCCGCAGCGCGCCGAGGGAATCGGTGAGCGTACTGCCGGGGACCGGGCCGAGGAACGAGGCGATCCGGCCCCGGTTGCGGGCGTCGGCCATGTCGTCGGCGCTCAGCGCGAGGCAGAGGCTGTCGGAATAGCGGCGCATCAGGGACCGCGCCACGTCGATCTGTTCGAGGGTGTCGGACACCACCTGGTCGGCGGCCGCGCCCTCGCGCGGCCGGCCCGGGGGCACGAGCAGCGTCCAGAACTGGGCTCCCACCCCGCCGGCGCGCAGCCGGGGGATGTCGGTGTCGACGCCGGTGTCCGGGGTGTCGATGTCGTGGTACGGACTCTGGCGCAGGGTCCAGACGAGGGTGTTGCACCCGTCCGCGACGGGATGGACGGCGAGCAGCGCGGCTGCGCGGTCCAGGGCGCCGCCCGCGAAGGCGGGGGCGGGGACGTCTTCGGCTCCGACGCCCACGGAGTGGGGTTCATCCTGCAGGTCGGCCATGGCAGTGGCTCCGGTCTCGGCGGCAGCAGGGAGAGAAGATGGTGCCACCGTGACACGGAGGGCGCCGGGGCCGCCCGGCAGGTGTGGCATTCGGGTGGTGCCCCGGTGCGGGGGCGGCCTCCGGGGGTCCGGGGGCCGGACCGGGCCGGGGGCCGGGAGCCGGGCCGGGCCGGGAGCCGGCAGCCGGACCGGGCCACGGTCCTGGCGGGGTCCGGGCGCGGTCCGGGCCGGGGTCCGGGCGCGGACCGGGCCGGGCCGGGGTCCGGGGTTGGGCCCGGGCCCCGTACGCCGGGGCCGTCAGGGGCGGGCGTTGGACGGGCCGCTGAGCGCCGAGAGCTCCCGGGCCGCCGATTCCGCGTCGCGCAGCACCCGTACCGCGTTGGACCAGGTCAGCTTCGCCAGGTCGGCCCGGGACCAGCCGCGCCCGATCAGTTCCGCGATCAGGTTCGGGTAGCCCGACACGTCGTCCAGGCCCTCCGGGGTGAACGCCGTGCCGTCGAAGTCGCCGCCGATGCCGATGTGGTCGACGCCGGCCACCTCGCGCATGTGGTCCAGGTGGTCGGCGACGGTGGCGGCGGTGGCCACCGGGCGCGGACGGGCCGCTTCGAACTCCCGGTGCAGGGCCATCGCCTCCGGGGTGGTGTCGAGGTGGTGGAAGCCGTGCGCGCGCAGGTTCTCGTCCGCCGCGAGGGTCCACTCGACGGCGGCGGGGAGGATGAACTTGGGCACGAAGGTGGCCATCGCCACCCCGCCGTTGCCGGGCAGCCGCTCCAGCACGTCGTCGGGGACGTTGCGCGGGTGGTCGCAGACCGCGCGCGCCGAGGAGTGCGAGAAGATCACCGGCGCCCGCGAGGTGTCGAGGGCGTCGCGCATCGTCGTCGGGGCGACGTGCGAGAGGTCCACGAGCATGCCGATGCGGTTCATCTCGCGCACCACCTCGCGGCCGAAGCCGGTGAGGCCGCCGTGCCGGGGTTCGTCGGTCGCCGAGTCCGCCCAGTCGATGGTGTCGTTGTGGGTGAGCGTCATGTACCGCACGCCCAGCTGGTGCAGGGCGCGCAGGGTGGCGAGCGAGTTGTTGATGGAGTGGCCGCCCTCGGCGCCCATCAGCGAGGCGATCCGGCCTTCGGCGCGGGCCGCCTCCATGTCGTCCGCCGTCAGCGCGCGCACCAGCGAGCCGGGGTAACGGGTGATCAGCTGGTCGACGGCGTCGATCTGTTCCAGGGTGGCGCTGACCGCCTCGTCGCCGCTGTAGTCGGAGCGCACGTACACGGACCAGAACTGGGCGCCGACCCCGCCGGCGCGGAGCCGGGGGAGGTCGGTGTGCAGGTGGTCCGACTGGTCGCCGGCGATGTCCCGCCGGTCGAGGTCGTAGCGGACCTGCTGGCGCAGCGCCCAGGGCAGGTCGTTGTGCCCGTCGACGACCGGGTACTCCGTGAGCAGCTCCCGGGCCTGCGCCAGCAGGTCCGCCGCGCTCACTTGCCGAACCCGAAGGACTCCGCGCCCGCGACCTTCGTACGCAGCCGCTTGCCCTTCTCGGTGGCCTGGTCGTTCAGCTCCTGCTGGAAGTCGCGCATCCGGCCGAGCAGCTCCGGGTCGTGCGCGGCCAGCATGCGTACGGCCAGCAGGCCCGCGTTGCGCGCCCCGGCGACGGAGACGGTGGCGACGGGGACCCCGGCGGGCATCTGGACGATCGACAGCAGCGAGTCCATGCCGTCGAGGTACTTCAGCGGGACCGGTACGCCGATGACGGGCAGCGGGGTGACCGACGCGAGCATCCCGGGCAGGTGGGCGGCTCCGCCCGCGCCCGCGATGATCGCCTTCAGGCCGCGGTCGGCGGCCTGCTCGCCGTACGCCACCATCTCGCGCGGCATGCGGTGGGCGGAGACGACGTCGACCTCGTAGGGGATCTCGAACTCGTCCAGGGCCTGGGCGGCGGCCTCCATGACGGGCCAGTCGGAGTCCGAGCCCATGACGATGCCCACGACGGGGGAAGTGCTCATTCGGTGATCGTCCCTCTGAGGTAGCCGGCTGCGTGACGTGCGCGCTCCAGCACATCGTCCAGATCGTCGCCGTAGGTGTTGACGTGGCCGACCTTGCGGCCGTGTTTCACGTCCTTGCCGTACATGTGGATCTTCACCTGCGGGTCGTGGGCCATGCAGTGCAGGTACGCCGCGTACATGTCGGGGTAGTCCCCGCCGAGCACGTTCGCCATGACCGTCCAGCGGGCCCGGGGGCGCGGGTCGCCCAGGGGGAGGTCCAGGACCGCGCGGACGTGGTTGGCGAACTGGGAGGTGACCGCGCCGTCCTGGGTCCAGTGGCCGCTGTTGTGCGGGCGCATGGCCAGTTCGTTGACGAGGATGCGGCCGTCGGTGGTCTCGAACAGCTCCACGGCCAGGTGGCCGGTCACGTCGAGCTCACGCGCGATGCGCAGGGCGAGGGTCTGGGCCTCGCCCGCGAGGGACTCGGACAGGTTGGGGGCGGGGGCGATCACCGTGTCGCAGACCCCGTCCACCTGGATGGACTCGACGACGGGGTAGGCCACCGCCTGGCCGTGCGGGGAGCGGACGATGTTGGCCGCGAGCTCGCGGACGTAGTCCACCTTCTCCTCGGCGAGGACCGGGACGCCCGCCTTGAAGGGGGCCTCCGCGTCCTCGGGGGTGCGGACGAACCACACGCCCTTGCCGTCGTACCCGCCGCGCACCGTCTTGAGGATGACGGGGAACCCGCCGACCTCTTCCGCGAAGGCCGCCACGTCCGCCGGATCGCTCACGATCCGGTGGCGGGGGCTGGGCGCGCCGATCTCGTCGAGCTTGGCGCGCATCACCCCCTTGTCCTGGGCGTGCACCAACGCGTCGGGCCCCGGCCGGACGGGGATGCCGTCCGACTCCAGGGCCCGGAGGTGCTCGGTGGGTACGTGCTCGTGATCGAAGGTGATCACGTCGCAGCCGCGCGCGAAGGCGCGCAGCGTCTCCAGATCGCGATAGTCGCCGATGACGACGTCGCTCACGACCTGGGCCGCCGAGTCCTGTGGGGTGTCACTGAGGATCTTGAATCTGATGCCGAGGGGGATACCCGCCTCGTGGGTCATGCGGGCGAGCTGACCGCCGCCGACCATGCCGACTACCGGGAACGTCACGCCTCCAGGGTATCCGCCGGTATTCCGCCATTCGGACGGGACCCTGGCGCGGACCCGTCGGTCGTCCCCCGGAGGCAGCCGTGTGCCGTGCGTCGCACGGGGTGCCGGGGCGCGGACTCCCGCCACGGGGGACACTTAGCATGGTGTGATTGACGACATCGGGTGACGCGCCGCCCCGGGGGCGACGACGACGGACAGGACTGAACCATCACATGAGCAGCACGCCGAACGCCGTACCGCTGTCCGAGCGCTTCCGCGGTCTGGCCCGGGAGGTCGTCAAGTTCGGGGCGGTCGGCGGTGCGGGCGTCCTGGTCAACTTCGGCGTCTTCAACCTGCTGCGCAGCACGACCGACCTGCAGACGGTGCGCGCGAACGTGATAGCCATCGTGGTCGCGATCATCACGAACTACGTGGGGTTCCGCTACTTCACCTACCGTGACCGCGACCTGGGCAGCCGGCGCCGCGAGATGGTCCTCTTCGTCCTGTTCAGCCTGATCGGCATGGTCATCGAGAGCGGTGTGCTCTACGTGGGCACGTACGGCTTCGGCTTCGACAGCTCGCTCGCCAACAACGTCTTCAAGTTCGTCGGCATGGGCGTGGCGACCGTGTTCCGCTTCTGGTCCTACCGGACCTGGGTCTTCAAGGCCCTGCCCACGCCGGCCGCGCACTCGCTGGTCGTCGAGCAGCGCGACGGGCACGAGACGCCCGCCGCCCCCCGCGCCCCCGAGCCCGCGGCCAACCAGGGCTGACGCCTACCTGACCGTACGCTCCGGCTCCGCGCGCTCCGGGGCGGTGCGGCTGAGGAAGAGCGCGAACACCGGCGGCCGGCTCTGGAGGAGTTCCAGACGGCCGCCGTCCGCTTCCGCGAGGTCCCGGGCGACGGCCAGGCCGATGCCGGTGGAGTTGCGGCCGCTGATGGCCCGCTCGAAGATCCGGTTGCCGAGGTCGGCCGGGACGCCGGGGCCCTCGTCCGTGACCTCGATGACCGCCTGGTTGCCGGTCACGCGGGTGCGCAGGGCGACGGTGCCGCCGCCGTGCATCAGCGCGTTCTCCACGAGCGTCGCCAGGACCTGGGACACCGCCCCGGGGGTGCCGACGGCCCGCATGCCGGTCTTGCCGGAGCGGACCACGGCCCGTCCGGCGCTGCGGTAGGCGGGCCGCCACTCCTCCACCTGCTGCTTGACGACCTCGTCCAGGTCGAAGGGGACCGCCGAGCCGGTCCGCGGGTCCCGGGAGTTCGTGAGCAGCCGCTGGACCACGTCCGTGAGCCGCTCCACCTGGGTGAGGGCGATGGTCGCCTCCTCCCGCACGGTCTCCAGGTCGTCGGTGACCGTGATCTCCTCCAGCCGCATCGACAGGGCGGTGAGGGGGGTGCGCAGCTGGTGGGAGGCGTCGGCGGCCAGGCGCCGCTCGGCGGTCAGCATGCGGGCGATCCGCTCGGCGCTGGAGTCCAGTACGTCGGCGACCCGGTCCAGCTCGGGGACCCCGTAGCGCTTGTGCCGGGGACGGGGGTCGCCCGAGCCGAGCCGTTCGGCGGTCTCGGCGAGGTCGGTGAGCGGGGAGGCCAGCCGGTTGGCCTGGCGTACGGCGAGCAGTACGGCCGCCACGACGGCCAGCAGCGCCACCGCGCCGACCACGGCCAGGGTGCGCCCGACCTCCTTGGTGACGGTGGCGCGGGACTCCTCGACCACCACGAGCATGCCCTGCTCGCCGCGCGCGGTGCCCCGGATGACGCTGCCGTCGATCCGGTCGCCGACCTCGACGGCCGGCCGGCCGGGGATGGTGATGCGGGCGTACGTGCCGAGGTCGAGCTGCTCGGCGAGTGCGCCCGCGTCGACCGGCTTGTGCTCCAGGGCGTCCGCCTCGACGATGCCGAGCAGCCGCAGCGCCTCGGAGCCGATGCGGTCCTGGGCGCTGCTGGTGATGGTCCGGGTCTCCACGATGACGAGGGAGACCCCGAACACGGCGATCACGACGAGCACCACGGCGAGCGTGGAGTTGATGAGGCGGCGGCGCATGCCTTAGAGGATGCCCGATGCGCCGGAGGGCCGAGGTCCGCCAGGGTGGACCTCGGCCTTGAGGGGGGTCAGCTCTTCTCGAAGCGGAAGCCGACGCCCCGGACGGTGGCGATGTACCGGGGGTTGGCGGCGTCGTCGCCCAGCTTCTTGCGCAGCCAGGAGATGTGCATGTCGAGGGTCTTGGTGGAGGACCACCAGGTGGTGTCCCAGACCTCGCGCATCAGCTGGTCGCGGGTGACGACCCGGCCGGCGTCGCGGACCAGGACGCGCAGCAGGTCGAACTCCTTGGCGGTGAGCTGGAGCTCCTCCTCGCCCATCCAGGCGCGGTGCGATTCCACGTCGATGCGCACGCCGTGGGTGGCGGGGGCCTGGCTGGCCTCGGCGGCGCCGCGCCGCAGCAGGGCCCGTACGCGGGCCAGCAGCTCGGCGAGCCGGAAGGGCTTGGTCACGTAGTCGTCGGCGCCGGCGTCGAGGCCGACGACCGTGTCGACCTCGTCGGCCCGGGCGGTCAGTACCAGGATCGGGAAGCCGTGGCCTTCGGCGCGCAGTCGCCGGGCCACCTCCAGGCCGTCCATGCCCGGCAGGCCCAGATCCAGGACGACGAGGTCGACGCCGCCCTGCAGTCCGGCGTCCAGGGCGGTGGGGCCGTCCTCCCGGACCTCGACCTCGTAGCCCTCCCGGCGCAGGGCGCGGGCGAGGGGTTCCGAGATGGATGCGTCGTCCTCGGCGAGCAGTACACGCGTCATGTGGGTGATGGTAGTCCGCGGCGGCTGAAAGCAGGCGCTTGCCCGCACACCCCTCTCGAACTGGGGTTATGAACTACTACCCGCCTTCGAACATGACGGATCGGTTCCCCGGAAGCCTGTGATCCATATCTCAAGGGCTTCCATATGCGGCGGTGTCCTGTCGTATGGTGGCGAGACGCCTGATGCACTACTCAGGGGATCTTTGTGCCGAAATCCGAGCCAAAGACCTCAAATTCTGCTCTGGTCGGTTGGATCCGGCCCAGATGACAGTGAATGACCTATGGGCCGGGCCCGGCGCGCGAGGAGGCGCGCAGGGCGTGGATCCCGGTTACGGCTGCCCCTTCACCCCCGCACCGCGGGGGACGAAACCCCAGGGCGTGGGGTGGGACGGCCGTCGCCGGTGCCGGCCGCCCCCCACCGGGCGCTGAACAGCTCACGAAGCCAAGCGTCCCGAGCAAGCAAGGATCGACCATGGCTTCCAGCCTGACGAAGGACTCGGCGACTCCGGCGCCCGAAAAGACCTTCTTCGGCCACCCCCGTGGCCTGGCCACTCTGTTCATGACCGAGATGTGGGAGAGGTTCTCCTACTACGGCATGCGGGCCCTTCTCGTCTACTACCTGGTCTCGGGCGGCGCGGACGCCGCCACGGGCAGCCAGGGCGGCGGTCTGGCCATGACCGCGGCGACGACCACGGCGATCTACTCCGTGTACGTCTCGATGGTCTACCTGATGGCCATGCCCGGCGGCTGGTTCGGCGACCGCGTCTGGGGTGCCCGCAAGACGGTCACCATCGCCGGTTTCATCATCATGGCGGGCCACCTCTCCCTGGCGCTCCCCGGCCAGGCGATGTTCTTCGTCGGTCTGATCCTGGTCGCGGCCGGCTCCGGTCTGCTGAAGGCCAACATCTCCACGATGGTCGGCCACCTCTACGACGGCCCGGACGACCCGCGCCGTGACGGTGGCTTCACCCTCTTCTACATCGGCATCAACCTCGGCGCCTTCGTCGCTCCGTTCGTCGTCGGCACGATCGGCAAGGAGCACAACTGGCACCTGGGCTTCGCGCTCGCGGCCGTCGGCATGGGCCTGGGCCTCGCCCAGTTCCTGATCGGCACCAAGAACCTGAGCCCGAAGAGCAGCCAGGTCCCGAACCCGCTGTCGCCGGAAGAGCGCAAGGCCGTCCTGACCAAGGCCGCCCTGGTCGCCGTGGTCATCGCCGTCTTCTACGGCGCCGTCGTCGCCCTCGGCATGTACACGCTCAACTGGGCCCTGGTCCCGCTGACGCTGGCCGGCCTGATCATCCCGATCGCCGTCCTGGCGCGCATCAAGCGCGACAAGGACCTGTCGGGCGCCGAGCAGTCGAAGATGACCGCCTACATCTGGTTCTTCATCGCCGCCGCCGTCTTCTGGATGATCTACGACCAGGGTGGCTCCACGCTGTCCCTGTTCGCGGACTCCAAGACCGCCGACACCGTCTTCGGCTTCGAGTTCTCGGCCACCTGGTACCAGTCGCTGAACCCGCTGTTCGTGATGGCGCTGGCCCCGGTCTTCGCCTGGCTGTGGCTGTGGCTGGCGCGCAAGAACCAGGAGCCGAACACCATCGTGAAGTTCGCGATGGGCCTGGTCCTGATCGGCGCCTCGTTCTTCGTCTTCATCGTCCCGATGGGCATGGCGACGGGCGACACCAAGGTCTCCCCGATGTGGCTCGTCTCGATCTACATGATCCAGACCATCGGCGAGCTGTGCGTCTCCCCGGTCGGCCTCTCGGTCACCACCAAGATGGCTCCGCAGAAGTACGCCTCCCAGATGATGGGCGTCTGGTTCCTCGCGGTCACCGCCGGTGACTGCACCACCGGTCTGCTGTCCATCGCCGGCGTCGACCTCAACGGCACGTGGGTGATCGGCTTCCAGGCCGCCGCCGCGGCCCTGGCCGGCTTCGCGGTCTACACGTACCGCAAGAAGGTCCAGGCCCTCATGGGCGACGTGCACTGACACACCCCGCGCGAGCGCTGAACGGCCCGGCACACCGGAAGGTGTGCCGGGCCGTCCTGCTGTCAGCGGGTGCCGCGCAGGCGGCGCCACGGGGTGAGGGTGAAGACCGCGCCGCCGAGGAGGATCACGGTGCCGGCGATCAGGGCCAGGGCCTTGATGCCGCCGTCGTCGTCGGCGCCGGTCTCGGCGAGACCGCCCGAGGTGCCGGAGCTGCCGGAGGCCGCGGAGCCCGAGGAGGTGGAGCCGGAGCCGCCCGGCTGGGCGGTGGTGTCCAGCTCCAGGGAGACGCCGCTGCTGGCCGCCTTGCAGGGCACGTTGATCGGGGTGGAGCCCGGGGCCATCGTGACGTCGATCGTCAGCTGGTCGGGGCTCAGCGTCACCTTGCCCGACTTGCCGGGCTTGTAGGTGCCCGTCATGTCGCTGAGGCTGACCGGGGCCTTGTCCGGGATCGGCTCGGCGTTGGCCGGGCCGGTGACCTTGACCGAGCCGCTGTCGGCGCCGCCGAGCTTGATGTCCATCGAGGGCTTGAGGGCCCCCGCGGGCAGGGCCATGGGGGCGGCCATGGCCCCCTTCGCGGTCTTGACCGTGAGGTCGAAGGCGCCGCTCGCGTTCTTCTTGGCGTTGACGGTGACCGGGGTCTTGATGCCGCCGGGGACGACCGCGCCGCAGTCGTAGGCCACCTCGACCGCCTTGCCCGGGAAGTCGGTCTGGCCGCCGCTGCCGCCGGAGCCGCCGCCGGAGCCGGAGCCGCCCGAGGTCGTGGTCGAGCCGCCCGTGGTGGTGGAGCTGCCGGTCGTGGTGCCTCCGGTGGCCGTGCCGCCCGTCGTCGTACCGCCCGTCGTCGTACCGCCGGTGCTTCCGCCGCCGTCCGTCACGTCGATGACCGCCCCGCCCTTCACCTCGCCGACCGGGGAGCACTTGGTGACGAAGGTGCCGAAGGAGAAGGTCACCGCGACCTCGTACTTGCCGGGGGTGACGGTGATCTTGCCGGCCTTGGTCAGCTTCAGCTTGCCCTTCATGGTGGACATGACCATGGGGGCCTTCTTCGGGATCTCCGGGTTCTTCTTCTCCCCGACGACCTTGACCTCCCCTCCCCCTCCGCCGACGGTGAGCCAGCCGGTGGGCTGGACGGAGTCCTTGGGGATCACCATCAGGTCGGTGTTGTTCGAGGCCGGCTTCACCGTCTCCCACGACACGTCGACCTCTTCGCCGACCTTGGCCGTGGCCGGTGCGGTGATCTTGGCGGTGGTCTCGCCCTCCACCGGGTCGCCGCCGCCGGCCGGCGGTACGCACTTCACCTTGAACGTGGCTTCGGCGGCCTGGGCGGGGGAAGCCGCCACGGCGATACCCGCGCCGCTGAGCAGCAGCGCGGCCAAGGCCGCGCTCGCCCTCCGTTGGGTCTTCACGATGGTCCCTTCGTCGTCGGACTGTGATCGGACGGTGCGGATGTCTGCGGGGGTCCTGCGTCCTGCGGGTGCGGCCCGGATTCCGGCGGCTGCGGGGTCGGCTGCGGGGTGAACCACGGGAGGGCCGGCGGCGCGGCCCCGGGAGCCCCGGCGGCGGTGACCTCGGGGAGGCGGGCGGTCACCGCCCGGGCCGGGTCCGGGGCGGGCTTCGGGCCCCGGTGGCGGCCGGCGGCCCCCGCGCGGGGGCGGACCCGGTCGACGACGGCCATGCCCGCCCGGAAGAGCCCCGTCGGGATCACCACCAGCAGCAGGCCCCAGAAGAGCAGCACCCCGTACGGGCGGTCCACGCCCCAGGGCTGGGCGGCCAGGACCGTGTCCCCGTACTTGAGGGAGACGGTGTAGTCGCCGTGGGCGCCCGCCGGCAGGGCCACGTCCAGCGCGACCTCCGCCTTCCCGCCGGGCGGGATCGTCCCCTTCCAGCGGGCCTCCTCCCACACCGGGGCGAACACCCCCCGCGCGGTGCCGAGCTGGAAGACGGGGTCCTTGACCGGGGCCGAGCCGAGGTTGCCGACGGTGGCGGTGAACGTGCGGCCGGGCGGGGCGCCGAACCAGGTCAGCACCCCGTCCTCGCCCTTGAGCCGGACCCCCGTCAGCATCGCGAGGCGGGCCGTGCCGGACTCGGCGGGCAGCTCGGCCACCGGGTGGCCGGTGATCCTGATCGGCACGGCCACCGTGGACTGGTCCCCGTTGACGGAGGTCACGTTGACCACGCAGGGGCAGGGCTTGGGCGGTTCCGCGACCGGCAGCCGGGCGGTGAAGCGGCCGTCGTCGGTGACGGAGACGGCCGCTCCGTCGGCGTTGGCGCAGCTGTTGGTGCCGCCGATCATGTTCTGGCCGCAGACCAGCAGCATGACGAGGGTCTTCGGCCGCCAGCCGGTGCCGGTGACCGTGATCTCGGTGCCCTTGGCCGCCTCCTGGAGCGAGAGCGTCGCGGCGGGCTTGCCCTCGGCCGCCGCGGCCGGGGCGGCCGCCGGGAGCAGCGCGAGCAGCGGGAGCAGCGCCAGGGCGAGTGCCGACAGGGCCGCGGCGAGGGGGGATGCGGCCTTCGCGCCGACCGTGCGGCTCACCTGGTTGCTCCCGTCAGCTCGTGCGTGTGCGCGTGCGCTTCCGCGTCCTCGTGGGCCGGTGCCCGGGCCGGTGGGCGCCGCGGTGCCCCGGGGGCCTCCTCGCGCCGGGTGCGCCGGGTGCGCCGGGCCCGTACGAGGAGCAGCGCGGCCAGGACGGTCCCGCCGAGGGCGAGCAGGGCGCCGGCGGCCAGGCCGGCGGTGCCGCCGGGTGCCAGCCAGGCCGGGGCGGTGGCGGTGGCCGGGGCGGCGCCGGGGGCGGTGGCGGTGAGGGTGAGTGCGACCCGGTCGAGGGCGGGCGCGCCGGGCCAGGGTTCGCTCAGCCGGGCCCGCCGGCCGGGCAGCAGCTCGACGGGCAGGGCGCGGGCGGGCCGGCCGGGGAGCTCGTGCAGGGTGCCCTCGGCGCTCAGGGCGAGCTCGGGGGCGAGGGCCACGTTGCCCCGGTTGACCAGGGTGTAGTCCACGACGGTGGCCGCGCCGTGGCCGCGTACGGAGACGTCCTCGACAGTGAGGGCGGCCAGGGCCGGGCCCCCGACGCGCAGGTGGATCCGTACGCCCGCCTCACGGCCGGCCTCGGTGGCGACGACGGCGGCCGGGTGGTCGCCGGGCGGGGCGGCGGGCGGCACGGTGACGGTGAAGGGGACCACCGCGCGGGTGCGGGGCGGGAGCTTGACGGTGGCGGAGCCGCCGAAGCTGATCCAGGAGCCCGCGCCGGAGGCCCCCGGCGCGGCGGGGCGCACGGCGAGGGCGCCGTCGGGGGTGTTGTAGGCGTCGGCCCCGCGCAGGGTGACGGTGTGCTCGCGGTCGCCGGGGTTGTCGAGGGTGAGGCGGTCCTCCAGGACGGTGCCGGCGGGGCCCGCGAGGTAGAAGTACGGGCGCGCGGAGCCGGGGCGGGCGGTGGCCGGCCCGGCGGTCCAGCCGGGCGCGGCGGGCTCGTCGGCGGCCGCGGCCGGGGCCCCGTACAGGGCGGCGGCGAGGAGTACGGCGCCGAGCCGCCCGGGGCCGCGTCGTCTGAGGGTGGGGAGCACGGGCGGACGCTCCGTTCAGGACCGGGTCCGCTGGGGCTGCCGGCCGCGCCGGGTCAGCCAGAGGACTCCGGCGGCGCCGGAGAGGAGCACGGTGGCGCCGAGGGTGCCGAGGGCGAGGGCGGAGTCGGCGGGGCCGGTCTGCGGGAGGGCGTCCCCGCCGTCCCCGTCGCCGCCCGTCTGGGAGGCTCCGCCACCGGCCGCCGTGACGTCCATCTCCAGGGACGGCTTGGGGCTGTTGCCCGGGGTGCAGGTGGTGGTGGTCCCCATGGCCTTGATGGTGAGGACGCCCGCGGTGAAGGTGACCTTGCCGCTCTTCTTCGGGGTGTACGTGCCCGACAGATCGGTGATCTTGATGGGGGTGTTGGCGGGCGCGGCCTCGGGGTTGGGCGGTCCGGAGACCGGTACGGAGGCCTTCTCGGCGCCGTCGGCCATGATCACGGCGCTGGGGTTCATCGCGCCCTTGCCGAGCTCGATGGGGCTGGAGGAGACGCCCTTCTGGAAGGACATCGTCAGCTTGTAGCCGTCGCCCTCCTTGACGGCCTTGATGTCGATGGGCGAGACCGCCGACTTGTCCCCGATCGGGGTCTGGCATTTGTACTCGACGTCGACCACGTCGGCGTGGGCCGCGGGGGCGGCGAGCAGGACCGCGGACCCGGCGAGCGCGAGCGCGAGTGCCGGCGCGAGTGCGGTGGAGCGTTTCCGGTCGGACACCTTCGTCTTCCCCTCGGGCCACAAGTTACTGACGACACATCAGATGGGTGGCACAAGGTACGCCCGGGACCCTACGGAGGGAAGACAAAGGGCGAACGGTACTTCGGGCGGTCCGGCGGGCGGCGCCCGGCCGCCGGTCAGGCGGCGCGGACCCCCCGCTGCCAGACCGCGGAGACGAGCGGGACGCCCGGGCGGTACGCGAGGTGGACGTGGCTCAGGGCGTCGAGCAGGGCCAGGTCCGCGCGGGCGCCGGGCGCCAGGCGGCCGATGTCGCCGCGGCGCAGCGCGCGGGCCCCGCCGGCGGTGGCGGCCCACAGGGCCTCGTCGGGGGTCATGCCCATGTCCCGGACGGCGAGCGCGATGCAGAACGGCATGGAGCTCGTGTACGAGGAACCGGGGTTGCAGTCGGTGGACAGGGCGACGGTGACGCCCGCGTCGAGCAGCCGGCGGGCGTCGGGCCACTGGGCGCGGGTGGAGAACTCGGCGCCGGGCAGCAGGGTCGCGACGGTGGTCCCGGCGGCCTGGGCGAGGGCGTCCACGTCGGCGTCGGTGAGGTGGGTGCAGTGGTCGGCGGAGGCCGCCTCCAGCTCCACGGCGAGCTGCACGCCGGGGCCGTGGGAGAGCTGGTTGGCGTGCACGCGCGGGATCAGCCCGGCGGCGGCGCCGGCGGTCAGGATCGCGCGGGCCTGGTCGCCGTCGAAGGCGCCCTTCTCGCAGAAGACGTCCACCCAGCGGGCGTACGGGGCGCAGGCCGCCAGCATCTCGCCGGTGACGAGGTCCACGTAGCCGGCCGGGTCGTCGGCGTAGTCCGGGGAGACGATGTGCGCGCCGAGGTAGGTGACCTCCTCGGTGTGCGCGGAGGCGATGCGCAGGGCGCGGGCCTCGTCGGCGACGGTGAGGCCGTAGCCGGACTTGGTCTCGAAGGTGGTGGTGCCCTGGCGGCGGGCCTCGTCGAGGTGGCGCAGCAGGTTGGCCTCGAGCTCCGCGTCGGTGGCGGCGCGGGTGGCGGCGACGGTGGTGCGGATGCCGCCGGCGGAGTAGCTGCGGCCGGACATGCGGGCGTTGAACTCGGCGGTGCGGTCGCCGGCGAAGACGAGGTGGCTGTGCGAGTCGACGAAGCCGGGGATGACGGCGCGGCCCTGCGCGTCGAAGGACGCGTCGGCGGCGGGCGCGTCGGCGGCGGGGCCGGTCCAGGCGACGGTGTCGCCGTCGAGGACGAGGGCGGCGTTCTCGATCAGGCCGAGGGGGGTGCCGTCGCCGAGGGCGGGGTCGTTGGTGACGAGGCTGCCGATGTTGGTGATCAGGGTGGTGGACACGGGGTTCCTCTCGGAGGGTTCTGTTCCCCCACCCCGCCCTTTCTCCGTTTCCCGGGGCTCCGCCCCGGACCCCGCGCCTCAAACGCCGGCGGGGCTGGATCTCGTGGCGGGGTGGGGGAAGCTCCAGGCTGTCAGCCTCGGACGGCGGCGATCGATTCGGCCAGGGCGGCGGCCACGTCCCCGACCAGGGTGTGGGCGCCGTCGCGGACCACGTGGCGGCCGCCGACCACCGTGTGGCGGACGTCGGCGGCCGAGGCGGCGAAGACGGCCGTCTCCGCGCCGAGGCGCGGCAGCGGACCGGCCGTGCGTACGGAGTCCAGTGCGACGGTGGTGAAGTCGGCGAGGGCGCCCGCCTCCAGGCGGCCCGCGTCCGGCAGGCCGAGCGCGGCGTGGCCGTCCTCGGTGGCGGCCCGGAGCAGGGCGTTCGCCGTCCAGTGGCCCCGGGTGCGGCTGGCGAGGCGCTCGTTGAGCTCCATCGCGCGGGCCTCCTCCAGGAGGTCGATCACGGCGTGGCTGTCGCTGCCCAGCGACAGCGGGCTGCCCGCCCGCTGGAGCCGGCCGGCCGGGCCGATGCCGTCGGCGAGGTCGCGTTCGGTGGTGGGGCACATGCAGGTGCCGGTGGTGGTCCCGCCGAGCAGGGCGATGTCCGCGTCCGTCAGGTGCGTGTTGTGCACGCCGGTGGTGCGCGGGCCGAGCACCCCGTGGTCGGCGAGCAGCTGCGTGGGCGTGCGGCCGTGGGCGGCCTGGCAGGCGTCGTTCTCCGCCGTCTGCTCCGACAGGTGCACGTGCAGGGGGGCCTGCCGCTCCTGCGCCCAGCCGGCGACCGTGGCGAGCTGGTCCGCCGGGACCGCGCGCACGGAGTGGACGGCCGCGCCGATCAGCGCGTGCTCGCGGGGCTTGAGGGCGGAAACCCGCTCGGCCCAGGCGCCGGCGGTGCCGTCGGAGAACCGCTTCTGGTGCTCGTTGGGGGCCTCGCCGAAGCCGGAGGAGAGGTACGCGGTGTCGAGGAGGGTGATGCGGATGCCCGCCGCGGCGGCGGCCTCGATGAGGGCCTCGCCCATGGCGTTGGGGTCGGCGTACGGGGTGCCGCCGGGCGCGTGGTGGACGTAGTGGAACTCGCCGACGTTGGTGATGCCGGCCAGGGCCATCTCCGCGTACACGGCGCGGGCCAGGTCGAAGTAGGTCTCGGGGGTGAGGTTCTGGGCGACCTTGTACATGACGTCGCGCCAGGTCCAGAAGGTGCCCGAGCCGACCTGGACGACCGAGCGCAGGGCCCGGTGGAAGGCGTGGCTGTGCGCGTTCGCCAGGCCGGGGAGGGTCAGGCCGCGCAGTACCTCCGCGCCGGGGGGCGGGGTGTCCGTCCCGGTGCGCAGGGCGGCGATCCGCCCGTCGGCCGAGACCTCGAGGGCGACGCCGGGCTCGACGGTGTCGCCGAGCCAGGCGTGCTCCAGCCAGTACGTCTTCAGCGGCATGCCAGGCCTTCCAGTACGTCGGCGAGTGCGAGGACTCCGGCGACGCAGTCGTCCTCGGCCGCGAACTCACGCGGCGAGTGGGAGACGCCGGTGGGGTTGCGTACGAACAGCATCGCGGTCGGGACCGACGCGGAGAGGATTCCGGCGTCGTGTCCCGCGCCCGTGCCGAGGACCGGGACGGATCCACCGAGGATGCGGTTGAGCTCGTCGCGCAGGGCGTGCTCGAACTCGACGACGGGGGTGAAGGACTCCCGTACGACGTTCAGGTCGATGCCGTCGCGGTCGGCGTGCTCGCGGGCGGCCTTCTCGACGGCCGTGACGACCGTGTCGAGGGTGGCCTGGTCGGCGGCGCGGGAGTCGAGCCAGCCCCGGACGAGTGAGGGGATGGCGTTGACGCCGTTCGGCTCGACGGAGATCTTGCCGAAGGTGGCGACGGCGCCGGCGAGGGCCGCCTCCTGCCGGGCGGCGAGCACGGTGTGCGCGTACGACAGCATCGGGTCGCGGCGGTCCACCAGGCGGGTGGTGCCCGCGTGGTTGGCCTCGCCGTGGAAGTCGAACCGCCAGCGGCCGTGCGGCCAGATCGCGGAGGCGATGCCGACGCGGTCGCCGGACAGGTCGAGGGCGCGGCCCTGTTCGACGTGGAGTTCGACGAAGGCGCCGATGCGGGAGAGGCGTTCGGGGTCGGCGCCGATGGACGCGGGGTCGTACCCGGCGGCCTCCATGGCCTGCGGGAGGCTGACGCCGTCGGCGTCGCGCAGTTCGTACGCCTTCTCCTTGGTCAGCTGTCCGGCGGCGAGCCGGGAGCCGACGCAGGCCAGCCCGAAGCGGGCGCCCTCCTCGTCACCGAAGTTGGTGATGGCCAGGGGCCGGGTGAGGGCGGTGCCGCGGGCGCGGAGCTCGTCCAGGGCGGCGAAGGAGGACACCACGCCGAGGGGGCCGTCGAAGGCCCCGCCGTCGGGGACGGAGTCCAGGTGGGAGCCGGTGACCACGGCGTCGCCCGCGAGGGGGTCGCCGAGCCAGGCCCACTGGTTGCCGTTGCGGTCCACCTCGTACGTGAGCCCGCGCGCCTCGGCCTGCCCCCGGAACCAGGCCCGGCAGTCGGCGTCGGCGCCGGTCCAGGCGTAGCGCCGGTAGCCGCCGGTGTCCGTGTGGCGGCCGATGGGGCGCAGCTCGTCCCACATGGCGTGGAAGGAGGACCCCTGCGAGGGCCCCTGGGAGGGCCCCGTCCCCGGCCGTGCGGCCGGGGACGGGTCGTGCGGCAGGCTCACGCGGAGTCACCCTCGCGCATCGGGACGCGGACGCCGCGCTCGCCGGCGACGTTCTCGGCGATGTCGTAGCCGGCGTCGACGTGGCGGATGACGCCCATGCCGGGGTCGTTGGTGAGGACGCGGCGGATCTTCTCGCCGGCCAGCGGGGTGCCGTCGGCCACGGTGACCTGGCCGGCGTGGATGGAGCGGCCCATGCCGACGCCGCCGCCGTGGTGGATGGAGACCCAGGAGGCGCCGGAGGCCACGTTGACCATGGCGTTGAGCAGCGGCCAGTCGGCGATCGCGTCGGAGCCGTCGAGCATGGCCTCGGTCTCGCGGTACGGGGAGGCCACGGAGCCGCAGTCGAGGTGGTCGCGGCCGATGGCCAGCGGGGCGGCCAGCTCGCCGCTCGCGACCATGTCGTTGAAGCGCTCGCCGGCCCGGTCGCGCTCGCCGTAGCCGAGCCAGCAGATGCGGGCGGGCAGGCCCTGGAAGTGGACGCGCTCGCCGGCCATCTTGATCCAGCGGTGCAGGGACTCGTTCTCCGGGAAGAGCTCCAGCATCGCCTTGTCGGTCTTGGCGATGTCCGAGGCCTCGCCGGACAGGGCGGCCCAGCGGAAGGGGCCCTTGCCCTCGCAGAACAGCGGGCGGATGTAGGCGGGGACGAAGCCGGGGAAGGCGAAGGCGCGGTCGTAGCCGGCCAGCTGGGCCTCGCCGCGGATGGAGTTGCCGTAGTCGAAGACCTCGGAGCCGGCGTCCATGAAGCCGACCATGGCCTCGACGTGCTTGGCCATGGACTCGCGGGCGCGGGTGGTGAAGCCGGCCGGGTCCTTGGCGGCGGCGTCGGCCATGTCCTCGAAGTCGACGCCGATCGGCAGGTAGGCCAGCGGGTCGTGGGCGCTGGTCTGGTCGGTGACGATGTCGATCGGCGCGCCCTCGGCCAGCATCTGCGGGAGCAGCTCGGCGGCGTTGCCGAGGAGGCCGATGGAGAGCGGACGGCGGGCGTCGCGGGCCTCGGTGGCCAGCTGGAGGGCGTGGGCCAGGCTGTCGGCCTTCACGTCCAGGTAGCGGTGCTCGATGCGGCGCTCGATGGCGCGCGGGTCGACGTCGATGCAGATGGCGACGCCGTCGTTCATCGTCACGGCCAGCGGCTGGGCGCCGCCCATGCCGCCGAGGCCGGCGGTGAGGGTGATGGTGCCCGCGAGGGTGCCGCCGAACTTCTTGGCGGCGACGGCCGCGAAGGTCTCGTAGGTGCCCTGGAGGATGCCCTGGGTGCCGATGTAGATCCAGGAGCCGGCCGTCATCTGGCCGTACATGGTCAGGCCGAGGTGCTCCAGGCGGCGGAACTCCTCCCAGTTGGCCCAGTCGCCGACCAGGTTGGAGTTGGCGAGCAGGACGCGCGGCGCCCACTCGTGGGTCTGCATCACGCCGACCGGGCGGCCGGACTGGACCAGCATGGTCTCGTCCTGCTTGAGGGTGCGCAGGGTGCGGACCATCGCGTCGAAGGAGCGCCAGTCGCGGGCGGCCTTGCCGGTGCCGCCGTAGACGACGAGCTTGTCGGGGTGCTCGGCGACCTCGGGGTCGAGGTTGTTCTGCAGCATCCGGAGGGCGGCCTCCTGCTGCCATCCCAGGGTGCTGAGCTCGGTGCCTCGCGCGGCCCGTACGGGGCGGGGTCCTGACATGGCTGTTGCCTCCTCCGGTGTTGGTCAATCCATTCACATCCTCGCGGTATGAATAGTTCCAGTCAACAGCTGCGGGCGGGTCGGCCTGATGATGGGATGGCGGACATGGCTGGCGACACGCACACGCAAGGCGCCGCGGAGCGCCGTGACCGGGCCGTACGGGCCGCCGTGGAGCAGGGGCTGCTGGAGCGCGAGCCGGTGGTCTGCCTGCTCGACACGGCCGGTATCCGCGCCTCCGCCGCCGCCCTGGCCGGCGCCTTCGGGGCCGCGGTGGCGCCGGGGACGCCCGTCCTGCACACCTTCGCGGTGAAGGCCGCCCCGCTGGTGCCCGTGCTGCGGCTGCTCGCGGACGCCGGGCTCGGCTGCGAGGTGGCCAGCCCCGGCGAGCTCGCGCTGGCCCGGGCGGCCGGGGTCCCGGCGGAGCGGACGGTGCTGGACTCCCCCGTGAAGACGACGGCCGAGCTGCGCGGGGCACTGGCCCTGGGGATCGCCGTCAACGCCGACAACCGGCAGGAGCTGGAACGCCTCGACGCCCTGGTGGCGGCGGCCCCCACCCGCTCCCCGGCCGGGCTGCGGATCAACCCGCAGACGGGCGCCGGGTCCATCGGCGCCCTGTCCACGGCCACCGCCACCTCCAAGTTCGGCTTCGCACTGCGCGATCCGGGGGCGCGCGAGGGGCTGGTACGGGCCTTCGCGGAGCGGCCCTGGCTGACCCGGCTGCACGTCCACTCGGGCTCGCAGGGCGTAGCGCTGGAGCGGATCGCCGAAGGGGTGCGGGAGCTGTACGGGCTGGCCGAGGAGATCAACGCGGCGGCCGGGGAGCGCCGGGTCGACACCCTCGACATCGGCGGCGGGCTGCCGGTGGACTTCGCCTCGGACGAGCACGCGCCGGGGTACGGGGAGTACGTGGCGGCCCTGCGCGAGGCCGTACCCGCGCTCTTCGACGGCTCGTACGGGCTGGTCACCGAGTTCGGGCGGTCACTGCTGGCCAAGCACGGGCTGGTGCTGGCGCGGGTCGAGTACACGAAGACGGCCGGCGGCCGCCGCATCGCCCTGACCCACGCGGGCGTCCAGCTGGCCACCCGCACCGTGTACGCGCCGGCGGCCTGGCCGCTGCGGATCCTGGCGTACGACGCCAAGGGCGCGCCCAAGGCCGGCGCCCCGGTGGCCCAGGACGTCGCGGGCCCGGCCTGTTTCGCGGGGGACCTCCTCGCCACCGCCCGGGAGCTGCCGGGGCTCTCCCCGGGCGACGTGATCGCGGTCCCGGACACGGGCGCGTACGCCTTCACGGCCCACTACGGCTACAACAGCCTCCCCCGCCCGGCGGTCCACGGCTTCACGGCCGCCCCCGGCCCGGGCGGCGGGGTCCGCTTCAGCCTGGCCCGCCCGGCCCAGTCCCCGGCGCAGATCGTCGCGGAGGCGGGCGGCGGCTACCGGGACGCGCTGCTGTAGGGGCGGCCGGGGCCTGCCCGGCGCCGCGGCCCGGCAGCCCGGCGGGTGGTGGCCCTCACCGACCGGACGACCCGGATCGCGACCACCCGCACCCGGCCCTGCGCGCCGTACGCGACACCCCGCGCCCGCCCCGTCCCGGATCCCCGCGCCGCGCGGCCGGCCGGCCGCGGAGCCGGCCGGGCTCGACTGCCGCCGAGGGCCCGCGGGGGTGGCGGCTACTCCACGAACAGCCCGCGCGCCGCGGCCCGCGCGTCGAAGTCCTCCAGCCGCGCCTGCGCGTCCGGCAGGGCGTCCGCCATCGCCTCCAGCAGCACCCGGCCCAGCAGCATCGGCGCGCACGCCGTGTCGAAGGCCAGCCCGGTGCCGACCGGCGCCGGGATCAGCAGGTCCGAGTGCCGGGCGACGGGCGCGAAGGCCGAGTCGGCGACCGTCACCGCCGTCAGCCCGGCCGCCCGCGCGTGCTCCAGGGCCTCCACCACCTCGCGCGGGTGGCGCGGCAGCGCGAAGCACAGCAGCGCCGAGGCCCCGGCGGCGGCCGCCGCGTCGATCCGGTCGGCGAGCATGGAGCCGCCCTCGTCGAGGAGGCGTACGTCCGGGTGCACCTTGGCCGCGAAGTACGCGAACCCGCGCGCCTGCGAGGACGCCGCCCGCAGCCCCAGCACCGGCAGCGGCGCCGAGGCCGCGAGCACCCGGCCCGCCTCCTCCACCGGCGCCGGGTCCGCGAGCATCGCCGAGAGCCGCTGGAGGTTCTCGATCTCGCCCTGCACGGCCTGCTGGTACTCGTTGTACTCGCCCTCGCGCGCGGGCTCGGGACGCCCGGCCGGAGCCACCTCGCGCAGGTGCCGGCGCAGGGCCGGGTACCCGTCGAAACCGAGGGCCACGGCGAACCGGGTCACCGAGGGCTGGCTCACGCCGGCCAGCTCGGCGAGTTCCACGCTCGACAGGAAGGGCACCTCCGCCGCGCCGCGCACCATGCAGTGCGCGATGCGCCGCTGGGTCGGCGTCAGCCGGTGTCCCTCGAACAGCCGTTGCAGCCGTGCGGCCGGGCTGTCGTTCATCGCCGCCCCCTCCGTCCCGTCCCCGGTGAGATATTCAGTCACCCTGCACTCTGCATGTGTCTATGCAGCTCGGCAAGCCGTGACCGCGATCCGGATACGGGGGCTACCCCCAGTGCGGGCCGCCGCGGCGCCTCCTACGGTGGCCGCATGACAGACCTCGAGAAGGAACTCGCGGCGACGCTGGAGGCCCGGCGGGAGCTCGGACCCGAGTACGAGGCCGCGCTCGTGGAGTCCTTCGTGGACAAGGTCGACACCCAGGTCCGGCGCAGGCTCGCCGAGGAGCGGCTGCTCCAGGCCCGCGGCGGGCAGGGCCCCGGCGGGTCACCGGTGAGCGCCTTCGGGGAGCGCTTCGGCTTCGCGATCGTCACGCTGGTACTGGCGGTCCCGCTGTCGGCCATCGGCATCACCCAGGGCATCGGCGGCCTGGTGGCGACCTGGGCGGGCATCGTGGGCGTGAACCTCGCCCACACCGGCCGGCTCCGCCGGCCGGGCCGCGACCCGCGCGCCTAGGCCCTGTCCGGGCGATCTCGTGGATCAGCACACGCCTGCCCCGGCTACCGCGGGGAGGGGCCCAGGCGCGGTGCATCGCAAGGGGCGCGGCTCGTACTGGACGTACGGGCGCGGACCGACAACGCGGCGAGGTGCCGTGCCTGGGGGCCCCTCCCAGCGTTAGCTGGGGGAGGCGTGGGCCCGCGAAGATCGCCCGGACAGGGCCTGGCGACCGGCCCGCACCCTTCGCGCAAACGGTACGGGGGCGACACGTGACGGCAGCACCGGCTTAACACGGCTGCGCCACAGTGGTGTCGTCGGCAGGGAGCCCGGGAGACCGGGCAGGCAGCGAACCCGGCCGACGCCTCGCACGGCGCCTGCGCGCCTCCGGAGCGGCTCCCGGAACGCGCCGGTGACGCGGGGGGTGTCTTGTGGATCAGGACGGATCAGCTCGCGGTGCCCGGCGCCGTGCACCGCAAGACGGACGAAGGAGTCCGTGCGGAGCCCCGGCGACTGAGGACGACGCGGCGAGGCGCGGTGCCGGACACCGCGGGCCCGCCATGATCCACAAGGCATCCCCCAGGACGCGGCCGGCCCTGACCCGGCCCGCGTCCCGGGCGGGGACCGCCGTCGTCCCGCCCCCCGGCCCGCCGGGGGTGCGGCGGTCCCCGTCCCCTGCGCGAGCGCGGGGAGGCGGCGGCCCCGCGGCCCGCCGCCTCCCCGGCCGCGTACGCGGGGACTCCCGGACTACTTGGCCGTCTTGGCCAGGAACGCCAGCAGGTCCTGGCGGCTCACCACACCGGTGGGCTTGCCCTCGACCAGCACGATCGCCGCGTCGGCCTCGCCGAGCACCGCCATCAGCTCGGACACCGGCTCACCGGAGCCGACCTGCGGCAGCGGCGCGCTCATGTGCTTCTCCAGCGGGTCGCCGAGCGAGGCCCGCTGCGCGAACAGCGCCGCGAGGAGCTCCTTCTCCACGACCGACCCGATGACCTCGGCGGCCATCACGTCGGGGTGGCCGGCGCCCGGCTTGACGATCGGCATCTGCGAGACGCCGTACTCGCGCAGCACCTCGATGGCCTGGCCGACGGTCTCCTCGGGGTGCATGTGGACGAGCGACGGGATGCCGCCCTCCTTGTCGGCGAGGACGTCCCCGATGCGCGCGGCGGGACCCGCCTCCTCCAGGAAGCCGTGCCCGGCCATCCACTCGTCGGAGAAGATCTTGCTGAGGTAGCCGCGGCCGCTGTCCGGCAGCAGGACGACGACCACGTCGTCCGGGCCCAGGCCCTCGGCGGCGCGCAGCGCGGCGACGACCGCCATGCCGCAGGAGCCGCCGACCAGCAGGCCCTCCTCCTTCGCCAGGCGGCGCGTCATCTGGAAGGAGTCCTTGTCGGACACCGCGATGATCTCGTCGGTGACGTTCGGGTCATAGGCCGTCGGCCAGAAGTCCTCGCCGACACCCTCGACGAGGTACGGGCGGCCGCTGCCGCCGGAGTAGACGGAGCCCTCCGGGTCCGCGCCGATGACCTTGACCTTCCCGCCGCTGACCTCCTTGAGGTAGTTGCCGGTACCGGAGATCGTGCCGCCGGTGCCGACGCCCGCCACGAAGTGCGTGATCTTCCCGTCCGTCTGCTCCCACAGCTCGGGACCGGTGGTCTCGTAGTGCGAACGGGGGTTGTTCGGGTTGCTGTACTGGTCCGGCTTCCAGGCGCCCGGGGTCTCGCGCACGAGGCGGTCGGAGACGTTGTAGTACGAGTCCGGGTGCTCGGGGTCGACGGCGGTCGGGCAGACCACGACCTCGGCACCGTACGCGCGCAGCACGTTGATCTTGTCGAGGGAGACCTTGTCAGGGCAGACGAAGATGCACTTGTAGCCCTTCTGCTGGGCCACGATGGCGAGTCCCACGCCGGTGTTGCCGCTGGTGGGCTCCACGATGGTGCCACCGGGCTTGAGGGCACCGCTCTGCTCGGCGGCCTCGATCATCCGAACGGCGATGCGGTCCTTCACCGAACCGCCGGGATTGAAGTACTCGACCTTGGCAAGCACGGTGGCCTGCAGGCCTTCGGTCACGCGGTTGAGCTTCACCAGCGGGGTGTTGCCGACGAGGCTGATCATCGAGTCGTGGAATTGCACCATGTTCTCCAAGAAGGGGACTCCACGGGTTCTCCGGGAGGTCCGGCCAGAGTATGCGGAAAGGGATTGGCCGACCGGCAGTACGGGGCAGGTAGGTCAACACGACGCAGGAGGTGGCTGCAAGGGTGTCCAGGGCGAGGACGGCCCGCCGGATCGCGGCGGGGGCAGCGTACGGCGGAGGCGGACTCGGACTGGTCGGAGTCGCCGCGTTCGGGCTGGTGCTGGCGGAGGTGCAGTTCGCGAAGCGCACGGTGGGCAACGGGCTGGGTGAGCCGCCGCGCGCGGACGGCCTGTACGGGAGCGAGTTCAGCGGGCCGGAACTGAGCCCGGGCCCGCTGCGGATGGGCATGCTGGGCGACTCCACGGCGGCCGGGCTGGGCGTCCGCCGGGCCCGCCAGACCCCGGCCGCGCTGCTGGCGTCCGGGCTGGCGGCGGTGGCCGAGCGGCCGGTGGAGCTGCGCAACGTGGCGCTGTCCGGGGCCATGTCCGACGACCTCGACCGCCAGGTGAGCCTGCTGCTGGACGGGCGCGGGCCGGCGCCGGACGTGTGCGTGATCATCATCGGCGCGAACGACGTGACCAGACGGATGCCGCTGACGCAGTCGGTGCGGCTGCTGACGGCGGCGGTACGGAGACTGCGGCTCGCTGGTTCGGAGGTGGTGGTCGGGACCTGCCCCGACCTGGGCACCATCGAGCCGGTGTACCAGCCGCTGCGGTGGATGGCCCGCCGGGTCTCGCGGCAGCTGGCGGCGGCACAGACGATCGGCGTGGTCGCGCTGGGGGCGCGCACGATCTCGATGGGGGACCTGCTGGGCCCGGAGTTCGCGGCGAACCCGCGTGAGATGTTCGGCCCGGACTCCTACCACCCCTCGGCGGAGGGGTACGCGACGGCGGCGATGGCGGTGCTGCCGACGCTGTGCGCGGCGCTGGGGCTGTGGCCGGGGTCGGACCGGCTGGACGTCTCGCGGGACGAGGACATGCTGCTGGTGGCGAAGGCGGCGTCCGCGGCGGCGGGCGAGCCCGGTACGGAGGTCACCCCGGCCCGCGGCCCGTGGGCCCTCCTGAAACACCGCCGCCGCCGGCGCCTCCCGGAACCGGAATCCCCAGCCCCGGCCACCACCCCCGCCGCCGCCCCGGAGGACCCGGCGTAACCCCGTCCTCTGCCGAGCCTCGATCGGCCGCTGCGCGGGGCTGGTCCCCTACCCGCCCTTCCACCGTTCCTCCCCCAGCTACCGCTGGGAGGTGCCCCCAGGGCTCCGCCCGGACCCGCGCCTCAAACGCCGGCGGGGCTGGAAAATCCAGCCCCGCCGGCGTTTGAGGCGAGAACGGTTGAAGGGCGGGTAGGGGACCTCGTCCCGCGTAGCGGGCCACCCACCCGCACACGCCCCACCGGCCCCACCACCGACCCCGCCCCAGGTCCGACGGCCGGAGGCTGTCGCAGCGGCGCGAAGCCGGGGAGGCCGCTCGCGGCCGAGCCGTGCGAGCGGCGCGTCAAGAAGGAGAAAGAGGGCGGCATCACATGCCGAGCACGGTGACCCCGACCGTACGGGGCGGTAACTTCGCTTGCGGTCCCGCAACGACGCACCCCCTTGGAGTCCCGATGCCCGAAGCCGTCATCGTTTCCACCGCCCGCTCCCCCATCGGGCGCGCCGGCAAGGGCTCGCTCAAGGACGTCCGCCCGGACGACCTCACCGCCACGATCATCCAGGCCGCCCTCGCCAAGGTCCCCGAGCTGGACCCGCGCCAGATCGACGACCTGATGCTCGGCTGCGGCCTCCCCGGCGGCGAGCAGGGCCACAACCTCGCCCGTATCGTCGCCGTGCAGATGGGCATGGACTACCTGCCCGGCACCACGATCACGCGCTACTGCTCCTCCTCCCTCCAGACCTCCCGCATGGCGCTGCACGCCATCAAGGCGGGCGAGGGCGACGTGTTCATCTCCGCCGGCGTCGAGACCGTCTCCCGGTTCGCGAAGGGCTCCTCCGACGGCCTGCCGGAGACCCACAACCCGCTCTTCGCCGACGCCGAGGCCCGTACCGCCGCCGTCGCGCAGAGCGAGGGCAGCGACTGGCACGACCCGCGCGAGGACGGCCTGATCCCCGACGCGTACATCTCCATGGGCCAGACCGCCGAGAACCTGGCCCGCCTCAAGGGCGTGACCCGCCGTGACATGGACGAGTTCGGCGTGCGTTCGCAGAACCTCGCCGAGGAAGCCATCAAGAACGGCTTCTGGGCGCGCGAGATCACCCCGGTCACCACCCCTGACGGCACGGTCGTCAGCAAGGACGACGGCCCGCGCGCCGGCGTCACGCTGGAGGGCGTGGAGGGCCTCAAGCCCGTCTTCCGCCCCGACGGCCTGGTCACGGCCGGCAACTGCTGCCCGCTCAACGACGGCGCCGCCGCGCTCGTCATCATGAGCGACACCAAGGCGCGGGAGCTGGGCCTGACCCCGCTGGCCCGGATCGTCTCCACCGGCGTGACCGCCCTGTCCCCCGAGATCATGGGCCTCGGCCCGGTCGAGGCGTCCAAGCAGGCCCTGAAGCGGGCCGGGCTGACCGTCGGCGACATCGACCTGTTCGAGATCAACGAGGCCTTCGCGGCCCAGGTCATCCCGTCCTACCGCGACCTTGAGATCCCGCTCGACAAGCTGAACGTCAACGGCGGGGCCATCGCCGTCGGTCACCCGTTCGGGATGACCGGTGCCCGTATCACCGGCACCCTGATCAACAGCCTCCAGTTCCACGACAAGCAGTTCGGCCTGGAGACGATGTGCGTCGGCGGCGGCCAGGGCATGGCCATGGTGATCGAGCGCCTGTCGTAGTCACGGACGGCCCCGCCGATCACCGGATCGAGCGGGGCCCCCAGGCCCCGCAAGGGATCCTCCAGGTCCGTGCGCTCTACTGACGGCGAATCCAATCCCGTCGCGGCCGACCTGTGACCGAATCTCCCCCAGGATGTGACCTTTGTCCTGGGGGATCGGTATTTGCCCAGGTCAGAAGCCATCCCCCTTGGTCCGCAAGGACGAAAGACCTGTCCATTTCATGACGTAATGCACTGCACGCCATTCACAGCACGGGACAAGCTGATGTAGGAAGTCGGGGGATCGAATCAACCAGGAGTTAGTCAGTGAGCGCCATGTCTCTTGCCCTGCTGCTGACCACGGCCGCTGCCACGGCCGTGGGCGCTGCTGCGCTGCACGCCGTCCACGGACTGCGCAAGCAGGTCACCGCCCTGCGCGGTGAGCTTGCGGTGTCGGCCCACCCGCGCGCCGCGACCGTCCCGCACGCCCGCGCCGCGGTGCAGTCCCCCGCCGCCGAGATACGAGCCGCCGTGGCCGAGGCCCTGGCCGAGGAGCGCGAGCGCGAGCTGGCCGAGGCGCGGGCCTTCTGGGCCGCGCAGGAGGCCCGCGACGCAGCCGACGCCCCCTCGCTGCTGGGCGGACTGCCCGGCCTCGGCGAGGACAGCCCGGTCTTCCTGCCCCGGCAGGCGGACATGGTCGGCCTGGAGCCGGTCCTGGGCGACGACCTCGCCGACGAGTACCCCGAGGACTCGGCGGAGCTGGCCGCGGCCCGCCGCCGCCACCCCTCGCACCCCGACTTCGTCCCGGTCCAGCCCGGCCCCGGCGCCGACCACGAGCGCACCGTCAACCGCCTGGAGGAGCTCGCGGAGGCCCGTACGGCCCTCGCGGACGTCCGCCCGGGCCCCCTGGGCACCCTCGACGTGTACGTCTTCACCGACGGCACCACGCTCTGCATGACCCCGGGCCACCGGGAGACCGCGGAGCGCCTCGCCGAGGCCCTGCGCTCGGGCACCGCCCCGGTCCTGCTGGGCGGCTCCGGCATCTCCGGCGCCTACGCGCTGACCTTCTCCTGCGGTGACGCCGAGGACCCCGACAGCAACGTCTACATCCTCGCGGACCGCGTCATCGCATCGCTCTGACTTCCGCCTGCTCCACCAGCGCCACGGCCTCGTCCAGTACCTCGGACGGGGCCTTCGCGCCGTCCGGGCCGGTTCCGGGGGCGGCCGCGCGCAGCGCCTCGGCGAGGTCGAGGCCGGCCACCGCCACCTGGTCCCCCACGACGAAGAGGCCCGCGTCCGGCATCACACGCGCCGGAGCCGCCCCCTCCGGCTCCTCCAGCCGCTGGGCGCGCAGCGCGAGCTCACGGGCCAGCTCCAGGGCCTCTGCGGCCGCACCCCGCTGGAGCCTGCTGTGCGGGGCGGCCCGCAGCCGGTCGGCGAAGCGTTCCACGGCGGCGTTCAGGGGTGAGGTATCGAGCACCCGGCCGACCTTACGCGCCGCCCCGGCACCATTGCCAACGGGCGAACTCTGCGGCACGGTGACGTGAAGAGAACAGCACGGCGACACCCCCGGAGGCGCCCATGTCCGTAGAGTTCTCCGAGAAGACCCACCGCAACATGATCGACAGAATCCCCCAGACCACCGGTCGTGAGATCTCCGACTGGCTCCGTACCGTGGACGAAGGCCCCTCCCTCGTCCGGTTCGAGGAGAAGGTCAGCTGGCTGCTCGGCGCGCACGACCTGTCGTACGGCCAGGCCAAGGCGATCATCCACGAGTACGGCCTGCGCAGAGCCGCCCGCAGGTTCGGCTGACCGGCACCGAGACGACCCGTTGTCCCCCTTACGGGCCCAGGACGCGGGAAGGCCCCGCGAGCGGTCCGCTCGCGGGGCCTTCCCCTTCGCTCCTACCGGTACGGCTAGTCGTCGCCCGAGAGGATCTGGAACAGGCGCAGCAGCTCCAGGTAGATCCACACCAGGGTCAGCGTGAGGCCGAAGGCCGCCAGCCAGGCCTCCTCGCGCGGAGCGCCGTACGTCACGCCGTCCTCGACCTGCTTGAAGTCCATGGCGAGGAAGCAGGCGCCGAGGATGACGCCGACGATGCCGAAGACGATGCCGAGCGGGCCGCTGCGGAAGCCGAGGCCGTCACCGCCGCCGAACAGCATGAACAGCGAGTTCGCCAGCATGAGCAGGACGAAGCCGAGGGCCGCGGCCATCACGAAGCCGGTGAAGCGGCGGGTGACGCGGATCCAGCGCATCTTGTAGGCGACGAGCACCGCCGCGAAGACGCACATCGTGCCGAGCACGGCCTGGACGACCACGCCGGGGCTGATGTAGGTGCTGGTCACCATGGAGATGACGCCGAGGAAGACACCCTCGAACGCCGCGTAGCCGAGGATCAGCGCCGGCGTGGGCTTGCGCTTGAAGCTCTGGACCATGGCGAGCACGAACGCCACGAGCGCCGAGCCGACGGCGATGCCGTACGACTTGCCGACGTTGGCCGCGTCGACGGGCAGGGCGATCCACGCGAGGGTCGCGGTGACGATCAGGGTGCCGAGCGTCATGGCCGTACGGGTCACGACGTCGTCGATGGTCATCGCGCCGCCGCGGACCGGGGCCGCCGGCATGCCGGTGGTCGGGTCGGTGGCGTAAGGATTCGTCGCGTACGGGTTGGTCGCGGTCCCGGCCTGCGCGTGCTGCGCCTCGAAGCCCGCGTAGCCGCCGTTGTCGCGGCTGAACCCCCGTCGCGAGAAGACCGGGTTACTGCTCCTCATCTCACTCCTCCATGGCCACCGGGCGCGGCCTTGCTTCAAGAGTAATGCGCTCGCAAAAAAAGCACCCTACTGCTGGAGGAGGATCTTAGGAGAAGGCGCGGCGAACCGCCGCCGATAAACGGAAGAGCCGCATGTGTGCCCGGAGCCGGACTTGAACCGGCACGGCCCGAGGGCCAGCGAGGTTTAAGCTCGCCGTGTCTGCCATTCCACCATCCGGGCAAGGCGCGACGGGCCCCGTGGAAAATGCCTTGAAGGCAGTGATGAGCCTATCCGGAACACCCTGGCCGGCAGAGGGCTCTCTATCCGATGTTGTCTGATTTTATTGGCGATTGAGTGGCCGTCAGACCCGATAAGTCGCGGTCGGCCCCCTTCCGGAGGATGCGCCGCACCGCCCCGGGATTGACCTGATTCCGTTGCCCTCGCGCCACCCCGCCCGCCACCCCGGGCCACCCCGGGCCACCCCCGCGCGCCGGACCCCCGTGGGGCCCCGCGGCCGCCTCCTGTCATACCAAAGGAGGAGACGGGGCCGCCTGTGGTCAGACTCCAGTGGGCCGTGGAACGGGCACCTCGGCTGATCCCCGGCGGGGGTGCCCGCCGTGAGGATGGAAAGGTCCCGCCCCATAGCAGAACCGTTCGACAGGAGTCCCCCCGTGACCGCCATGAACTACGCCCGGCAGCACACCGCACAGGCCGTGGCCGCCCGCGCCGCGCAGCTCTCCAAGGTGTACGGCCAGGGCGAGACCCAGGTGGTCGCGCTCGACAACGTCTCCGTCGACTTCGCCCAGGGCCAGTTCACCGCGATCATGGGCCCCTCCGGCTCCGGCAAGTCCACCCTGATGCACTGCGTGGCCGGCCTGGACACCTTCTCCTCCGGCTCCGTCCGCATCGGCGACACCGAGCTCGGCTCCCTCAAGGACAAGCAGCTCACCCAGCTGCGCCGGGACAAGATCGGCTTCATCTTCCAGGCCTTCAACCTGCTGCCGACCCTGACCGCCCTGGAGAACATCACCCTCCCCATGGACATCGCCGGCCGCAAGCCCGACAAGCAGTGGCTGGACACCGTGGTGGACATGGTCGGCCTCTCCGGCCGCCTCTCCCACCGCCCCACCCAGCTCTCCGGCGGCCAGCAGCAGCGCGTCGCCGTGGCCCGCGCCCTGGCCGCCCGCCCCGAGATCATCTTCGGTGACGAGCCGACCGGAAACCTGGACTCCCGCTCCGGCGCCGAGGTCCTCGGCTTCCTGCGCAACTCGGTGCGCGAGCTCGGCCAGACCGTCGTGATGGTCACCCACGACGCGGTCGCCGCCTCCTACGCGGACCGCGTCATCTTCCTCGCCGACGGCCGCATCGTCGACGAGATGCACGCGCCCACCGCCGACGGCGTGCTCGACCGGATGAAGGCCTTCGACGCCAAGGGCCGCACCAGCTGACCCGGAGCCGGACCGCCCCGCCCCGCGGAGCTACCGCAGCCCTCCTCACAGACTTCCAGCCCCAGGACTGAGATCCCCATGTTCCGTACCGCCCTGCGCAACGTCCTCGCGCACAAGGCGAGGCTGCTGATGACGGTGCTCGCCGTCACCCTCGGCGTAGCCTTCGTCTCCGGCACCCTCGTCTTCACCGACACCCTCGGCAAGGCCCTGTCCGGCCAGTCCGCCAAGAGCTACAGCGGCGTCGCCGTCTCCGTCACCTCGTACGGGCAGGCCCGCTCCGAGGACGGCCAGAAGGAGGGCGACCCCGGCATCAGCCAGCAGACCCTGGACAAGGTCAAGGCCGTCAAGGGCGTCGGCTCGGTGTCCGGCCGCGTCTCCGGCTTCGCCGGCGTCGGCGACGAGAACGGCAAGCTGATCGGCACCGGCTGGGCCAACAAGGGCTCCAACCACGCCCCCGTCAAGGACGGCAAGGACCCCCGCTACACGTTCACCGACGGCACCGGGCCGGTCAGGGACGACCAGGTCGCCCTCGACAAGGAGACCGCGTCCAAGGGCGGGTACAAGACCGGCGACAAGGTCCGCGTCGCCACCAACGGCCCGGTCCGCGAGTTCACCCTCGCCGGCGTCTTCACCACCGAGGACGGCGCCGTCAACGCCGGCGGCAGCCTGGTCCTCTTCGACACCAAGGTCGCCCAGGAGCTCTACCTCCAGCCCGGCTTCTACGACGAGCTCTCCGTCGCCGCCGCCCCCGGCGCCTCCGCCGACCAGCTGCTCGCCGACATCAAGCCGCTGGTCGACGGCAAGACCACCAAGGCCCAGACCGGCGCCGCACTCGCCGCCCAGCAGGCCAAGGACATCGAGAAGGGGATGAGCAGCATGAGCAACATGCTGCTCGCCTTCGCCGGCATCTCCCTCTTCGTCGGCATCTTCCTGATCTACAACACCTTCACCATGCTGGTCGCCCAGCGCACCAAGGAGCTGGCCCTGCTGCGCGCCGTCGGCGCCAACCGCGGCCAGGTCATGCGTTCGGTGCTCGCCGAGGCCCTGGTCGTCGGCGCCCTCTCGGCCGCCATCGGCCTCGCCGCCGGCGTCGGCCTCGCGGTCGCCATGCGCTCCCTGATGGACACCATCGGCGCCAAGATCCCCGCCGGGGACCTGGTCATCGCCCCGGGCACGATCATCGCCGCGCTGGTGATCGGCGTCCTCGTCACCACCGTCGCCGCCCTGCTGCCCGCCTGGCGCACCGGCCGGATCGCCCCGGTCGCCGCCATGGGCAGCGCCCACCTGCCGGCCTCCGCCAAGTCCCTCGTGGTCCGCAACGTCATCGGCTCCGTGATCAGCCTCGCCGGCATCGGCGTCGTCCTCCTCGGCGTCTCGATGGGCGGCGACGGCCGCATGGTCATCGGCGGCGGCGCCTTCCTCATGCTCGTCGGCATGATCGTGCTGCTCCCGCTGCTCTCCAAGCCGGTCATCGCGGCCGTCCGCCCGGCCCTGCAGAAGGTCTTCGGCGTCCCCGGCAAGCTGGCCGCCCAGAACGCCGTGCGCAACCCGCGCCGCACCGCCGTCACGGCCGCCTCCCTGGCGATCGGCCTCACCCTCGTCACCACCATGTCCGTCCTCGGCGTCACCATGGGCAAGGCCATCGACCGGATGAGCACCGACAAGCTCAAGGCGGACTACAAGGTCACCATGTCCGGCGGCATGGGCAGCCTCGACAAGTCGGTCGTCGAAACCCTGGCCAAGGCCCCCGGCGTGCAGGCGGTCTCCCCGCAGGCCGCCGGCTACTTCAAGGTCGGCGACAGCTTCCGCGCCGCGTCCGGCGTCAGCCCTGCCGCCATCGGCCGGCTGCTGAACATCAAGGTCGTCAGCGGCTCCCTGGACAGCCTCGGCAAGGGCGAGGTCGCCGTCGCCGAGAAGACCGCCAAGAAGCAGAACCTGACCGTCGGCTCCGCCCTCCAGGCCCAGTTCGAGGACGGCAAGAAGGCCACGCTGAAGGTCGGCGCGGTCTACGAGGACCTCGACGGCCTGCTGTCCCCCTTCGTCCTCGACAACAAGATCCTCGCCGAGCACACCGACCAGCAGCTCATCCCCGAGGTCTACGTCAACACCACCGGCGGCCAGTCCAAGGCGAGCCAGCAGGCCGTCATCGACGCCCTCGGCAAGAACCCGGCGATGACCGTCGCCACCCAGCAGGACATGCGCAACGAGATGGGCGGCATCATCAACACGATGCTCAACATCATGTACGGCCTGCTCGGCATGGCGCTGATCATCTCGGTGCTCGGCGTGGTCAACACCCTGGCGATGTCCGTCTTCGAGCGGACCCAGGAGATCGGCATGCTGCGGGCGATCGGCCTCGACCGGGCCCGGGTGAAGAACATGATCCGCCTGGAGTCCGTGGTCATCTCGCTCTTCGGCGCGGTCCTCGGCGTCGGCATCGGCGTCTTCCTCGCCTGGGCCGTCGGCTCCACCCTCACCAAGTCGGTGCCGAACTACGAACTGGTCCTCCCCTACGACCGGATCGGCATCTTCCTCCTGCTGGCCGCCGTCGTCGGCGTCCTGGCCGCCATGTGGCCGGCCCGCAGCGCCGCCCGGCTGAACATGCTGACCGCCATCAAGACCGAGTAGCCGTACGGACGTACACGGCGCGCGCGGCGCACGCCGAAGGGCCCCGGGGCAACACGCCCCGGGGCCCTTCCCGTTGCCCGGCCGCGGGCGACCGGACGGCCGCCGGGCTACGAGGGCCCCGCGCCCCAGACGCGCGCCCGCAGCGGCAGCCCCGAGGCCCCTCCGTCCCCGGGGCGCACCGCCAGCACCTGGTTGACCCCCAGCCGGCCGTGCTCGAAGCCCAGCGCGGAAGCCGCCATGTACAGCAGCCACACCCGGGCCCGGCCGGGCGAGGTGAACCGTACGGCCTCGTCCCAGTGCCGCTCCAGGCGGGCCACCCAGGCCCGCAGGGTCAGCGCGTAGTGCTCGCGCAGCGCCTCCACGTCGCGGACCTCGAAGCCGGCCCGCTCCAGCTCGCCGACGGTGGTGCCGATCGGGGAGAGCTCCCCGTCCGGGAAGACGTACGCGTCGATGAACTCGTCGACCTCGTACGCCTGTTCGTCGGGCTCCGGGGGCCGGCCGATCTGGTGGTTGAGCAGCCGGCCGCCGGGGGCCAGCAGGGCGTGCAGTATCCCGGCGTACTCGCGGTAGCGGGCGGAGCCCACGTGCTCGGCCATGCCGATCGAGGAAATCGCGTCGTACGGGCCGTCCTTGACGTCCCGGTAGTCCTGCACCCGGATCTCGACCCGGTCGGTCAGGCCCTCCTCGGCGATCCGCTTGCGGGCGTACGCGGCCTGCTCGCGCGAGAGCGTGATGCCGGTGACGCGCACCCCGTACTCGCGGGCCGCGTGCAGGGCCATGGAGCCCCAGCCGCAGCCGACGTCCAGGAGCCGCTGTCCCGGCTCCAGGCCGAGCTTGCGGCAGACCAGGTCGAGCTTGTCCCGCTGGGCGTCCTCGAGGGCGCCGTCCGGGGTCCAGTAGGCGCAGGAGTAGACCATCGAGGGGCCGAGGACCCGCTCGTAGAAGTCGTTGCCCACGTCGTAGTGGTGGCTGATCGCCTCGCTGTCGCGCCGCTTGGAGTGGCGCGGCCCGCCGCCGCGGACGGCCTCCTCCGGCGGCGGCGCGGGCGCCGTCCACGGGCGCGCCAGGGCCACGAGGTCGCGTACGGCGGCCCGTGCGGCCGGGTCGCGCAGCAGCGCGGCGGTCCCGGCGGGGCCGGAGCCGTGGCCGGGCAGGTGCGGGCGCAGGGCGGCGAGCCTGCCCAGCCCCGCACGGGCCGGGGCGGGGGCGGGCACGGGGTGCTCCCGCTCCCACAGCAGGCCGGCCACCCGGTCGAGCAGGGCGAACAGGTCGCCGTGGACGGTCAGCTCCCCGGCGACCCAGGCGCGGGCGAGCCCCAGCTCGCCCGGCTTCCACAGGATCCGGCGCAGGGCGCGCCGGTGGTTGATCACCAGCACGGGGCCGGCGGCCGGGCCGGCCTCACTGCCGTCCCAGGCCCGTATCCGCACGGGCAGGGGGGCGCCCAGCAGGGTTTCGGCAATCGCTGCCAGCCGCGGCGCGGCGTCGGTCATTTCAGGCACCTCCAGAAGTTCCGTGGAACGACTTCCCACTTCCCCTCTGGGGCAATCACGGCCGGTTTGCCCGCTGGACCGTCCCTCGACCGGGGCTCCAGCCGGCCGCGCCGGACCCGCGGTAAGGGGGCGGGTCCGGCCACGCCCCCGCCCGGATCCGGTCACCCCGCCCCCTGGCCCCGGGCCGGCCCGCCCGACGGTCCCCGGGTACGCCGAAGGGGCCGCCCGCACCACGGATGGCGGGCAGCCCCTTCGGGGACGTGCTCAGTGACCTGCCGGACCGGTCAGGGTCAGGAGGCCTTGGCCTTCTCGGCCGGGGCAGCGGCGGCGGCCGGAGCCGGCGCCGGCTTGGCGGCCTCGTAGAACTCCTCGCGCGGGGTCTCCAGCGCTCCGAGGGAGACGACCTCGCGCTTGAGGAACATGCCGAGGGTCCAGTCGGCGAAGACGCGGATCTTGCGGTTCCAGGTCGGCATGGCCATGCCGTGGTAGCCACGGTGCATGTACCAGGCGAGCCGGCCCTTGAGCTTGATCTTCATCTTGCCCATGACGATCATCGCGACGCCCTTGTGGAGGCCGAGGCCCGCCACCGCACCCTTGTTGGAGTGCGCGTACTCCTTCTGCGGGAAGCCCCGCATGCCGGAGACCACGTTGTCGCCGAGGACCTTGGCCTGGCGCAGCGCGTGCTGGGCGTTCGGCGGGCACCAGGCGTTCTCGACGCCGGCCTTGCGGGCGGCGACGTCCGGGACCTGGGCGTTGTCGCCCGCGGCCCAGATGTAGTCCGTGCCCTGGACCTGGAGGGTCGGGGCGGTGTCCACGTGGCCGCGCGGGCCCAGCGGCAGGCCGTAGCGGGCCAGCGCCGGGTTCGGCTTGACGCCCGCGGTCCACACGATGGTGTTGGAGTCGACCTCGAGGCCGTTCTTCAGCACCACGTGGCCGTCCACGCAGGAGTCCATGGAGGTGCTGAGGTAGATCTCGATGCCGCGGGACTCGAGGTGCTCCTTGCCCCAGGTGCCGAGCTTGGGCCCGACCTCGGGAAGGATCTTGTCCGCCGCGTCGACCAGGATGAAGCGCATGTCCTCGCGCTTGATCGTGGAGTAGTACTTCACGGCGTCGCGGGCCATGTCCTCGACCTCGCCGATCGTCTCGGCGCCGGCGAAGCCGCCGCCGACGAAGACGAAGGTGAGTGCCTTGCGGCGGACGTTCTCGTCCGTCGTGGACTCGGCCTTGTCGAGCTGCTCGAGGACGTGGTTGCGCAGGCCGATGCCCTCTTCGACGCCCTTCATACCGATGCCCTGTTCGGCCAGGCCGGGGATCGGGAAGGTGCGGGAGACGGCGCCGAGCGCGATCACCAGGTAGTCGAAGGGCAGCTCGTACGCCTCGCCGACCAGCGGCGTGACGACGGCGACCTTGCGGTCCTGGTCGATGGTGGTGACCCGGCCGGTGAGAACCTCAGCCTTGGGCAGCACGCGTCGCAGCGGGACGACAACGTGCCGAGGCGAGATGTTGCCTGCGGCCACTTCGGGGAGGAAGGGCTGGTAGGTCATGTACGACCGCGGGTCGACGACCGTGACGGTCGCCTCGCCGTAGCGCATCTTCTTCATGATGCGCTTGGCTGCGTACAGGCCTACGTACCCACCTCCTACTACGAGGATCCTGGGACGCTCCGTGGTGCTCATGGAATGAGTATCCAGCACCCCAAGGGGTGACGCTCGTGAGCCCCTTCACAAGGTGCCCCAAGGTCTCTGCTACACTGCGCGGCCCGCGTGACCCAGATCATGGCGCGCAACGGGAACCAACGTATAACGGGAGTCGTTGTTCACCCGGTCTGAACTGGCCTCCAAGGCCTCAACCGGACTGGACCACTGGGGTTCGTCCTTACCTCCGATACGAAACCCGTCGCGGCCGCGCATCGCACAAACAGGTGCCGAAACGACCCTGCGACCCCCGAGAAGGGCCCGTAGGGCCTCCCTGTTGACCCAGCAGACGCATTTTCCTTGTGAAGAACTTCACGAACCTGGTTCCCGGAGGGGTGCTTTCGGCCGCTCCGGGGGCCCCGCACCGCCCCCGCACTGCCGCCGCACCGGCCCCGCTCCCCCCGCCCACCAGCCACCCATCGGGCGGAACGCGATGTTCAGCCACACGACCGCACGACGGCCGGTGCACGGCCGCCCGGGAACCGGTCGAGGCGGGGTGGCCGAACCGGACCGGAAGGACCCGGCCCGCTCGTACGCTGGCCCCATGATCGAAAAGGACACCCTGGAAGCGCGGCTCACGGAGCTGCGCGCCCTCATGGCCGAGCACATCGGTGCCGCCCTGGCACACCTCGACGACATCCAGGACCCGCTGGAACGCGAGCGCGCGGCACGCCTGCTGTCGGACGACCTGCTCCCCCGCGCCGTGCGCTCCGCGAGGCAGGCGCGGACCGGCGCGGTGCTGGAACTGCGCCACGGGCGGACGCTCAGGGAGGTGGGGGAACTGCTGGGCCTGTCCATACCGAGGGTCGACCAGCTGGCCAAGGGCAAGTAGCCGGCGGGCGGGGGCAGGGGGCCAGGGTTTTCGATCATGGATCCGAGGCTGTCGGGGCACTCCGCCCCGGGCCGGGAACGGGCGGGAACGACGAGGGGCCCCGCGATCCACGGGGGCCCCTCGTGGCGCTGAGCCGGGTCAGGCCGCGGACCAGGCGATGCCGTCCGGCATTACCGGTGAACCCACACCCGTTTGCGCGACATCCGGCAGGTGTACACGTTCGCGCGTACACTGGCTTTCATGAGTGATGAGAACGCCGTGACCGTGCGCGAAGCCCGCGCCCATCTTGCGGACCACATCAACCGTGCCGAGCAGGGCGCCCCGACCATAATCACGCGGAACGGCGCTCCGGTGGCCGCCCTCGTCCCCATCGCGGACTTCAACGCGCTCGAAGAGGCGGCAGACGAGCTGCTCGCACGCGAGGCGGAGGCGGTACTCGCCGAGGGCGGATCGACGGTGACGATGGCCGAGCTGCTGGCCGACCTGTTCAGCGAACGGGGTGACGGCGCGGCGTGAAGTACGCCTTTCGGTTCACGACCGCGGCGCAACGGCAGCTCCGGGCGATCGACAGGCCGGCAGCGATGCGGATCCTCGCCGCCCTGACCACGCTGGGAGACGATCCGTACCGCGAGGACGCCGACATCAAGAAGCTCACCGGCCCCTCCGGCCTGTACCGGCTCCGGGTCGGCAGCTACCAGATCGCCTACCAGGTCCTGGACGGCGAGCTCGTCATCCTCGTCGTCAAGGTGGGCGACCGCCGCGACATCTACCGCACCATCTGAATCCCAGGCAGACGGCGGCGCTCCGGTCGACTGACCGGAGCGCCGCCGTTCGGCATTTCCGCGGGTCAGGAGCGCTACTTGTCCGTCTCGACCTCTTCTGCGGTCTTCCAGGCGATGCCGTCCAGGATGTCGTGCTCGGAGACCACGACCTCGGCGGCGCCGATGCGCTCCATGATCGCGAGCAGGACCAGCGCGCCCGCGCCGATCACGTCGACCCGCCCCGGGTGCATCACGGGGATGGCGGCGCGTTCGGCGTGGGTGGCGGTCAGCATGCGCTCGCTGATCTCGCGGACCTGCTCGTAGGAGATCCGGGCGTGGTGGATCGCCGACGAGTCGTACTCGGCCAGGCCCAGCGCGATCGCGGCGACCGTGGTCACCGAGCCCGCGAGGCCCACCAGGGTGCGGGCCCCGGCCAGCGGGACCGTCTCGGCGGCCAGGTCCAGGGCCGCCTCGATGTCGGCCCGCATGGCGGCGATCTGCGCCGGCGCCGGCGGGTCGGTGACCTCGCCGTCCACCACCAGGTGGCGCTCGGTCATCCGTACGCAGCCCACGTCGACCGAGCGGGCGGCGCGTACGCGGTCCTCGCCGACGACGAACTCGGTCGAGCCGCCGCCGATGTCCACCACCAGGAACGGCCGCTCCAGGTGCTCGTGCGCGACGAGCTCCTTGGTGGCCCCGGTGAAGGAGAACTCCGCCTCCTGCTCGCCGGAGATCACCTCGGGCTCGACGCCGAGGATGTCCAGGACCCCCCGGACGAACTCGTCCCGGTTCTCCGCGTCGCGCGAGGCCGAGGTGGCCACGAAGCGCACCCGCTCGGCGCCGAACTCCTTGATCACCCCGGCGTACTCGCGGCAGGCCGCGAAGGTGCGCTCCAGCGCCTCCGGGGCCAGCCGGCCGGTCTTGTCCACGCCCTGCCCGAGCCGGACGATCGTCATCCGCCGGTCGAGCTCGACCAGCTCGCCGGTGGCCGGGTCGCAGTCGGCGACCAGCAGGCGGATGGAGTTCGTACCGCAGTCGATGCCCGCGACCCGGGTCATGCGGACTCCTCCCCGGTCTCCTCTTCCTTCGTCTCCCCGCACGGGGTGACGCAGGCGCCCTTGGCCCACCACTCCGGCAGCATGGCCAGCGCCTCGTCGCCGAACGGGTTCACCCCGGGGCCGGCGGCCAGCGAGTGGCCCACCAGCACGTGCAGGCACTTGACCCGGTCCGGCATGCCGCCGGCGCTCGGGAAGCCCTGGAGCACCTCGATGGCGTCGCGGCGCCGGATGTAGTCCTCGTGCGCCTTCTGGTACGCGGCGGCGAGCTCCGGGTCCTCGGCGAGCCGGGCCTGCATCTCCTTCATCACGCCGTTGGCCTCCAGCGTGCCGATCGCGGAGGCCGCGCGCGGGCACGTCAGGTAGTACAGCGTGGGGAAGGGGGTGCCGTCGGGCAGCCGGGGTGCGGTCTCGACGACGTCCGGCTGTCCGCAGGGGCAGCGGTGCGCGATGGCGCGCAGCCCGCGCGGCGGGCGGCCGAGCTGCTGCTCGAACGCCTCGATGTCCGCGTCGGTCGGCTCGGTCCGGTCGGTCTGGGGCGGGGGCGTCTGCATGCCTGGAGGAAGTCTCTTCGTTCGGTCGTGCGTGATGGGTGGGTCAGTGGGTCATTCGCCGGGGCGGTCGGCCTTGTCGACGCCGTCCCAGACGTTGGAGTACCAGGGGCGGTCGGAACCGTCCTGGCCGCCGCGGCGGCGCTCCGGGGCCGCGGCCCCGGGGTCGGTCATGATGTAGCCGATCTCCCCCGGGCGCAGGAAGTGCAGGTGCCTGCGCGCCTGCTGCTCCGCGTACGCGGGGTCCTGCCAGCGGGCCTTCTCGTCGCGGAGCTGTTCGAGCCGCTTGCGCGCGGTGTCGGCGGCCCGCTGCTGGTCCGTGATCTCCGAGCGCTGGGACACGTACTGGCGCATCGGATACGCGAGGGCGACGACCAGCGTACAGAGGACGAGGACCAGCAGTGCGGCGCGGCCGGTGAGCCGGCTGCGGCGGATGTGCCGGCGGGACTGCGAGCGGTAGACGTGGGCCGCGGTCCGCTCGCCGAGCTGTTTGAGACGGGTCGCCGTCGAGAAGGTGGAGAACCGATCCCGGTTCCCGGCCATGGCCCCGCCTCCCCTGTGCGCGCACTACGCAATACGTCCCCGCACACGGTACGGGACCGAGTGCGGGGACGTACGGAGGCTGGGGACCCAGGGGTGTCCCCCCGGGCCGCCGCCCTGAGGCGGTGTCAGCCCTTGAAGCGCGGGAAGGCGCTGCGGCCGGCGTACACGGCGGCGTCGTCGAGGATCTCCTCGATGCGCAGCAGCTGGTTGTACTTGGCGACGCGGTCCGAGCGGGCCGGGGCGCCGGTCTTGATCTGACCGCAGTTCACGGCGACGGCGAGGTCGGCGATGGTGACGTCCTCGGTCTCGCCGGAGCGGTGCGACATCATGCACTTGAAGCCGTTGCGCTGGGCCATCTCGACGGCGTCGAGGGTCTCGGTCAGGGAACCGATCTGGTTCACCTTCACGAGCAGGGCGTTCGCGGAGCCCTCCTCGATGCCGCGGGCGAGGCGCTCGGGGTTGGTGACGAAGAGGTCGTCGCCGACGATCTGGACCTTGGAGCCCAGGCGGTCGGTGATGGTCTTCCAACCCGCCCAGTCGTCCTCGAACAGCGGGTCCTCGATGGAGACGAGCGGGTACGCCTCGACGAGCTCGGCGTAGTAGTCGGTCATCTCGGCGGCCGAGCGGGACTGGCCCTCGAACTCGTACTTGCCGTCCTTGTAGAACTCGGACGCGGCGACGTCGAGCGCGAGCGCGATGTCCTTGCCCGGGGTGTAGCCGGCCTGCTTGACGGCCTCGATGATGAGGTCGAGCGCGGCGCGGTTGGACTCCAGGTTCGGGGCGAAGCCGCCCTCGTCGCCCAGGCCGGTGGAGAGGCCCTTGGTGTGCAGGACCTTCTTGAGGGTGTGGTAGACCTCGGCACCCCAGCGCAGCGCCTCGGAGAAGGACTCCGCGCCGATCGGGGCGATCATGAACTCCTGGATGTCGACGTTGGAGTCGGCGTGCGACCCACCGTTGAGGATGTTCATCATCGGAACGGGCAGCAGGTGCGCGTTCGGGCCGCCGAGGTAGCGGAAGAGCGGGAGGTCCGAGGCCTCGGACGCGGCGTGCGCGACGGCGAGGGAGACGCCGAGGATGGCGTTGGCGCCGAGCGAGCCCTTGTTGTCGGTGGCGTCGAGGTCGAACATGGCCTGGTCGATCAGGCGCTGCTCGGTGGCGTCGTAGCCGACGAGCTCCGGCCCGATCTGCTCGATGACGGCGAGGACGGCCTTCTCCACGCCCTTGCCCATGTAACGGTTGGGGTCACCGTCACGGAGCTCGATGGCCTCGAAGGCACCGGTGGAGGCGCCGGACGGAACGGCAGCACGGCCGGTGCTGCCGTCGTCGAGGCCCACCTCGACCTCGACCGTGGGGTTGCCTCGGGAGTCCAGGATTTCCCGGGCTACGACGACGTCGATGGACGGCACGAGCATCTCCTTCTGGGATGTGACGCTGGGTGTGCGGTGGCGTGTGGACCGTGGGACGGCCCTGCCGACTAGAGCCTAACCGGCTCCGGGGTGTGGGCTGCCCGACCGCCCGGGTCCTGGGACGAAAAAGGGTCCGAATACCCGTCTTCCGGGACATAGGGGCCTTGTTTTCCGGGGCCCACCGGGAGACCGGATGGCGGAAGGCGGTGCTCCGGTTCCGGAATGCGGGTACCGGCGGACGACACGCCGCCGCCCGGCGCGTTGGGATACGCGCCGGGCGGTGGAGATGCTGCGGGGTGCCGCGAGTGTTACGCGGAGGTTCAGCCGAGCTTCAGCTTCTGACCCGGGAAGATCAGGTCGGCGTCGGAGACGGTGTCCTTGTTGAGCTCGAAGAGCTTCTCCCAGCCGCCCTTGACCTTGTTGGCCTCGGCGATGGTGCCCAGGGTGTCGCCTTCCTTGACCGTGTAGGAGCCGTTGCCCGTCTGCGGGGCCTCGGTCTTCGGGGTCGACGGCTTGGCCGGGGTCCAGTTGCCGGCGCCGGAGCCGGAGCCCTTGGTCTCGGTCTCGGTCTTCGGCGTGGACGGCTTGGCCGGAGCGGGCTTCGCCGGGGCCGGCTTGGCCGGAGCGGGCTTGGCCGGGGCCGGCTTCGTCTCGGGCTTCGGCTTGGCCGGGGTGGTGGAACCGCCGCCGTTGTACGAGGAGTTGGACAGGCCGACGCCGCAGTGCGGCCAGGCGCCCTTGCCCTGGCCCTTGAGGACCTTCTCGGCGATGGCTATCTGCTGGCCCTTGGTGGCCTGGTTGGCCTGCGCGGCGTACGCCTTGCCACCGTACGCGGCCCACGTGGAGGACGAGAACTGCAGGCCGCCGTAGTAGCCGTTGCCGGTGTTGATGGACCAGTTGCCGCCGGACTCGCAGGCGGCGACCTTGTCCCACTCGGCCGAGGTGGCGGCGCTGGCGGTACCGGCGGCCATCAGCGGGGCGGCGACGGCGACACCGGCGACACCGGCGAGCGTGACGATGCGGACGGCCTTGGAGCCGCGGCGGTGCTTGCCCTTGCCGGAAAGCAGCATGGATTTCTCCTCACCGACGCCTTCGAGGTGAGCTGTCGGGTTCGGGCGGATGAGTTGCCCGGTCACGCGGCGCGGCGCGTGTCTTCACCCCTAGCCGGTACGCGGGCCGTCTCTCAACGGCCGTTCCCGGCGCCTACCTTGGTTCCCCCGCTCCTGCCTTCGGCGCTTGCGCGACGACTGTTCCCTCCGTCCGCCGGCAGGATTCGGCGATGCGGTCGAAGGAGCCCGCGGTGGCGAGCGATTCAGAAGGTAGACGGGTCTCTCCCCGATGTTCAACGTGTGATTTTGGGGAGAAACCGGCCTACTTGCCTTCCTCAAGAGCACGTTTGTGCAGGTGAGAGGGGGGTTTTCGGAAGTTCCGGAACGAGACACGCCAGTTGTCCGGAAGAGATGCATGTCTCATTTGGCGATAACGGACATTCAACTCTTAATGGATGCCCGAACTGCCCCCTATTTCTTGGTTAGATCCAGGTTCTGTCCGGGCTTGATGAGGTCCGCGTCCCCGCCGATGACCTGCTCGTTGGCTTTGTAGAGCTCGCCCCAGCCCCCCTTGACGCCCTTGGCGTTCGCGATGTCCGAGAGGCTGTCGCCCGGCTTCACGGTGTAGACGGGCTCCGCGGCGGGTGCTGACACCGTGCCAGGGGCCGCCGGTACCTCGACGGCGGCCGGGCCGCGGTGCTTGCCCGAGCCGTCGGCCGCCTCGGCGGACGGGGTGCCCGTCGGGGCACCCGGGGTGGCCGGGGCGGTGGGCGTGACGCCCGGGGCGGGGGTGGCGCCCGGGGTGGCCGGGGCCGTCGGGGTGCCCGGCGCGGCCGGGGTGGCCGGCGCCGTGGGGGTGCCCGGGGCGGGCGTGGGCGTGCCGGGCGTCGTGGGCTGGACCGTGAAGTCCGGCTCGGGCATGACGGGCAGTCCGCTGGAGGGGCCCAGCGGGTAGTCCGGCAGCCCGCTCGGGCTGGACTGGGTGTTCGGCGCCGGGGTCGGGGCCCCGAAGTCCGTGGAGGGCTTGCCCTTGCCCGTCTTCGGCACCGAGGCGTCGGGCCGGGTCGGTGTGGGCGCGACGGGCCCGGGGTTCAGCTTGTCGCCCGGGTCCACCTCGGGGGCGGGGCCCTGCTGGGTCAGCCCGGCCGAGGCGGAGCACAGCGGCCACGCCTGGGGGCCCTGGGAGGCCAGCACCCGCTCGGCGACCGCGATCTGCTGGGAGCGGCTGGCGAGGTCGGGGCGCTCCGCGTACGCGAGTCCGCCGGCGTTGCGCCACTGCTCCAGGGTGAACTGCAGGCCGCCGTAGGCGCCGCTGCCGGAGTTCGCGCTCCAGGTGCCGCCGCTCTCGCAGTCGGCGACCTTGTCCCACGTGGCGGTGTCGGCTGCGTTCGCACCTGTGGCGGCGAGCAGCGGCATGGCCAGCGCGGAGCCGGTGACTCCTGCGGTGACGACGATCGCGGGTACCTGGCGGGGGCGTCTGTGGCGGCCGTTCCCGGGAAGCATGAGACTGCACCTTTCGCATAACGGCGGGGTAACGGCAGAACCTAGCCGCCTTCGAACGGATGTCACAAGTTCGACGGTGGACTGACTTCCGGTCAGTTCGGCTTCGCTCCCGCCCTCATTCGTTCGGGACTGTGAAGCGGACGGGGAGGGTGCGCAGGCCCCGCATGATGAGCCCGCCGCGCCAGCGCAGGTCCGCAGGGGGAATCGCAAGTTCCAGATCCGGCAGACGCTTCAGCAAAGTTCCGAGCGCCGTCTGGCCTTCGAGACGGGCGAGCGGAGCACCGAGGCAGTAGTGGATCCCGTGGCCGTATCCGAGGTGCTGATTGTCACTCCGGGAGAGGTCCAGGGTGTCCGGGTCGGCGAACCGCTCCGGGTCGCGGTCGGCCGCCGCGAGGACCACGAGCACGGGGTCCCCGGCCGCGATGTCCTGCCCTCCGAGGGTCAGCGGCCCGGTGGCGAACCGCCAGGTGGCGAGCTCCACGGGGCCGTCGTAGCGCAGCAGTTCCTCGACGCCGGTCTCCAGCAGCGCGCTCTCCCCGGCCGCGAGGGAGGCCTGGAGGCGCTCGCGCTGGTCCGGGTTCATGAAGAGGGAGTGGATGCCGTTGCCGATGAGGTTCACGGTCGTCTCGAAGCCGGCGAAGAGCAGGATGAAGGCCATCGCCGTGGCCTCGGCCTCCGTCAGATGGTCTCCGTGGTCACTTGCCCGGATCAGATCGGAAATGAGGTCGTTGCCCAGATCATCCCGCTTGCGGTGGATGAGTTCCCCGAGATAGGTGCGCATCTGCTTCACCGAGCGGGCGACCCCGCCGCGCGGCCCGCCGCCGTGCCGGATCATCATCCCGGCCCAGTCGCGGAAGTCGTCCTGGTCCTCGCGCGGTACGCCGAGCATCTCGCAGATGGCGTAGATGGGGAGCGGGAACGCGAACTCGTGGATGAGGTCCGCCTCACCCTTCCCGGTGCCGGACTGCTTTTCGACGATCTGGTCGATGAGGTGGTCGGTCAGCTCCTGGACGCGCGGGGTGAACTCGGCCACGCGCCGCGGGGTGAACGCCTTCGACACCAGCCGCCGCAGCCGGGTGTGGTCCGGCGGGTCGATGTTCAGCAGGTGCGTCATCAGCTCCGCCTTGCGCTCCCCCGGGATCCCGGTCTTGCCCTTGGCGTGCGCCGGCTCCGCGTGGTGCGCCGGGTTCTTGCTCAGCCGCTGGTCCGCGAGGGCCTGGCGGGCGTCGGCGTACCGGGTCACCAGCCACGCCTCGACCCCGCTGGGGAGCCGGGTGCGGTGCACCGGGGAGTTCTCGCGCAGCCAGGCGTAGGCCGGATAGGGGTCGGTCGCGAACTCCCAGTCGAAGAGCGTCGGCCCCTCGGGGAGGGACGGGTCGGGCTGGGCGGCGGAGGTCTGATCGTGCACCCGTCGACCGTATCCCGGCTCGCCGCCGGCCATCCCTTATGGCCGCTTCGTCGCGGCTGTCCGTAGATCGGACATCACTTGACGTCAGGTTCTGCGACATTCCTACTTTCGGTTCTGTGGATGTGAGGATCTTGAAGAGCAGTTTCGCGGTGGTGGAGAGAAGGGCCGAGCACGCGGTCAAGTACTTCTACTCCCACCTCTTCTGGCACAACCCCGGGCTCCGCGAACTCTTCCCGGCCTCCGCCGAGGACATGGAACGCCAGCGCGACCGGCTCTTCGCCGCGCTCACCCATGTCGTCGCCCACCTGGAGAGCGGGACCCTCGTCCCCTATCTGCGCGACCTCGGACGCGACCACCGCAAGTTCCTCGTCGGCCCCGAGCACTACGCGGCCGTCGGCACCAGCCTGATCGCCGCCCTCGCCCAGACCTCCGGCGACGCCTGGACCCCGGCCGTCGAGAAGGCCTGGTACGAGGCCTACCAGGTCATCGCCGACGCCATGACGGCCGGCGCCGCCGACAGCGACGAACCTCCCTGGTGGGAGGCCGAGGTGGTGCGCCACCTCCAGTACGGCGAGGACATCGGCGTACTGACCCTCGCACCGCGCACCCCGCTGCCCTACCGGCCCGGCCAGTACGTCAGCGTGAGCAGCGACCGCGTCCCGACCACCTGGCGCACCTACTCCCTCGGCAACGCCCCCCGCCCCGACGGCACCGTCGACCTGCACGTCAGCCGGATCGACGGCGGCCGGCTCAGCACCGCCCTGGTCCGCGACGTCCTGCCCGGCGAGCTGCTGCGGCTCGGCGCCCCCGGCGGACAGCTCACCCTGCGCCGCGAGGACCGCCCCCTCACCCTCATCGCCGCCGGCACCGGCTGGGCACCCGTCCGGGCCCTGCTGGAGGAACTCCTCCAGCACCCTCCCGACCACGACGTACGGCTCTTCGTGGTCGCCCGGGACGCCGCGCACCTCTACGACCGGCCCCTGATCGACCGGCACGCCGCCGCCTGCCGCTGGCTCGGCGTCACCTACATCACCCCCGCCCCCGGGCAGCACCGCAACCAGGCCACCGACCGGCTGGCGACCGCCCTCGGCAACCGCGCCCTGTGGCGGGAACAGGACGTCTACCTCAGCGGGCCGGCCCTGTTCATCGAGGAGACCTCCTACCTCCTCCAGGAGCTCGGAGCCCGCCCCGACCGTCTCTTCCACGACGCGGTCCCCGTCGCCGGGTCCCAGCGCACCCGCCCGCTGGGCTTCGGCGAGTGGTTCCTGCACCGCCCGGCCCCGCACTGGCACAACCCCTCGGCCCGCGCCCCGCGCGATTAGGCCGCGCCTTGGCCGCGCCTTGGCGTGTCCTGGCCGTGTCTTCCGGGGTTGCTCCGGTTACTCCCCCACGCCCTCGGCCGCGCGGATCGCGTCCCGGTAGACCCGGGCCGCCGCACGCAGCGCCGTCTCGGGGTCGGTCCCCGACGCCTCGGCGCGCGCCGCCAGCTCCAGCAGCTCGTACCCGATGCCCTCGCCCCGGGGCAGCTCCACGGCCACCCCGCCCGTGCGGGCCCGCCCGGCGAGCTTGGCCGCCAGCGCCAGGCCCGGCTGGCCCAGCGGGATCCCGTCGGTGACCGAGTCCCGCTGCTTCTCCACCGCCTTGGTGGCCTGCCAGTGGGCGCTGACGTCCTCCGGGGAGTCGGCCGTGGCGTCCCCGAACACATGGGGGTGGCGCCGGATCAGCTTGTCGACCAGGTCGCCCGCGACGTCGTCGATGGAGAAGGGCTCCGCCCCGTCCTCGCCGCCGCCCTCCTCCTCGGCGATCCGCGCGTGGAAGACCACCTGGAGGAGCACGTCGCCGAGCTCCTCGCGCAGCGCGTCCCGGTCGCCGTCCTCGATCGCCTCGACCAGCTCGTACGCCTCCTCGATGGCGTACTTCACCAGCCCCTCGTGGGTCTGCCGCGAGGTCCAGGGGCAGTCCCGGCGCACCCGGTCCATGACCTGCACCAGGTCCAGCAGCCGCGCCCCCGGCAGGTCGTACGAGCCGGGCAGCAGCTCCAGGTCGGGCATGGCGACCCGGCCCGAGCCGGCCAGCCGGGCCAGCCCGTCCGTCAGCCGCTGGTCGCCCTCGCCGGCCGGCAGCACGACGATCGTGCGACCCCCGGCGCAGGCCTCGACGAGCGCGTGCGCGTCCGGTACCTCGTGCGACACCTCGACCCCCGCCTCGCGCAGGTACGGCAGCTGCGGGTGGCCCGGGTCGGCGCACAGCACCCGGTCCGCGGCGTGCAGGGTCTGCCAGGCCGGCCAGGACAGCAGTCCGGGGGCGACCCGGTGGCTGGCGGTCAGCAGGACGATCCGGCCCGTGGGCTCGGCGGCAGCGGGAGCGGAGGAGGTGTCGTTCACCCCCCGAACCTACCCCCGCCCGCCGCGCTCAGGCTCCGGCGGGTGCCGCCTGCTCGGGGCGGGTCCGCTGGGTGATCCACGGCGTCTCCTGGTCCCCGAGCAGGATCTGCTGCGCGTCCCAGTGGCCGTAGCGCGGGTTGACCTCGATGTGCAGCGCCTTCGCCGCCTCCGCCAGCTTGACCAGTGCCTTGTCCTGGCTGCCGTAGTGCGCGAAGACCTTGTCCCGCAGCAGCTTGAAGCGGGTGTCCGCCTCGATCTGCCCCGGCGCCAGCTGCGCCTGCTGGAGCGCCGCGTCCCGCAGCGCCTTCTCCCCGCCGAGCTGCTCGATCTGCGCCTTGCGGACGTCCTGGACCTCCTTCGGGCTCACGCTCAGCCCGGCGTCCTCGGCGGCCCGCTCCAGGACGGCGCTCTGGATCATCTTGTTCAGCTTCAGCCGCTCCAGCCCGGCGGTCGCGCCGATCAGCTGCGTGCCCTGCTCGGACTTGTTCTGGGCGGCGCGCACGTCGCCGACCTGGGCCTGGAGCGCCGAGGTGGTGATGCGCTCACCCCCGACGACGGCGGCGGTACCGGGCCGGGTCCCACCCGAACACGCGGTCAGCAGGGGGGCCGCCGCGAGCAGGGCGGCGGAGACGGAGAGCGCAGTGCGACGGTGCAAAGGAGCCTCCAGGGCCGGGAGATTGTGCTTCGGTGCACAAGGGCCTTGCGGTGATCGATGGTATGCAGTCAGGGTGGCCCGAGCCACCGGTTCGACCAACGATTCCGGTGGTGTTGGGGTACGAGTTCACCCCCCGGTCACCGCGGAGTCCTTCCTTCCTGAGATCGTCGGTGCACCATGCCGACATCTCAACTCGCCCAGCGTCAGATTCCGGACCGGCCCGCGACACGGGCCCCGCGGGGCTCCGGGCGGGGGGCGGGGGTGCTCGGGGCGGTGTTCGCCTCGCTCGTCACGGCCGTCGCCGTGTGCGGCGGGGACGCCGTCGCGCGGGTGTTCCCGTACGGGCCGCGCCACCGCAGCGTCAACGACCTCGGCAACCAGTTCGTGCCGTTCCACGCGCACCTGTGGGACCTGCTGCACGGGCGGGCCCGGGGCGGTCTCCTGTTCAACTGGCAGTCCGGGTACGGCACCAGCTTCCTGCCCGACTTCGGCACGTACCTGACGAGCCCGTTCGCCGTGCTGGTGGCGCTGTTCCCGCGCGAGGACATCGACCTCGCGGTGTACGTGGTGACCGTGCTCAAGACGGCGGCCGCGGCCGCCGCCATGGCGTGGCTGCTGCGGACCCAGCGGCGCGGGCCGTGGTGGGCGGCGGGGCTGCTGGGGGCCTCGTACGCGCTGTGCGGGTGGTCGGTGATCGAGGCCGCCTACAACCCGATGTGGCTGGACGGGCTCGTCGCCTTCCCGCTGCTGTGCCTGACCGGCGAGTGGGCGCTGCGCGGCCGGCGGCCGGTGCTCGGGGTGCTGGTCGTCGCGGTGGGGTGGACCGCCAACTTCTACACCGCGTACATGGCCACGCTCGGCGCGGCGCTGGTGCTGGTGGTGCGGGTGGTGCTGACCCGGGAGGGGGCGCGCGAGCGGGCCGTGGTGGTCGGGCGGGCGGCGGTGACCACCCTGCTCGGGATCGGGCTGGCGACGCCGGTGCTGGTGCCGCTGTTCCTCAGCACGAAGCAGGCGTACCCGGGCTGGTCCAAGGAGTTCGGGCCGGTGCCGTGGTCCGACTTCTTCGCCCGGCTGCTCCCGGCCACGTACTCCTTCAACTCCCCCGCCGTGTTCGTGGGCACCGCGACCCTGCTGCTGGTGGCGGCCCTGCCGTTCCACCGGGCGCTGCCGGTCCGTACCCGCTGCTGGTGGGCGGGGCTGGTGGTGGCGGTGACGCTGTCCCTGCAGTGGGAGCCGACCCATCTGCTGTGGCACCTCTTCGCCACCCCGAACGGCAGCGCGTACCGGCAGACGTTCGTACTGGCCGGCATCGCGGTGATCGCCGCCTGGACGGGGCTCGCCGCGGGCGTGCCCGGCGTACGGGCGCTCGCGGCGGGCGCCGGTCTGCTGACGGCGGCCGCGCTGTGGGCGGGCGGCAGCCCCCTGGTGACGGCGTGGGGGTACGCGCTCTTCGCGGGCGGGCTGCTGCTGGGCGCCGCCGCCTGGCGGGCGCTGGGCCGGCGGCGGCTGCGGCCGGCGGCCGCGGGGCTGCTCGCGGCGGTGCTGGTGGCGCAGGCCGCGGCGGCCACGGCGTACGGGCACAAGGGCAAGCTGGCCGGGCTGGACGACTACCCCTCCTGGAACCGGGCGCACACCGCGCGCGCCCGCGCCCTGGCCGGGGCCGAGGGCTGGCCGGAGTACCGGACCGACGCGGGCCGGCCGGCGCTGTCGGGCAACGACCCGATGCTGCTGGGCGGTGAGGGCGGCGCGTACTACAGCAGTCACACCCCGGACGTGTTCACGCGGACGATGACGGCGCTCGGCGCGGGCTCGACCTCGCGCGGGCGCAGCGTGCAGAGCCTGGACAACCCGGTGACGGACGCGCTGTTCGCGGTGGGTGCCCGGCTGAAGCCCGACGGCACGGTCGCCCGCGCCGAGGCCCTGCCGCTGGTCACCGTCCGCCCGGCGGGGGAGCCCGGGGCGTACGGGGACTCGCCCTTCGCCAACCAGGAGCTGCTGCTGGGCGCGAAGGTGTACGAGGACCCGGTCGCGCCCGGCATCTGCCGGGCCGGGACGGAAGCGTTCCTGTGGGCGCCGGAGTACAACGCGACGGCCCGTCTGGCGGGCGGGCGCTCCTTCAAGCTGAACGGCAACCCGCCGAAGAACCGGGCGGCGCTCCAGTCGCTGGGGCTCTCGCGCGGGCCCGCCTCGAAGCTCGTCTTCGACCGCCCGGCCCCCGCGCGGTGGGCGCTGTCCTGCCTGGACGGGGCCCGGCTGGGCGCGGCGGTCGCCGAGCTGCGGGCGAAGGCCGCCACCGGCGTCCGGGTCACCTCCTCGGGGCTGACCGCCACCCTGCCCCGGGGCAGCGCCGGCACGGCGGTGGTGGCGGTGCCGGCCATCGCGGGCTGGAGCTGCGACGGCCGCCCGGGGCGATCCCGCCTCGGCCTGCTCGCCGTCCCGCTGGACGGCCGCACCACCACGGTGACCTGCGAGTTCAGCCCGCCTGGCCTGCCGGCCGGGGCGGCCGTGGCGGGGGTGTCCGTACTGGTGTCGGCCGGGCTGGCGCTGCGGCGCCGTCAGCGGGGCGCGGGCGCGGTGGTGCAGTAGCCCGCGGCGTCCGGGCCACCGAACCGGTCACCGCACCTGGCCCAGCCATTGCAGGGTGCGGCGGACCTCCACCGGGAGGGGGTGCGCCGGGCCGTGCACGCGGTCGGCGTCGTAGAGGAGGCGGACCAGGGTGTCGTGGGCGGCGGGCCGGTCGCCGAGGGAGAGCAGCAGGTGCGCTATCCGGCGGCGGACCTCCAGCGGCAGGCCGGGGTCCGGGTTGGCGTAGTGGTTCTCGAACAGGGGCAGCAGCGAGCGGTACTCCGCCAGGGCCGCCGCAGGTTCGCCGAGCTGCTCCAGGCACTGCGCGGCGTCGTAGCGGAAGCGCAGCGACTGGGGGTCCCCGGCCGGGAACTGGTCGGCGAGGCGTCGCAGTTCGGGCAGGGCGCGGCGGTACTGGCCGTCGTCCATCAGGGTGGCGGCGTACTGCTTGCGCAGGCTGCGGACCACCGGGGAGTGCTCGCCGTGCTCGGCTGCGGCCGCCGGGAGGATGTTGCCGAGGATGTCCACGGCCTGGGTGAGCCGGCCCTGGTCCAGCAGCTTGCGGGCCTCGTCGACCGCGCCGGGGATGTCGGGGCGGGGCGGCGCCGGGGGTGCGGTGGGGCGCGGGGGCACGGCGGCGGCCCGGTCGGGCCAGGGGGCCTGGGGGCGGAGGAAGGGCCGGGTGGGGTCGAGCGGGCCGGAGGGGAGGCGGCTGCCGGGGGCCGGGAGCAGCGGCACGAGTGCCTCGTAGACCTCCTGGGCGGAGGCGGGCCGGTCCTGCGGGTCCTTGGCGAGGAGGCGCAGCAGGACCGCTTCCAGCTCCGCGGGGATCTCGGGGCGCAGCGGACGGACCGGGGCGGGGGGTTCGTAGAGGTGGCGGTGCAGGACGCCGAGGGCGGTGGTGCCGGCGAAGGGGACGCCGCCGCTGAGGAGTTCGTACAGCAGCACGCCGAGGGCGTACAGGTCGGTGTACGGGCCCACCGCGCCGCCCATGGCCTGTTCGGGGGCCATGTAGGCGGGGCTGCCGATGGGGGAGCCGGTGCTGGTGAGGCGGGTGGTGTCGGTGTCCATCACGGAGGCGACGCCGAGGTCGAGGACGAGGACGGTCCCGTCGGGGCGGATCATCACGTTGCGCGGCTTGAGGTCGCGGTGGACGATCGGCACCGCGTGCACGGCGGACAGCACCGCGCACAGCTGCGCCACGACCGCGACGGCCCAGGGCCAGGGGTAGGGGTCGTGTTCGGCGAGGTGGTCGGCGAGGTCGGAGCCCTCGACGTAGCCCATGACGAGGTACAGCTCGTCGCCGTCGCTGCCCGCGTCGTGGACGGTGACCAGGCCGGGGTGGTCGACCTGGGCGGTGACCCGGCATTCGCGCACGAAGCGGCGGCGCAGCTCCTCGGCGACGGTGCCGGGGCCGGCGACCTTGTCGGGGCGCAGCAGCTTGACGGCGACGCGGCGGTCGAGGCGGCGGTCGTAGGCCGTCCACACCTGGCCCATGCCGCCCTGGCCGAGGACGGTGGCGAGCTGGTAGCGCTCGCCGATGAGGCGTTCAGGCTCGGTCACCGCTGCGGGTCCTGGAACGCCGTGGTGTTCGGGTCCTGGTAGGGGCCGCCGGGCTGCGGGGGCCGGGGCGGGTTCTGCTGGCGCAGGAGTTCGCTGAGCTCGTCGAGTTCGGCGCGGACCTGCCCGAGGCGCGGGGGCTGGGCGGGCTGCTGCGGGGGTACGGGCGGCTGGGCGTTCTGCGCGTTCTGCTGTCCGGTCGGCGGGTAGCCGTAGCCCGGCGTGGTCTGGTGCGGCGGCTGCGGCTGGTGGTGCTGCGGCTGGTGGTGCTGGGCGTACGGGGCCTGCGGCGCGGGCGGGTACCAGGGCGCCGGGGCCAGGGCCTTGGCCTCGTGGTGCTTGATGTCGGCGACGAGGTAGTACACGCAGATCGCGAAGCCGGTGAAGATCGAGCCACCGGCGCCGAGGTTGCCCTGCCAGCCGTCGGTCTTCTCCGTCGGGTCGAGCCCGATGAAGGTGATCCACGCGACCGACAGCACCAGGCTGAGCACGAGCAGCGCCCAGTCCCGGGCCTTGCGGGTGAGGATCGCGAGCCGCAGCATCGAGCCCCAGGCGAAGAAACCGCAGCTGAGGACGGGCAGCGCCGTGAACAGCACGCGCAGCGTCATCGCGGCCCCGGAGAGGGGCCGGTGGCCGTGGGGGCCTTGCTGCGGCGGGATGCCGGGGCCGTGCATCGGTGCTCCTGACGGGCCGTGCGGAAAGGTGACGGCTCGAAGCGTATACAGCGTTTCCGGCCGTTCGTGAGGGGATGGACCCAACCGTTGCAGGGTCGCAGCACGGTCAGTCCGGTGTGACGCTGCCGTCCGACAGCCCGTCGTAGAGGCCTTGTACGAGCTGCTCCCCCAGGCGTCCCGCCAGCCTCAGCGCGTCCTCGAACTCGGCGAGCGCCCGGAAGCGGGCCCCGTAGCGCCGCTGTTCGGCCGGGGGCAGCCGGGGCAGCTGGAGCCGGCGCACGTCGAGGCGGGTGGCGGTGGAGGCGTGGCTGCTGGCGCGGCGGGCGTTGGCGGTGCCGCGCAGGAACCCGGCGAGGAACCAGGGGTCGAGGGCGGCCGGGTCGGGGCGCAGCAGCTGGAGGTTGCGGCCGATGACGGCGCCGGCTCCGCTGGCGGGGTCCCCGGTGACGACGCGGGCGGCGGAGAGGGCGCCGACGACGGGGACGACGACGTCGCCGGGTTCGGCGACCAGGGTCTCGCCGGTGTCGGGTCCCGGGGTGGCCACGGTGCCGGAGGGGGCGGTTCCGGCGTAGACGTCGTACTCGGTGAGGACGGGCAGCTCGCCGCTCCCGGTGCCGGTGCCGGCGCGCAGCAGCAGGGCTCCGGCGCGGGCGAGCTCGCCGACGGTGGTCTGCGGGAGCGGGGCGGCCGCCGGGGCCGCGGATCCGGCGGATCCGGCGGATCCGGCGGCGGAGCGTCCGGCGGGGAACGCGGGCGGCGGGTTGAGCCGGGCCGCGCGGGCGAGGGTGGCGTCGAGCCGCTCGCGTACGGCGGCCAGCTCGGCGAGGCCGCCGCCGGCGGCGGGCGGGGGCAGGTGGCGGGCGGGGGTGAGGTCGACGTCGTCGTCGAGGAGTTCGATGACGGGCACGACGCGGCTGACGCCGGGGGCCTCGGGGGTCGCGCCGGTGCGGTCGTAGGCGGTCCAGGTGGCGAGGACGGCGTCGCGTACGTCGGGCCAGGCGGCCCGCGCCTGCGCCGGCCCGTCGGGGTCGAGGCCGGCGGTGTCCACGAGCAGCAGCCCGGCCGGGGCGGCGGCGCCGGGGGCGGGCTTGCGCAGCACCCACAGCTGGAGCGGGATCCCGTACGGGGGCGCGGCGCCGGCGGGGAGGGAGACGACGGCCCGCAGGGCGCCGCGGCGCAGCAGGTCGGCGCGGATCCGGCGGCCGGAGCGGCGGGCCGCGGCGGCTGGCGGCATGAGCAGCACGGCGGTGCCGCCCTCGCGCAGTCGGGCCAGGGCGTGCTGGATCCAGGCGAGTTCGGATTCGGTGCGGGCGGGGAAGCCGTACTCCCAGCGGGGGTCGTAGGCGAGTTCCTCGTGGCCCCAGTTGCGTTCGTTGAACGGCGGGTGGCAGAGCACGGCGTCGACGGCGGCGTCGGGGAACGCGTCCGCGCGCAGGCTGTCGGCGGCGGCCGCGCGGACCTGGGCGGAGCCGTGCAGGGCGAGGCGGAGCGCGGCGAGCGCGGCCAGTTCGGGCGAGGCGTCCTGGGCGTGCAGGACGGCGGCTCCGGTGAGGGCGCGCAGCGGGCTGCCGGTGCCGCAGGCGGGGTCGAGGGCGGTGCGGACGCCGGGTCCGGCGAGGCCGGCCATCAGTTCGGCGCAGCCGTCGGGGGTCAGCGTGTACTGGCGGGGGTTGGCCTCCAGGTGGCGGCCGAGGAGGAACTCGAAGGCCTGGCGGGCGCCGAGTCCGGCGGCGAGTTCGGCGACGGCGCGCAGCAGGGTCACGGCTCCGGCGGCGGGCCGCACGGTCACCGGGTGGCCGGCTCCCAGCCGGGCGGTGAGCGCCTCGTCCCGTACGGCGGGCAGCCGCTCGGCGAGCCGGTCGTCGGGGAGGGCGGCGAGCTCCAGCCACCGCGCGGGGCGGTCGCGTACGACGAGCAGCGCGGCGCCGGCTTCCACGAGCGCGGCGACGGCCCCGCCGGGGTGGGCGGTGATCTGCTGCCAGACGCGTTCGCGCAGCGGGACCTCGGCGAGTTTGCCCTGGGCCCGCAGCCACTCCTCGACTTCGGGCAGCGCGAAGGAGGGGCTGGTCTCGGTGCCGCCGACGGGCTTGGGGAAGTCGGGGTGGCGGCGGCGCCAGTTGCTCACGGCGGCCCGGCCGACCCCGGCCAGGCGGGCGATCTCGGCGGCGGTGACCTCGGGGACGTTCTCCTCCAGCATGCCGGGAGCATACCGGTACACAGCCGGGAATCCACTTCACAGCGTGAATCCAATCAATCCTGTGAATCGTGTTGACTCGGTTCACAGGCTCTGTTGTGATGTTCCCGTCAACAGCGGAGAACGCCGGCCGCACCGAGAGATCCGAGACAGGAGCACACCCATGTCCCAGTCCTCCACCCCGCGCCACAGCTGGATCGCCCGCCACAAGGTCCTCACGGGCACCGGCGCGCTCGTCGCCCTCGTCGCGGTCGGCGCCTGCACCGGGGGCGGCGGCACGGGCGGCTCGAAGGACTCCGGCGCGAAGAAGCCGGCCGCGTCCGGCAGCAGCAAGCCGGGCAGCGGCAAGCCGGGCGGCGGCCAGACGAGCGGCGGCAAGACGAGCCAGAAGCCGTCCGAGCCGAAGAAGGACGGCACGAAGGCGGCGATGCGCGGCAACGGCACCTTCCAGGCCGGCTCCGGCCTCCAGCCCGGCACCTACCGCACCACCGGCAACAAGGGCCTGGGCTGCTACTGGGAGCGCGCCAAGGACGCCTCGGGCGAGGTCGAGTCGATCATCGCCAACGACAACGTCGTCGGCACCAGCTACGTGACCATCGAGGCGGGCGACAAGCTCTTCAAGTCCAGCGGCTGCAACGACTGGGAGACCGTCGACCCGAAGGCCGTCTCCGACGCCCCGAAGACCGAGGCCGCGGGCGACGGCGGCATGTTCAAGGTGGGCCTCGACCTCGCCCCCGGCACCTACAAGTCGAGCGGCCCCGCCGAGGGTTCGGCCGGATGCTACTGGGAGCGGGCCAAGAACGCCGCCCACGACGTCGACTCCATCGCCGCCAACGACAACCCCACCGGCCCGGCCGTCGTGACGATCTCCGCGCAGGACGGCTACTTCAAGACCACGGGCTGCGCGACCTGGAAGAGGTCCTGACTCCAGCGCGGCCGGATACCCTCCGGGCTCCTGAACGATCCCAGGGGGGGACCAGCTCATGCGCACCACCATGCCCGCGACCATGTCCGCGACCGCGACCGCACTCGCCTGCGCGGCCCTGCTGACCGCCACCGGCTGCGGCCCCGGGACCGGCGCGGCGGCCGGGTCCCCGGCCTCCTCCGCGGCACCCGACCCGCTCGCGGGCAAGGACCCGGCCGCCGTCCTGCGCGCCGCGTACCAGGAGACGGACGGGGCGGCCTCCAAGTCCGCCGTGGTCCAGCGCACGATCGGCGACCGCGAGATCACCGCGGAGCTGACCTTCGAAGGGGAAAGCGGCTGCTGGGGCAAGGTCACGGTCGCGCGCGCCGGAGTGGGAGAGGTCCTCATCGACGACGGCAGGCTCTCCTTCAGGGGGGACGAGGGCTTCCTGAAGAACCAGTTCGGGGACGCGCCCGTCACGTCCCCGGACACCGACGAGGGCTGGATCGACGTGCGTCCGAGCGACCCTTCGGTCGCCCACCTCCTCGCCCTGTGCGAGGAGGGGTACCCCGCCGACACCTTCCCCTCCGCGCTCACCGGCATCCGGCGGGAGGCGGACACCTCCCAGAACGGCAAGCCGGTGGCGGTGTTCAGGTCGAAGGCGCCCGGCGGCGCCGACATCACCGACCACGTCCTGCTGGACGCGGTGCCGTACCTGGTCAAGCACCGGCAGCAGGGACCTGACCCGCGCTCGGTCGAATACCGGGGCGTGCGCCCGCCCGCCGCCTCCCCGTCCCGGGCGGTGTCGGACGCACCCCCTACCCTCGGGTCCTGAGTCCTGATCACCAGTCCACGGGGGGAATCCACATGCGCAGCCGTACGAAGACCACCGCGTCGGCGGTCGCCGCCGCGGCCCTGATCGGCGTCGGGCTGGCGGCGTGCGTGCCCGCCGACGGCCGGGCCTCCGACGTCGGGAGCCGCGCCCGCGCCGCCCGGACGCCCGCCGCGTCCGCGTCCCCGTCCGGGCCCGCGTCGCCCTCGGTCCCGTCGGACGCCAAGGGCGAGCGGGCACTGGCCGACCTGTCGGGGGCGGAGGTCCTCACCCGGGCCGGTGAGGCCACGCGCAAGGCGCAGTCGCTGCACGTCACGGCCACGGTGGAGTACGAGGCCAAGCCGATGAGGATCGACCTCTCCCTCGACAAGAAGGGCAACTGCAACGGCGCCGTCCGCCTCGACGGGATGGGCCGGCTGGACATCATCAAGTCCGCCGAACTCGTCCACTTCCGGGGCGACGCCGCCTACTGGCGGGGCGCGGCCAGGCAGAAGCACGCCCCGCAGAAGCAGGCGGACCAGATGGTCGCCACGCTCGCGGACCGCTGGGTGAAGATCCCCGCCACCGACCCCCGGGCCGCCCCGATGACCGGCAGCTGCGACCTCGGCAAGCTGACGGGGGACCTGGGCAAGAGCAGCCCGCTCGCCCGCAAGGGCGCGACCGGCGCCATAGACGGCAAGCCGGCCCTGTCGATCACCTCCCCGGCCCGGCAGGGCACCCAGACCGACTGGGTCGCCACGCAGGGCGAGCCGTACATCCTCAAGTCGACCGTCAGCGGCGACACCACGGGCGAGGCCCTGTTCTCCGCCTTCGGCGTCCCGGTCGACACCGCCTCCCCGAAGGACTCCGACGTCCTGGACCTCTCCAAGATCGGCGGCCCGGCGGCCGAAGCGGTCTGACCGGGCCCGCCGCTCAGGCCCCGGCGGACCGCACGTGCAGGTGGCCGCTGAGCGGGAACTCGGGCGGGGCCGCCGGGAGGGTGGTGCGGAAGGCGTAGCCGCTCTTCTCCGCCACCCGGCAGGAGGCCGCGTTGTCCTCCTGGTGCAGCAGTTCGAGGCGTTCCAGTCCGGAGCCGGCGAAGGTCTCGAACGCCCAGGCCGTGAGGGCCTCCAGGGCGCGCGGGGCGACACCCCGGCCCCGCGCGCGGGCGGCGGTCCAGTAGCCGACCTCCGCCGAAGGGCCGTCCGGCACGGGCCTCTTGAGGACCGCTCCGCCCACCAGCCGGCCCGGCTCCCCCTCCAGTACCGCGAACCCGAACCGCAGGCCCGCCTCCCAGTCCCGCAGCTGCTCCGCCACCCGGCGCAGCCCGTCCGCCGTGTCGTCCGGGGGCTCCGCGGTCCAGCGCCGCAGGGCGGGATCCGCGTACGCCTCCACGAGCGCGGGGACGTCGCCCTCGCGCCAGGGGCGCAGCGACAGGGCCGGGAAGTCCGCCGTCGCGGCGGACCGGAGGGTCGTCGGCTTGATCATCACTGGTCCTTCAGGAGCCGAGGATCGTGGTGAGGAACTCACCGGTCCAGGCCAGCAGTTCACGGCCGACCAGCGGCTTGCCGCCGACCTTGGCCGTCTTCGGCCGCGGCACCAGCACCTGCGAGGTGGCCGGCTTGAGGACCGTCCCCGGGTACAGGCGCTTGAGGCGCAGCTCCTGCGACTCCCGCAACTCCACCGGCCCGAAGCGGATGTTCGGCCCCTGGAGGGTGATGTCCCCGACCCCGCAGGCCCGCGCCAGCATCCGCAGCCCCGCCACCAGCAGCAGGTTCTCCACCGGCTCCGGCAGCTTGCCGTAGCGGTCCGTCAGCTCCTCCCGCACGGCCTTGATGTCGGCCTCGGAGTTCGCCGCCGCGATGGACCGGTACGCCTGCAGGCGCAGCCGCTCGCCGGGCGCGTAGTCGTGCGGGACGTGCGCGTCGACCGGCAGCTCGATCTTCACCTCCAGCGGCGGCTCCTCCTCCGCACCGCCGCCCTCGACGGCGGCCCGGTAGTCGGCCACCGCCTCGCCGACCATCCGGATGTACAGGTCGAAGCCGACGCCCGCGATGTGCCCGGACTGCTCGCCGCCCAGCAGGTTGCCCGCGCCGCGGATCTCCAGGTCCTTCATCGCCACGTACATGCCGGCGCCCATCTCGGTGTGCTGGGCGATGGTGGCCAGCCGCTCGTGCGCGGTCTCCGTCAGCGGCTTCTCCGGCGGGTACAGGAAGTACGCGTACCCGCGCTCGCGGCCGCGCCCGACACGGCCGCGCAGCTGGTGCAGCTGGCTCAGGCCGAAGTTGTCGCCGCGCTCCACGATCAGGGTGTTGGCGTTGGAGATGTCGATGCCGGACTCGACGATCGTCGTCGAGACCAGCACGTCGAACTTCTTCTCCCAGAAGTCGACCACGACCTGCTCCAGGGCCTGTTCCGACATCTGGCCGTGGGCCGTCGCGATCCGCGCCTCGGGCACGATCTCCCGCAGCTTCGCGGCCGCCCGGTCGATGGACTCGACCCGGTTGTGGATGTAGAAGCACTGGCCCTCGCGCAGCAGCTCGCGCCGGATGGCCGCGCCGATCTGCTTCTCCTCGTACGGGCCGACGAAGGTGAGCACCGGGTGGCGCTCCTCCGGCGGGGTGGTGATCGTCGACATCTCGCGGATGCCGGTCACCGCCATCTCCAGGGTGCGCGGGATCGGGGTCGCGGACATCGTCAGCACGTCCACGTTGGCGCGCAGCTTCTTCAGCTGCTCCTTGTGCTCGACGCCGAAGCGCTGCTCCTCGTCGACGATGACCAGGCCCAGGTCCTTGAACTTGGTCTCCTGCGAGAACAGCCGGTGCGTACCGATGACGATGTCCACCGAGCCCTCCTTGAGGCCCTCCAGCGTGGCCTTGGACTCGGTGTCGGACTGGAAGCGGGACAGCGCCTTCACGTTGACCGGGAACTGGCTGTAGCGCTCGGAGAAGGTCCCGAAGTGCTGCTGCACGAGGAGGGTCGTGGGGACCAGGACGGCCACCTGCTTGCCGTCCTGCACCGCCTTGAAGGCGGCCCGGACCGCGATCTCCGTCTTGCCGTAGCCGACGTCGCCGCAGATCAGACGGTCCATCGGGACCGACTTCTCCATGTCCTCCTTGACCTCGGCGATGGTGGTGAGCTGGTCGGGCGTCTCCGCGTACGGGAAGGCGTCCTCCAGCTCGCGCTGCCAGGGGGTGTCCGGGCCGAAGGTGTGGCCGGGGGCCGCCATGCGCGCGCTGTACAGCTTGATGAGGTCGGCGGCGATCTCCTTGACCGCCTTCTTCGCCCGCGCCTTGGTCTTCGTCCAGTCGGCGCCGCCGAGCCGGTGCAGGGTCGGGGCCTCGCCGCCCACGTACTTGGTGACCTGCTCCAGCTGGTCGGTCGGGATGTACAGGCGGTCGCCGGGCTGGCCGCGCTTGGCCGGCGCGTACTCGACGAGCAGGTACTCGCGGGTGGCGCCCTGCACGGTGCGCTGCACCATCTCGATGTAGCGGCCGACACCGTGCTGCTCGTGCACGATGTAGTCGCCGACCTCCAGGGTGAGCGGGTCGACGGACTTGCGGCGCCGGGTCGGCATCCGGCCGAGGTCCTTGGTGGCGGTGCGCTGCCCGGTCAGATCGGTCTCGGTGAGGACGGCCAGCTTCAGCGCCGGGTCCACGAAGCCGTTGTCGATCGAGCCGCAGGCGACGTGGACGATCGAGGGCTCCAGCGCCCCCAGCCGCGGCTCCAGCCGGGCGGCGATGCCCTCGCCGCCGAGCACCTCGACGGTGCGGGCGGCCGGGCCGTGGCCCTCGGTGAGGTAGACGGTGTGCCAGCCGTCGGAGATCCAGCCCTTGGTGTCGGCGAGCGCGCGGGCGGTGTCGCCCCGGTAGGCCTCGGGGGCGTGCATGCCGAGCTTCAGCACGTCACCGCCCACCACCTCTTCGCCGGCCGCGAAGGGGGACACCGACCACCACATCATGCCGATCTCGCGCGCGTGCTCGCGCACGTCCGCGATCCCGCGCAGCGAGGCCGCGCCGACGTCGATCGGGGCCTCGCCGCCGCCGGCGGTGGCCGCCCACGAGGCCATCAGGAACTCCTGCGAGGTGGCCACCAGGTCGGCGGCGCGGGTGCGCACCCGCTCCGGGTCGCAGACCACGGCCATCGCCCCGGCGGGCAGGACGTCGATCAGCAGCTCCATGTCGTCGACGAGGACCGGGGCGAGGGACTCCATGCCCTCGACCGCGATCCCCTCGGCGATCTTGTTCAGCAGCTCGCCGAGCTCGGGGTGCTCCTCGGCCAGCGCCGCGGCCCGCTCGCGCACCTCGTCCGTGAGCAGCAGCTCCCGGCAGGGCGGGGCCCACAGACCGTGCTCGGCGATCTCCAGGGAGCGCTGGTCGGCGACCTTGAAGTAACGGATCTCCTCGACCTCGTCGCCCCAGAACTCCACGCGCAGCGGGTGCTCCTCGGTGGGCGGGAACACGTCGAGGATGCCGCCGCGCACGGCGAACTCGCCGCGCTTCTCGACCAGCTCGACACGGGCGTACGCGGCCGCCGCCAGGGCCTCGGTGATCACGCCCAGGTCGGTGGTGTCGCCCTGCCGCAGACTCACCGGCAGCAGGTCCCCCAGCCCCTTGACCTGCGGCTGGAGCACGGAACGGATGGGGGCGACGACCACCGAGACGGGCCCGGCCGCCGGGTCCTCCTTGCTCGGGTGCGCGAGCCGGCGCAGCACCGCGATCCGGCGGCCCACGGTGTCGCTGCGCGGGCTGAGCCGCTCGTGCGGCAGCGTCTCCCAGGCCGGGTAGTCGACCACCTCGTCGGGGGGCAGCAGGGAGCGCAGGGCGGCGGCGAGGTCCTCCGCCTCCCGCCCGGTGGCGGTGACCGCGAGCACGGTCCGCTCGGTACGGGAGGCCAGCGCGGCGATCGCGAAGGGCCGGGCGGCGGGCGGGCCGACGAGGTCCACGTGCATGCGGTTGCCGTCCCCGGCCGCGGTGACCGCCTCGGCGAGGGCGGGATCCCGGGTGACGGCGTCGAGCAGTCCGTGCAGGCTCATGAGACAGGCTTTCCATCCGGTGAGGGGTACCGAGGGCAACGCGAAGGACCCGACACGTGAACGGGCCGGGGGTTCCCACCCTATGACGCCGCTCCCCCGGCCGCGCGGGGCATTGGAGGGTGTGGCGGGGGACGGACGGTGCGGGAGTGCACGGAGAGTCGCGCGCGGGACCGGGGCCAGGGGGCCGGAGGGAGGCATTCCGGTCGGGGGTGAGAATCTGTCCGGATGCCGATATCCGGAAGCACCCCGAGCGCCGGCGACCGCGCCGGGCGGGCCGCGCGCCGGGCCCCGTACGCGCTCACCGCCGCGCTGTTCCTCGCGTACGCCGTGCTCTCGGTGACCCGCTACCGGCGGATGGAGGAGACCTCCTGGGACCTCGGGATATTCGAGCAGGCGGTCAGGGCCTACGCCTGGCTCCGGCCGCCCCTGGTGGACCTGAAGGGCCCGGGCTTCAACATCCTCGGCGACCACTTCAGCCCGGTCATCGCCCTGATCGCCCCGCTCTACCGTATCTTCCCGACGCCCGTCACCCTCCTCGTCGTGCAGGCGGCCCTGCTCGCGCTGTCCGCGCTGCCCGTCACCCGGGCCTCGGCCAAGCTCCTCGGGCAGGCCCGGGGGCTCGCGCTCGGGGCGGCGTACGGGCTGTCCTGGGGGATCCAGCGGGCCGTGGAGTTCGACTTCCACGAGATCTGCTTCGCCGTACCGCTGCTGGCCTTCGCCCTGGAGGCGCTGCTCGCCCGGCGCTGGCGGGCCGCCCTCGGGTGGGGGCTGCCGCTGCTGCTGGTCAAGGAGGACCTCGGGGTCACCCTGGCCGCCCTGGCCCTCGTCACCGCCTGGCGGGCCCGGCGCGCCGACCCGCGGGCCGCGCGGCTCGCGGCGGCCGTCGCCGTGGCGGGAGCGGCCGCCGCGGCACTGGTGTTCACCGTGGTGATCCCCGCCTTCGCCGCCGACGGCTACGCCTACTGGGAGAAGCTCGGCGGCGGCGAGGGCGGCGGCGGCCCGCTGAGCGGCCTCGGCACGAAGCTGACCACCCTCGGCTGGGTGCTCGTCCCCACCACCGGGCTCCTCGCGCTGCGCTCCCCGCTGCTGCTGGTGGCCGCGCCCACCCTGGGCTGGCGGTTCCTGTCGGGGGACCCGTACTACTGGTCCACCTCCTTCCACTACAGCGCCGTCCTGATGCCGGCCGTCGCCCTGGCCCTGGCCGACGCCCTCGACACCGCCCGGCGCAGCCCCCGGCCGCGGGTGCGGGCGTACGCCCACCAGCTGCCCGGCGCCGTGCTCGCGGCGGCCCTCGCGCTGAGCGCGACCACCCTGCCGCTGGCCCGGCTCGGCGAGCGGTCCGCGTACGAGAAGCCCGCGCGGGTGGCCGCCGTCGAACGGCTGCTGGCGCAGATCCCGGACGGGTCGCGGGTGGAGGCGGTCTACGGGCCGCTGACCCGGCTGACCTCGCGCTGCCAGGTGTACTGGCTCGGCGCCGCCGAGGGGGTGCCGCCGGCCTTCCTGGTCTTCGACAACTCCGCGGGCGGGGTCGGCGACCCCGTCGCCTACGCCGAGGGGCTGCACCCGGGGTCGCGCTGGGCGCCGGGGGGCGAGGCCGGCGGGTACGTCCTGCTCCAGCGGGTGCTGTGAGCCGCTGACGTACGACGACGCCGGCCCCGGACCGTCCCTGCGGACGGTCCGGGGCCGGCGCGTTCCCCCGTACTGCTCCCCCGTGGTTCCCCCGTTGCTTCCCCCGTTCTCTCCCCCGTTGCTTCCCCCGTACGACCGCCCCCGCTATTCGCTGGCGATCGCGTTCAGAACGTTCATCCGCCCCGCCCGGAAGGCCGGGACCAGTGCGGCGAACAGGCCCACCAGGGCCGAGCCGGCGAAGACGCCGATGATGGTCGGCCACGGGATCTCCAGCACCTTCAGCCCCTGGAGGGCGAGGAGCTGCTGGGCGGTGGCGCCCCAGCCCATGCCCAGGCCGAGGCCCAGCAGGGCGCCGAAGAGGGCGATGACCACCGACTCCAGGCGGATCATGCGGCGCAGCTGGCGGCGGGAGAGGCCGATGGCGCGCATCAGGCCGATCTCGCGGGTCCGCTCGACCACCGAGAGGGCCAGGGTGTTCACGACACCCAGCACCGCGACGATGATCGCGAGGGCGAGGAGCCCGTAGACCATGTTGAGCAGCTGCCCGACCTGGTCCTCCAGGTCCTTCTTGTAGTCGGTCTGGTTGAGCACCTTGTACTGCGGGTACTCGGCCATGGCCGCCTTGACCGCCGTGTACGCGCTGTCGGCCTGCCCCTTCTCGGCCTTGGCCAGCAGCATGAACGGGCGGGCCAGCCGGTCGGCCGGGATGTTGGCCTCGGCGGTCGCGGTGCTGATGTACTTCACGCCCTTGTCGAGGTTGCCCTCGTCCGAGGTGATCGCGGCGACCTTCAGCCTGACGGTCTTGCCGCCGTTGAAGGCGACCGTCAGCTCGTCGCCGACCTTGACGCGGTGCTTGTCGGCGTAGAGGGAGCCCACCGCCATGGAGCCGGCCGCGTACGCGTCCTTGTGCTCGCCCGCGGTCATCTTGCGGCGCACGTCCTGGGCGTAGGTCGGGTCGGTGGCGCTGAGGCGGTCCTGGGCGGACGTGCCGTCCGGAGCGGTGATCTTCGCCTCGACCTCGCGGTACGCGGTGACGTGGTCCAGGCCCTTGGTGGCCCGCATGGCCTGCTCGGCCTGCGGCATCATCGGCTGGCCGCCCTGCGAGGCGACGATGTAGTCGGCGCCGACGGTGCGGTCGAGTTCGTCGGTGGCGGAGGCCACCATGGAGGAGCCCACCACCGAAAGGCAGGCGACCAGCGCCAGTCCGATCATCAGCGCGGCGGCCGTGGCGCCGGTGCGGCGCGGGTTGCGCAGCGCGTTGCGCTCGGCGAGCCGGCCGACGGAGCCGAAGGGCCGCAGCACCGGGGCGGCGAGCACCCGGACCACGACACCGGCCAGCAGCGGGCCGATCACGATGAAGCCGATGAGGCTGAACAGCACGCCGACGGCCAGCCACAGCGAGCCCACGGAAGCCTTCTCGGCGGACCCGGCGAGGAACAGGGCCGCACCGCCGATGCCGGTGAGGACGAGGCCCAGCACCGCACGGACCGTACCGGCCCTCTTGTCGCCGGGGGTTCCGGCATCGCGCAGGGCGGCCATCGGGGAGACCTTGCCGGCCCGGCGGGCCGGGACGTAGGCGGCGACCACGGTGACGACGACGCCCAGGACCAGGCCGACGACCGGGGTCGTCCACTTGACCGTCAGATCGGCGGTGGACAGCTCCATGCCCATCTGGCCCATGAGCTTCATCAGTCCGACGGCCAGGCCCACGCCCGCCGCGACTCCGGCGAGCGAGCCGACGACGCCGAGCAGGAAGGCCTCGATGAGGACCGAGCGGTTGATCTGGCCCCGGTCGGAACCGATGGCGCGCATCAGGCCGATCTCGCGGGTGCGCTGGGCGACCAGCATCGAGAAGGTGTTGAAGATCAGGAAGATGCCGACGAGGAAGGCGATGCCGGCGAAGCCGAGCATCACGTACTTCATGACGTCGAGGAAGCCCATGTCCTTCTTGTTGGCGGCCGCGGCTTCCTTGGCGGTCTGCAGCTTGTACGTGTCGGCGCCGACCGCGGCCGCCACGTTCTTCTTCAGCTGCTCGTGCGTCACGCCGTCCTTGGCGGTGACGTTGACGTGGGTGAAGGTGCCGGCGGCGCCGAGCAGCTTCTCCTGGGCGGTGGCGGTGTCGAAGTAGACGATGGCCGCGCCCGGGTTGGTCACGGTGAAGGAGGCGATACCGCTGATCTTCGCCCGGATGTCACCGGTGACGGCGATCGTGCGCAGCTCGTCCCCGAGCTTCAGGTGGTGCTTGTCGGCGGTGTCGGCGTCGACCATCACCTCGGTGGGGCCGCGCGGGGCGTGACCGGAGGTGATCTTCATCGACTTGAGCTCGTTGTCGTTCCAGCTGCCCGCGATGGTCGGGGCTCCGGTGGTCGACCCCATGTTCTCGTTCTTGGCGTTGACGACCGTCACGGCCATCGAGACGACGCCGCCCTCGGCGGACTTGACGCCCTCGGCGCCGCGCACCTTCTCCACGACCGAGCCGGGCAGCCCCTCCGGCCTGCCGCGGCTGGAGATCTCCTCCCCTTCCTCGGCCTCCTTGGGGCTGACGGTGACGTCGGAGCTGGTGACGGCGAACAGCTTGTCGAAGGTGGTGTTCATGGTGTCCGTGAACACCAGGGTTCCGCAGACGAAGGCGACCGAGAGCAGCACGGCGACGGCGGAGAGCGCCATCCTGCCCTTGTGCGCGAGGAAGTTTCTCCGCGCGGTCTTCATGACGGTCACGAGGTCCGCCCGCGCGCGTCGAAGTCCTTCATCCGGTCGAGCACCTGGTCGGCGGTGGGCCCGTACATCTCGTCGACGATGCGGCCGTCGGCGAGGAAGATGACGCGGTCCGCGTAGGAGGCGGCGACCGGGTCGTGGGTGACCATCACGATGGTCTGGCCCAGCTGGTCGACCGACTGGCGCAGGAAGCCGAGGACCTCGGCGCCGGCGCGGGAGTCCAGGTTTCCGGTCGGCTCGTCGCCGAAGATGATCGCCGGGCGGGCGGCGAGGGCGCGGGCGACCGCCACGCGCTGCTGCTGGCCGCCGGACAGCTCGGTCGGGCGGTGCTTGAGGCGGCCCGCGAGGCCGACCGTCTGGACGACCCGGTCCAGCCACTGCGGGTCCGGCTTGCGGCCCGCGATGTCCATGGGGAGGGTGATGTTCTCCAGGGCGTTGAGCGTCGGCAGCAGGTTGAACGCCTGGAATATGAAGCCGATCTTGTCCCGGCGCAGCTGCGTGAGCTTCTTGTCCTTCAGGCCGGTGATCTCGGTGTCCTCCAGGTGGATCTGCCCGCCGGTCACCGTGTCCAGCCCGGCCAGGCAGTGCATCAGCGTGGACTTGCCGGAGCCGGAGGGGCCCATGATCGCGGTGAACTGGCCGCGGTGGATGTCCACGTCCACGTGGTCGAGGGCGACGACGCGGGTCTCGCCGGAGCCGTAGGCCTTGACGACCTGGCGCGCCCGGGCCGCGACGGAGTTCTGTCCCCCGCCGCTCCCGTGCCTGGTCTCGGTCATCGCCGTTGTCACGGTGCTGTCTCCCCTGTTGGTGTGCGTGTGCGTTGCGCCGCCCTGGGCGCGGGTGGCTCTGTCGTACGCGTACGGGCGCGTCCGCTCCGGTACGTGCGTCGCCGTCGAAGTCTGCGGTGCGGGAGGTGCCGGGCGCGCTGGTGCCCATCGCCGTATCCACCGGGGGGTTAACCCCACCCCGCCCCCCGGCGGTCCCGCTCGTATGAACCAGTTAAGGACCTCGCGGGCCTTCGGTCCTCCTCCCCCGGGACGAACGTCCCGTGGGCCCAAATGCTGAGTCTCCCCTAGGGGTTGTCCACCCTCCGGCGGACCAGGGGTAGGGGGCACGGACGGACCGGGCGCCCGTGAGACGGGGATTCCGCCCGGAGCGGCCCGGTGAGATGGTGTTCCCCGCAGACGAGGGGAACGTGGTGGAAGCAGGAGAAAACGGGGCGAAAGGCTCCGCCGAGGGGACGGCTGAACCCGCCCGCCCCACCGGGGGAAAGGCTTCCGCCGGCGGCCCCGGGCCCGGAACGGCCTCGGGGCCGGACGCCGGGGCCGACGGGGGCGGGCGCGGGCGGCCGCCCACCCGGGTGGTGGTGTCGCTGATGCTGAGCATGGCCCTGGTCGCGCTCGACAGCACGATCGTCTCCACCGCCGTCCCGCAGATCGTCGGGGACCTCGGCGGGTTCTCCGTCTTCTCCTGGCTGTTCTCCGGCTACCTCCTCGCCGTCACCGTCACCCTCCCCGTCTACGGCAAGCTCAGCGACACCTTCGGCCGCAAGCCCGTCCTGCTCTTCGGCACCGCCCTCTTCCTCGTCGGCTCCCTGCTGTGCGCGTCCGCCTGGAACATGGCCGCGCTCATCGCCTTCCGGATCGTCCAGGGGCTGGGCGGCGGGGCCCTGCAGAGCACCGTGCAGACCCTGGCCGCCGACCTCTACCCGCTGCGCGACCGCCCCCGCATACAGGCCCGGATGACCACCGTGTGGGCGAGCTCCGCCCTGCTCGGTCCGGCGCTCGGCGGAGTGCTGGCCGGGTACGCGGGCTGGCGCTGGACCTTCCTGATCAACGTGCCGCCGGCCGGACTGGCCCTCTGGCTGACCGCCCGCCACCTCGTGGAACCCGTACGCTCCCCCGGCCGCCGGGGCCCGGTGGACTGGGCGGGGGCGCTCGCCGTCTTCGCCTGCGGCGGGCTGCTGCTGTTCGCGCTGGTGCAGGGCGGGGTGGCCTGGCCCTGGCTGTCTGCGCCCTCGCTGGGACTGCTGGGCGCGAGCGCGGTCCTGGCGGTGGTGGTGGTCCGGGTCGAGCGCCGGGCCGCAGAACCGATCCTGCCCGGCTGGGTGTGGCGCCGCCGCACCATCGCCGCCGTGAACCTGGCGATGGCGGCGCTGGGGCTGCTGATGGTCGCCCCGATGGTGTTCATGCCGACCTACGCCCAGTCCGTGCTCGGGCTCGGGCCGGTCGGGGCCGGGCTCCTGACGGCCCTGATGACGCTGAGCTGGCCGCTGTCGGCCGCCTGCTGCCAGCACGTGTACCGGCGCATCGGCTTCCGCGACACCGCCGCCCTGGGCATGGGGCTGGCGTCCGTGGTCCTGTTCGCCTTCACCCTGCTGCCGTACCCGGCGCGGCCGTGGCAGCCCGCGCTGGTGATGCTGCTGCTGGGCGCCGCCCTCGGGCTGTTCCAGCTGCCGCTGGTGGTCGGGGTGCAGTCCACGGTGGGCTGGGCCGAGCGGGGGACCACGACGGCCTCGGTGCTGTTCTGCCGCACCGTCGGGCAGAGCGTGGGGGCCGCGCTGCTGGGGGCGGTGGCCAACGCGACCGTCGCCGGCCGGCTGGCGGGGACGCCGCTGCCGGGGCTGCCGGAGCGCCTCGACGACGTGTCGCGGGCCCTGGCGGAGCCGGGCGGCCTGGCGCCGGCCGCCTCGGAGCACCTGCGGGGGGCGGTGGCGGCGGCGGTGGAGCACATCTTCCTGGGCGCGACGGCCGCCGGGGTGGCGGCGGTGCTGGTGCTGCTGCTGGTGGCGCCGCGCAGGTTCCCGGTGCTGCCGGAGCACGAGTAGCCGGGGGCGCGGGGGCGTGGGCGGGGCGGCGGCACGGGGGGCGGGGCCGCGGCACGGGGGGCGGGGCGGCGGTACGGGGGGCGGGGCGGCGGTACGGGGGGCGGGGCGGCGGCACGGGGGCGGGGCGGCGGTACGGGGGCGGGGCGGCGGTTCCGTCCGCTCCGGCCCGCGAGCCGGGTTGTCATGTTCGGGCCCAGTGGGTGACCCTCTTGCCCAGGACCGATTCCGGGGGGACGACATGGCATCCGCACTCTTCGCGCTCGCGTTACTGGCCGCCCTGGCCGGACCGGTGGCCCTGCGCCTGCGCCGCAGGCCGGGCTTCGTCACCGGCCGCGACGGCCGACTCTCCACCTCCACCACCCTCGCCCTCGCCTGGACGGTGGTCCTGGTCTGGCTGCTGCTCACGATCCTCGCGTACGGGCTGACGGCCGGCGGCGGCGTCTCCTACTTCCGCGGCACCGGCCCCGACGGCCCGCTGTCGTCCCTGACCTCGGTGTACCTGCCGCTGCTCGGGGGCCCGTACGCGGCCCTGATCGCGGCGAAGGCGGTCGTCGGCTTCCGGGTGGAGAACGGCAGCATGGCCAAGCCGGCCCCCAAGCCCACCTCCGGCGGGCGCCGCCCGCTGCGGGAGCTGATCGCGAACGACAGCGGCCGGACCGATCTGGTGGACCTCCAGTACGTGGTCCTGAGCGCGGTCACGATGCTCTACGTCGTCCTCTTCTTCCTCTCCGACGTGGGCGGCGGGCTCCCCCGGCTGCCGTCCGAGATCTGGGCCCTGACCGGCGCCCCGGCGGGGGCCTACCTGGTGAACAAGATGGCCACCCGCGCCAACCCGGTGATCACCGACGTCACCGTCTCCCCCGACGGGCAGCTCCGGGTGGAGGGCGGCGGCTTCACCGAGCCCCGCCTCACGGTGGACGGCACCCTGCTCGAGGTGACACCGGATCCGGCGACCGGCGCCCTGACCGCCCGGCTGCCGGAGGCGGCGAAGCCGCCGTTCACGGTGGTGGTCGTCTCGCGCGGGCTGCGGAGCGACCCGTACCGCTACGAGGCCGCGCCCGCGGTCCCGGCCCCGCGGGCATGACAGGGGCCCGGCACCCTCGGGTGCCGGGCCCCCTCGTCAGGGAAAGATCAGCCCAGCGTGCGGAACGGGGACTCGAAGTAGTCGGACTCCTCGTCGTCGGAGGCGTCGCTGCTGTCACTCTCGGCCGGGGCCTCGACGGGGGCCTGGGCGGCCTCCTCGCGCTTGTCCTTCTGGCCCTCCTCGGCCTTCTGCCCCTCCTCGGGCTTCTGTCCTTCCTCGGCCTTCTGTCCTTCCTCGGCGGCCTCGAAGACGACGGCGATGGCCTGGAGGTCGCCCGCCTTCTCGCCCGGGCCGGCGGCCGCGACCGGCTCGCCCGTGCAGTCCTTGTTGTCGAAGAGCAGGGCCACCTTGTCGGTCTCGTTGGCGACCTCCTCCAGCGAGGAGGCGTCGGTCACGGCCAGCGGGTGGCACTTGCCTTCGGCCAGGTCGCTCACCTGCCCGGTCTTGCTTTCGCCGTTCTGGACGAAGCTGTAGCTGAGGGCCTGGCCGTCGTCCGCGAGCGCGGTGGCGGCGGTCGGCAGGACGAGGGTGAGGGCTCCGGCGAGGGCTACGGCGGTGGTGCGAAGACGCATGAGGGGGTTCCGTTCTTCTCTTCCACGGGCGGATGCCGGTCCGGTGGCATCCGGGAGGGAGCGTAGGAGCGCGACGCGTTGGCGAAACCTTTCCTCACCGGGAGCGCGCCCCGAGGTTCACCCACCCTGCCCCCCACGGGCTCATCCCGCCCCCTCCTCCTGGGCGATCCGGCCGACCCGCCGGCCCTCGGGGGTCCCGGTCGGCTTCAGGGCCCCGATCCAGCCCGTTCCGCCCTCGGGGTACTCCCCTTCGGCCGGGTCCGCCGGCACCTCCGGCAGCCCTCGCGCCCGTCGGGCGCGAGCCACGGGGCCACCCCGCGCACCTCGCCCCCCCGGTCGACGAGGTCGAGCAGGATCGGGGCCGGCCCGGCCGCCGGCAGCTCCTCGTCCTCCTCGGCCAGGCCGCCCCGGACGCCGGGCAGGATGCCGACCCCGAAGGCGTTGATCATGAAGGCCCGCCGGCTCTCGGTCAGCGACTCCCCTCGCGGCTCACGCGCCCTCCCCCTTGTGCCGGGCGTAGTAGCGGGCCACCCGGGCCCGGTTGCCGCAGGCCGAAGCCACGCACCAGCGGCGGCGCGGGTGCGCCGGCAGGAAGAGCAGCACGCAGTCCTGCGCCTCGCACTCGCGCACCGCCGTCACCCGGGGGTCCGTCAGCAGCAGCACCACGGCCTCCGCGAGCTCCGCGGCGAGCCGCTGCGCCGGGGCGGCCTCCCGGTACGGGGCCGCCGTCATGCCGGTCAGCGCGGTCCAGGCCAGCTCGGTGCGGGCCGGGGCGGCGGCGAGGATCCCGTTGAGCGCGGCCAGCTCGCCGGCCGGGGGCCGCTCACCCCGCCGGACGGCGGCGAGCAGCGGCCCGGCCGCCTCCCGCACGGCGTGCACGGCGGCCACCTCGGCCTCCCCGACCTCCGCGACGTGGCTCAGCCGGCCGGGCTCCTCGGCGAGCCAGGCGGCGAGTCCCGCCCGGTCGGCGATGAGGTCGCCGGCACCGGCGGGCCGGGTGTTCAGCAGGTCGAGGGCGAGGGGCTCGCCCAGCAGCGGAAAGACGTTCACGCCGCTAATGCTAGCAATCCCTCTTGACCCATTAGCCACACATCCCGCAGACTAATGCCACCGAAGCCCAAGGAGGCATGTGATGATCGCTCACCGCACCGTCGACGTGGACGGCGTGACCGTCGCCTACCGCGAGAGCGGCCCGGCCGACGGCCCGGTCCTGCTGCTCCTGCACGGCTTCCCCACCGCCTCGCACCAGTTCACCCGCCTGATGGACGCGCTCGCCGGCACCCCCTACCGGCTGATCGCCCCCGACTACCCCGGCTTCGGCCGCACCACCGCCCCGCACGGGTTCACGTACACCTTCGACCGGCTCGCCGACATCGTGGAGGGGTTCACCGACGCCCTCGGCCTCGACCGCTTCGCGCTGTACGTCTTCGACTTCGGCGCCCCCGTCGGGCTGCGGCTCGCCACCCGCCGGCCGGACCGCGTCACGCACCTGATCGTCCAGAACGGGAACGCCTACGACGAGGGCCTCTCCGACGCCGCCCGGGAGTTCGCCGGGCTACGGCGCGAGGTACCCGGCAACGAGGAGCGCGTCCGCGCCCTTTTCACCGAGGAGGGCACCCGCTTCCAGTACGAGACCGGCGTCGCGGACCCCGCCCTGCTCTCCCCCGACAACTGGACGCTCGACGTCCACTACCTCGGTCTGCCCGGCCGCGCCGACGCCCAGGCCGACCTCGCCTTCGACTACGCCTCGAACTTCACCCACTACCCCGCCTGGCAGGCCTGGCTCCGCACGGCCGCCGTCCCGGTGCTCGTCGCCTGGGGCGCCGGCGACCCCTTCTTCACCCCGGCCGGCGCCAAGGCGTACCTCCGCGACGCGCCCCACGCCGAGGTCCACGTCTTCGAGGGCGCGGGCCACTTCGCCCTGGAGACCCACCTCCCCGAAATCGCCCCGCTGATCCGCGACTTCCTCACCCCCACCGCCGCCGGCCGGTGACGCTCCCCGGGCGACGCACCGCGTGCACCCCCGCCCCCGCCTGATACGACGCGGCGACGACAGCGACGCTGTTGTCCAAGGCCAGCGCGGTGAAGCCGGGGCGGCCGGCGCCCACCCCAAGAACCGTTTCCGCACCGGCCCCCATGAGGTCCCACCGCTCCGACAACCGCACCCGGTGCCAGCGCCGCTCCCCACCGGGCAGCATCAGAAGGAACTCACGGTCCTCACCGAACAGCCCCTCGGCCACGGCGAGGCGGTACCAGCACTCGTTGAGCCCCTCCACGAGCCGCGGATCCGCGTACCGGACGTAGACGCCGCCGAACACCTCCCCCGGCCCGTACCCGTCGACGGACGCGACCACCGGCTCCGGCACCCCACCGGACACCACCTCGACGCCGACCCCCCTCAACACCTCGCGCACCCCAGGGGGTGTCTCGTGGGTCATGCCGGGGTCGCGGCGGCCGGCGCCGCGCCTCGCCGCGTTCTCGTCGGTCGCCAACGTCCCCCAGCTACCGCTGGGAGGTGCCCCGACCGCGTTGACTCCCTCCTCGGCCTTGGGTGCACGGCACCAGCCGCCGTTCCCTGATCCGTCCTGACCCACGGCACACCCCCTAGGACCTGAACCCCACGATCCCGAACCCGGGCCGCGCCTCGACCTGCCGCAGCCACCCCAGCACGTCCTGGACGGCCTCCGCCACCTCGCTGTCCAGCAGCGGAACGCTCCCCTGCCGCTTGGTCTCCTCGAACTGCTCCAGCGCCTTCACGCACTGCTCGTACGTCCACTCGCCGCAACCCGGCGTGTACGTGGACGGCAGCCCGCCGGGCAGATCCGAGAAGTCGAAGTCCTCGACGGAAACGGCGTCGACCTTCAGGGCGCGCAGCCCGGCGTCGACCATCGACAGCCAGTCGCCGCGGTACGGGGAGAAGGAGGAGTTGTCGAGGAACGACCCGGTCAGGTCGCAGAGCCGCTTGTAGGCGTAGGCGTACTGGAAGGCGTGCTCCCGGTCCTCACTGAACGGACCGCCGTACACCACCGCGCGCAGCGCCTCGTACGCGCTGGGCGCGCCGTTCTCGATCTCGGAGTCGAACCAGTCGTCGTCGTGCGCGAGGTCGGCGGCGAACCTCTCCCGGACGATGTCCAGGAGCGCATCGTCGCGGGAGCCGACGAGGGCGTGGACGGCGTTCAGATCGAGCAGGTACACACTCAGCGAAGAACTCATACCGCGAGGCTAACGCCGCCCACTGACAACCCACTTGGCACCGCCATGAGGTGTGGGAAGGGCAGCGGCCCTTCGGGGGCCGGGTCCGGCTGCGATACGTGAGGGGTCGGGGGCGGGGTGGGGTGCCGGCCGGGACCAGAACGAGATGATTTCGGCGCGCGGTACCGCTCACCAACCGGACCCGGAACAGGCGCCGAACATCGAAGCCCGTCCCGGACGACACCCCACCCCGCCCCCGGCCCCGGCCCCGGCCCCCGCAGCACGCACCCCGCGACCCCGCCCAGCAGGGCAACGCCCCGAACCGACAACCGCCCGGCCCGGCCCGGGCAACGGCAACGGCAACGGCAACGGCAACGGCAACGGCAACGGCAACCCCTACCCCTCCGCCGGCGCCGCCCGCCCCGTCAGCGCCGCCAGGCTGGAGCGGACGTGGCTCATGTGGGCCCGCATCTCCTCCTGCGCCTCCTCGTGCTCCCGCAGGATCCGGTCCGTCTCGCGCGCCGTCCGCTCCTCCAGCACCCGCGCCTGCGCGACCAGCTCCTCCGCCCGCGCCTCCGCGTCCTCCTGGCCGTGCCGCGCCGACTCCTCCGCCTCCGCGTAACCCCGCCGCGCCTCCGCCAGCCGCGCCTCCGCGTACCGCTCCAGCTCCGCGTACCGCGCGTCCTGCTCGTCCGCCCGCGCCGCCAGCTCCCGCCCCGACGCGTCCCACCGCTCGACCTGCTCCTGCTCGCGCTCCGCGAGCAGCGCCCGCGCCCGGCGCCCCGTCTCCGCCAGCGCGGCCTGCGCCTCGGACCGCCAGCCCGCCGCGTCCTCCCGCGCCTCCGCCCGGAGCCCGTCCGCCTCCCGCTGGGCCCGCAGCAGCCCCTGCCGCGCCCGCACCTCGGTCTGCTCCCGCACCGCCTCCGCGTCGTGCCGCGCCAGCTCGGCCACCCGGCCGGCATGCGCCTCGGCCGCGCCCGCCGCCTCCGCCGCGTCCGCCCGCGCCTCCTCCCGCAGGACCTCCGCCTCCTCCTGCGCCAGCTGCAGGATCCGCCGCGCCCGCTCGCTCAGCTCGTCGTACGTCTGCGGAGCCAGCGCGGCCACGACCGCCCGCAACCGTTCGGCCTCCGCCTCCATCTGACGGGCCAGCACGGTCAGCCGCGCCACCCGTTCCCAGGCCTCGTCCCGGCTGCCGGACAGCCGCGCGAGATACCGGTCGACTTCGTCCGTCCGGTAGCCACGACCGCGCACAGTCGCAAAGGGTGCAGTCATCCTGGGAGCGCCTCTCTCGCGGGGATTGCTGTCAAGGATGCGTCATTTGCTCGCAGAAGCCGGAATGGCCGGGCCGGGTCCCCCACACGAGGAGACCCGGCCCGGCCACGCACACGGTCATACCGTCAGAGCAGTCCGTCCCACATCTGCTCCAGCAGCACCGACCACCAGCTCTCCGGCGAGGCCAGCGCCGCGCTGTCGAGACCGGCCAGATTCGCCTGGAAATCGACGGTCCAACGCCCCGCCTGCTCCGGCGTCAGATGCTGGCGCAGCCGCCACATGTGACCCAGCATCGCCAGCGAACGCGCGAACTGCGGCAGGCTCGAATTCACGAACTGCGGCGGCACGGGCGCCCCGCCGGGACCGGCCTCCACCGGCACCGCCACTATGTGCGCGGTCCCGTACTGGACGCACAGCGCCTTGCCGAAGTCGCTGCCGACGACCAGGTACGAGCCCGCGTCGGACGCCGGCTGCACCCCGCGCTGCGCGGCCAGCTCGGCCAGCGTCGGCACCGGCTGACCGGGCACCGCCTGCGCCCAGAAGAACGGCCCGAAGTCGACGGGCAGACCCGCCCACATCAGGGTCTGCGCCACGATCTCCGGCACGCCCTGACGCGACACCGCCCGCTGGTCGTAACGGAACACGCCCTGCGGCCCGAAGGCGCCCGCCAGCTCCTGCGCGATCGCGTCCATCGGGATCGCCGGCTGCAGCGGGACCTGCGGCAGCGGCGCCCGGACCGGCGCGGGGCGCGCGGGGCCGTCCGCCACCTGGTGCAGCTCACCCTGATGGGTGAGCAGATGGCGCATCCCCTGCTGACGGCCCGCGTGGTCGGTCCCGTACGGGGCCACGCTGGTGATCCGCACCTGCGGCCAGGTCTCCCGGATCATCCGGGCGCAGTAACCGCCGGGCAGCTCACAGGAGGCCAGCTCCGTGTGCAGCTCCAGCACCTGCTGCGGAGGCACGTTCATCGCGCGGAGCTCGTACAGGATCTGCCACTCGGGGTGCGGCGTACCGGGCGCCGAGCGACGGATCAGCTGCTGCTCGGAGCCGTCGGGCGCACGGTAGCGGAGCACGGCCTGGTAGCCGGGGCCGACCGTGGGCGCGCCGGACGGGGCCTGCGGCTGCCCCACGGGGCCGGGCGGCGGGCCGGGGGGCGTGCCGGGCGGACCGGGCGGCTGCACCGCACCGGGACCGGCCAGCATGGTCGCGGCATGGTGCGCGCCGGCGCCGGGAGCACCGGGAGCACCAGGCGCACCAGACGCACCAGGCGCACCAGGAGCACCGGGAGCGCCGGGAGGCCCGGGCGGCTGCACGACGGCGGGACCGGCGAGCATCGTCGCGGCATGGTCCAGCCCCCCGCCCAGCGAACCGGACGCACCGGGAGCACCGGGAGCCCCCGGCGGGCCAGGAGGCGTCGGCGCACCGGGCGGACCGGGCGGACCGGGCGGCTGCACCACACCCGGCGCCGCCAGCATGGTCGCGGCATGGTGCGCACCGGCACCCGGAGCACCGGGCGCACCGGGCGCACCAGGAGGCGCCGGCGGAGCCGGAGGCCCGGGCGGCCCGGGCGGACCGGGAGGCGCAGGCGGGCCGGGCGGCTGCATTACGGCCGGACCGGCGAGCATCGTCGCGGCATAATCCAGCCCCCCGCCCAGCGAACCGGACGCACCAGGAGCCGCGGGAGCACCCGGAGCCCCAGGGGCCCCGGGCGGACCGGGAGGCGCCGGCGGCGTCCCCGGAGGCACCGGCGTCACGCCCGGCGCGGCCAGCATCGTGGCGGCGTACTGCGCCCCACCACCGGGCGCACCGGGCGCACCAGGCGCACCAGGCGCACCAGCCGACGGGACCGGCGGTGCCTGCGGAGGCTGCGGTGCCTGCGGAGGCTGCGGAGGCTGCGGAGGCTGCGCGACCCCGCCCGGCGGGGAGACGCGGGCCCGGCTCGTCGGCGCGTCGGCGATGGCCGCGGCATCCGCCGGAACCGCCAGCGCCGGAGCCACGGTCGTCTTCGGCAGCTGGCTGCCACCCGCCATCAGCGTGGTCTTGGCCTCCGGGGCCACCCCCGAGGCGGAGGGCGCGTCGTCCAGGTCGGAGCCCGACAGCGGCGGCGCGAACACGGTGGCGGGCAGCGGCACGGAACCGTCGTCGGCACCGGAGTTCACGTCCGTCCCGGCCCACGGCGTGGACCCGGCCGGCACCCCGTCGTTCGCGGTCGGCTCGTAGGGCACCTCACCCCCACGACCGAGCGGAACCGGACCCCCCGAACCAGGAGCCGAACCCGCACCGGCACCCGCACCGGCACCCGCACCCGCACCGGAAGAACCCGGAGCGGCACCCGCCGGCGGGATCCCCGCCCGGTCCGCCGCCTCCTGCAGCCACTGCGGCGGCGTCAGCATGAACGACGTCTGCTCCGAGTCGATCCGCGGCGGCGGAACCGAAGCCTCCGAAGCCGCCGACGCGGCAGCGGCCCCGTACTCCTCCTCGTACCGCCGGATCACCTCACCCACCGGCAGCCCCGGCCACAGCGTCACCTCACCGCTGTCCCGCGCGATGACCAGCCGCTGCCGCCCACCGCCGGACACCGGACCGGCCGTCCGGTCCTCGGCCCACACCACGAACCCGAGCCCGAACTCCCGTACGCGCACCTCACGATGCTGGTACGCGGGCACGTCTCCGTTGATCCACTCTTCGGCGCGCTCCTGCGCCTGCGCAAACGTCACCACGACGCCGTCACCCCTCACCCATACCGGCGCCGGACACTGCAACCGAACGCGCGAATCCGCCGTCCACCATCAGACCGGCCACCGTCTCCAGCTCCGGCGGATTACCCGCCAACCGCTCCAGGAAGGCATCGAAATCGGCACCGCACGGCAGCAACAGACGCTCCACCCGCTCCTGCACCGACCAGCCGTCCCGGTCGCGCGCGTCGTCGTACGGGGAGAACCAGACGGAGCCCACGCCCTCGCCCTTCACCTTCACCGCGAGCAGCCCGCCCTGCACGAAGGCCACGCACAGGTAGTCCTTCGTCAGGTGGTCCCGCAGACACTTGTTCACGTACACCAGGTCGTTGACCGCCGCCTCCTCACGCACCGTGAAGAACGGCTGGTCCACCAGCAGCCCCAGCTCCACCAGCAGCCCCGCGCCCACCGGCGCGCAGCCGCCCGCCGCCTTCAGGAAGGACCGGTACGCCTCCGGCAGCCGGTAACCGAGGTCCTCCTCGACGCCCTGCACCTGGAGCTCCGACACCGACACCAGGGCCTTCGGCAGCCCCAGGTGCGCCGGACGCGCCTCCTGCAGCGGCCGCGCCCCGCGCTTGTCGTGGTCCACCGGGGCCGTCGCCAGACCCGCGTGGTGCCGCAGCAGCGCCTTGACCTCGACCGGGACCAGCTCCATCCGCCGCGAGCCCGCGACGTGGTGCCAGGTCCAGCCGTGCGGGGTCGCCACCGGACCCACCGTGTCCCACAGCGGGTGCGCGGCGGCGCGCATCGCCGCGTTGGCGGACACGAAGTCCGTCAGGCGCAGCTCGTCCACGCCGAAGCCCTCCGGCGGCTCGGCGATCTCCACGGCCGCGCGCGCGTAGCGCGAGAAATCGGGATGACCGTTGCCGTCCATCCGCACCCCGTGGGGATGCCGAGCAGCCCGGACCGGGTCCGGGAATTGCACGACCTGCCCCGAGTAAGCGGCGTTGGGTGGCGCGGCCTGCTGCCCGAGCCGACCTGTCGTCATGGCGGTAGCCCCCTGCTGGATCTGGCTGGTTCACCACAGCCTATGTGCTCCGGCAAGACCCTCACCCGCCCCCGAGCCCCGCGTGCGCCGACGGGGCGGGAACATCCGAATTGATACGAATATTCGACCCCGCTTCCGCGCGACAGGTGACATTTGACAGGCTGTCCCGCAGCACGGGGGCGTGCGCGACAGCGACCACCACCGCCGCCACGGGAGGGAAGAGCAACCATGCAGACCGCGACCACACGGACCGCGACCACACAGAACGCGGCACTCGGCACCGGCCGCCCGCAACCGGCCGACGCCGGCCCCGTCGGCGACCCCCGCCTGCGCTGGAGCAGCACCGGCACGGCCCAGACCACGCCCGTGCTCCGCTTCCGCCGGGACGGCATCCTGCCCACCGTCGCCGCCGCCCTCTCCGTCCGCGGCGAAACCCTCACCGGCACCGCCGGCAAGGGCGACCAGCCGCCCGCCCTGCACCCCCTCGTCCAGGACTTCCTCGACACCCTCACCAGCGGCCAGCGCGAACGCTTCACCGGCCGGTGCCCCGAAGCGATCCTGCTCTCCCGCCACCTCGCCGCCGTCGAGGGCGCCCGCAGCAAGCGCGCCTCCCGCAAACCCCTCTCGGCGAGCGAAGCCCGCCGCTCCCTCAAGCACGCCCGCATAACCGCCCGCCACATCCGCGAGGACGGCGACCCCCTCCACGGCATCTACGCGCCGCCCTGCCGCTCCTGCGACGCGCTCCTCAACCACTTCGGCGTACGCCCCGTCGACCTCACCCACCCCGAGTAGCCACCATGACCGCGTCCTCCGCCTCCTACGACCGCTCCTCGGCCACCCGGTTCCCCGGCCCCGTGGACTCCGCCCTGCGCACCGCCGGATGGGAACCCGGCCGCTGGGACATCAAGCAGGCCGAATACTGGGCCGACGCCCTGCGCGACCACACCACCCCCGCCGGCCACCGGCACACCGTCTTCCCCGCCGCCGTCGAGGCCTGGGCCGAATTCGGCGGCCTCACCCTCATCGCCCCGGGCCCCGGCCGCCAGATAGCCCCGACGCCCGTACGCGTCGACCCGCTGACCGGCCTCCACCTCGCCCGCACCTTCGCCGACCTCGGCCGCGCCCTGTCCACCCAGCTCTGCCCGCTCGGCGCCGGCACCGACGGCGGCTCCCACCTCGCCATCGACCGCGAGGGCCGCGTCTACCTCGTCGACCACACCGGCGACTGGTACCTCGGCGCCGGACTCGACGAGGCCCTCACCCTCCTCCTCACCGGCCTCCAGCCCGCCCGCCTCACCACCGGCTGACGGACCCGCCGCCACTACCGGGCCGGCAGCACCGCCGACACCTTGAACCCGCCCCCGTCCGTCGGCCCGGACACGAACACCCCGCCCAGCCCCAGCACCCGCTCCCGCATCCCGACCAGCCCGTTCCCCCCACTGGGCAGGTCGGCACCCCGCACCTCCCCCTCACACGGCCCGTTCTCCACCTGCATGGCCACCTCCCCCTCCCGGTGCGCCAGCCGTACGACGACCCGCGCGCCCGGAGCGTGCTTGTGGCAGTTGGTCAGCGCCTCCTGCACCACCCGGTACGCCGTCTGCTCCACCTCCGGCCGGTAGCCCCCGCCCTCGCCCTGCACCAGCACCTCCACGACCATCCCGGCCGCCCGCGACTGCCCCACCAGCGCCTCCAGCTCCCCGAGCGAAGGCCCCTCCTCCAGGGCCACCGGCGCGGACACCTCCCGCACCGGCTGCTTCTCCGGAGCCCGCAGCACCCCCAGCATCTCCCGCAGCTCCGTCAACGCCTGGCGTCCCATGTCACCCACCAGCGCCGCGTTCCGCACCGCCTTCACGGGATCCTTCGCCGCCACCGCCTGCAGCGCCGCCGCGTGCACCACCATCAGCGACACCCGGTGCGCCACCACGTCGTGCATCTCCCGCGCGATGCGCGTCCGCTCCTCCTGGCGCGCCCACTCGGCCCGCTCCTCCGCCCGGTCCGCCAGCAGCGACAGCTCCCGCTCCAACGAGTCCGCCCGCTCCTGCAGGCTCTCCATCAGCCGGCGCCGCGCGCCCACGTACAGCCCGAGCAGGACCGGCGGCACCGTCAGCGCCACCGCCATGAACACGGACAGCACGATCACGAGCGTGCCGTCGGCCTCCACGTCCCCGCGGGTCTGCACGTACGTCACCACGAACGTCCCGGCCAGCGACATCGCGGCCAGCGTCGCCAGGATCCGCCGGGGCACCTCGCAGGCCGCCAGCGTGTACAGCCCCACCACACCGAGCAGGAAGCCCATCGTGGCCGGCGTGACGGCGATCCCGACGAGCACCACCGCCACGGGCCGGCGCCGGCGCAGCACCAGCGCCGACCCCGCCAGCGCCCCGAACACCACCCCGGCCCACACCGGCAGCCCGGCCTCACGCGCGGTCGGCACCCCCTCGAAGGCGCACTCCACGGCCGAGGCCACCCCGAGCCCCACGTCGAGCACGGCCCCCCGCCGCCGCTCCCACCACCAGGGCCCGTCCCGGCCCGTCCCCTCGCGCTCATCCCCCGTACCGGTCATGCCGTCCAGCGTACGCAGCGGCCCCAGCACGCCGGCCCGCCCTTTCCGGAGAAACGCCGGCCTCCGAAGACGCCCGCCGGCACCGCCACATTGACCGTCGCATTGAGGGGGCAGGGTGCGGCATAGTAGGAGCGATCAACTTGGAGCGGCAGGGCTTGATGTCCGATTTAGGTTGATTAGCTATCCCCTGTGGTGTAATTGGCAGCACTGAGGCTTTTGGTGCCTTATGTCCGGGTTCGAGTCCTGGCGGGGGAGCTCGGCACGCACGGGTCCTGACCTCACGGTCGGGACCCGGCCTCGTTTTCGGACTGTGGCCCCCCGCTATCCTTCACGGGTCCACCCCCGAAGCCGAAGGGCCCACCCGTGAGCGCAACCCGCCCGGCAGCCGTCGTCGTACTCGCAGCGGGTGAGGGCACCCGCATGAAGTCGGCCACACCCAAGGTTCTGCACGAGATCGCCGGGCGCTCGCTCGTCGGTCACGTGGTCGCGGCCTCCCGTGAGCTGGACCCGACCCACCTCGTGGTCGTCGTGGGCCACGCCCGCGAGCAGGTCACCGCGCACCTCGCCGGCGTCGACGCCGGCGTCCGCACCGCCGTCCAGTACGAGCAGAACGGCACCGGCCACGCCGTCCGCATGGCCCTGGAGGAGCTCGGCGGCCAGCTGACCGGCACCGTGATCGTCGTCTGCGGCGACACCCCGCTGCTCACCGGCGAGACCCTGCGGGCCCTCGCGGCCACCCACGAGGCCGACGGCAACGCCGTCACCGTGCTCACCGCCGAGGTCCCCGACTCCACCGGCTACGGCCGCATCGTCCGCGACCCGGCCACCGGCGCCGTGACCGCCATCGTCGAGCACAAGGACGCCACCGACGCGCAGCGCGCGATCCGGGAGATCAACTCCGGGGTCTTCGCGTTCGACGGCGCGCTCCTCGCGGACGCGCTCGGCAAGGTCCGTACGGACAACAGCCAGGGCGAGGAGTACCTCACCGACGTGCTCGGGATCCTGCGCGAGGCGGGGCACCGCGTCGGTGCGGCGGTCGGCAGTGACCACCGGCAGATCCTCGGGATCAACAACCGCGTGCAGCTGGCGGAGGCGCGGGCGCTGCTGAACGCGCGTCTGCTGGAGCGGGCGATGCTGGCGGGCGTGACGGTCGTGGACCCGGCGGGGACGTTCGTGGACGTGACCGTGACGTTCGGGCAGGACGCCGTGATCCACCCGGGTACGCAGCTGCTCGGCGCGACGCACATCGGCGAGGGGGCCGAGGTCGGCCCGAACACCCGCCTGAAGGACACCCGCGTGGGTGCGGGGGCCCGGGTGGACAACGCCGTGGCGGACTCGGCGGTGATCGGGGACCTGGCTTCGGTGGGTCCGTTCGCGTACCTGCGTCCGGGTACGAACCTGGGTGTGAAGTCGAAGGCCGGCACGTACGTCGAGATGAAGAACGCGACGATCGGCGAGGGCACGAAGGTGCCGCACCTGTCCTACGTGGGTGACGCGACGATCGGCGAGTACTCGAACATCGGCGCGGCGAGCGTGTTCGTCAATTACGACGGTGAGCACAAGCACCACACCACGGTCGGCTCACACTGCAAGACGGGTTCGGACAACATGTTTGTGGCTCCCGTCACCATCGGGGACGGTGCCTACACGGCCGCCGGCTCGGTGATCACGAAGGACGTGCCGCCCGGCGCGCTGGCCGTGGCCCGTGGCCAGCAGCGGAATATCGAGGGTTGGGTGGCCCGCAAGCGTCCCGGCAGCGCGGCGGCGACGGCCGCGCAGTCGTCGGCGGAGAAGGACTCCGGCAGCCATTGAGGTGAACTGACCGGAAACAGGTACGCCCAGGACGGCGTACCGTGATAGGTGCACGCAATTCGGCTGGCTCACCGTGTGCGGGACGGACGCACACGGGGGCGAGCAGCTTTCACACGTCTGAGGAGACAGTGCTGTGACCGGGATCAAGACGACCGGCGAGAAGAAGCTGATGCTCTTCTCCGGCCGCGCCCACCCCGAGCTGGCCGAGGAGGTCGCGCACCAGCTCGGTGTCGGCCTCGTGCCGACCAAGGCTTTCGACTTCGCGAACGGCGAGATCTACGTCCGCTTCCAGGAGTCGGCTCGCGGCGCGGACTGCTTCCTGATCCAGAGCCACACGGCTCCGATCAACAAGTGGATCATGGAGCAGCTGATCATGATCGACGCGCTGAAGCGCGCGTCGGCACGCTCCATCACCGTGATCATCCCGTCCTACGGGTACGCCCGCCAGGACAAGAAGCACAAGGGCCGCGAGCCGATCTCGGCCCGCCTGGTGGCGGACCTGCTGAAGACCTCGGGTGCGGACCGCATCCTGACGGTCGATCTGCACACCGACCAGATCCAGGGCTTCTTCGACGGTCCGGTGGACCACCTGTCGGCCCTGAACGTCCTCGCGGACTACGTGGGCGCCAAGGTGGACCGCTCGAAGCTGACGGTCGTCTCCCCGGACGCCGGCCGCGTGCGCGTGGCCGACCGCTGGTGCGACCGTCTGGACGCGCCGCTGGCGATCGTGCACAAGCGCCGTGACAAGGACGTCGCCAACCAGGTGACCGTCCACGAGGTCGTGGGTGAGGTCAAGGGCCGCGTCTGCGTCCTGGTCGACGACATGATCGACACGGGTGGCACGATCTGCGCCGCCGCCGAGGCGCTCTTCGCGCACGGCGCGGAGGACGTCATCGTGACGGCCACGCACGGCATCCTGTCGGGCCCGGCGGCCGACCGCCTGAAGAACTCCAAGGTCAGCGAGTTCATCTTCACGAACACCCTGCCGGACCCGTCCGACCTGGAGCTCGACAAGATCACGGTCCTGTCGATCGCCCCGATGATCGCCCGCGCGGTGCGCGAGGTCTTCGAGGACGGTTCGGTGACGAGCCTGTTCGAGGAGCAGCAGTAGGCCTGACGGCCCTGCGCCGGCCTGCGGGCTAGATCCTTTTGGGAGCGGCCTCCCTCCCGGGTACACTCGACGAGTTGCTCGGCGAGGGAGGCCGTACCTGTTTTCCGGTACGGATGCTCCGTTATCGACGCGCTCTTCGTAGCAGGCCGTTTCGGCCGGGTGACCTCTGTCCGTTTTCGTCACCCCACGAGGAGTGAACATGTCCGAGATCAAGCTTTCCGCGAAGCTCCGCGACTCTTTCGGCAAGGGCTCTGCCCGCCAGTCCCGCCGCGACGCCCTGACCCCGGGTGTCATCTACGGCCACGGCACCACCCCGAAGCACGTCGGTGTCGAGTCGCACGCCCTGATGATGGCGCTGAAGACCCCGAACGTGCTGCTCTCCCTGGACATCGACGGTGACAGCACCGAGCTGGTCATCCCGAAGGCCGTCCAGCGCCACCCCCTGCGTCGCAACATCCTGCACGTCGACTTCCTGATCGTCCAGAAGGGCGAGAAGGTCACGGTCGAGGTTCCGGTCGTGACCGAGGGCGACCTGGCCGCCGGCGGCAACCTGCTGGAGACCCTGCTCTCGACCATCACGGTCGAGGCCGAGGCCACCCACATCCCGACCGAGGTCACCGTCTCCATCGCGGGCCTGGAGGCCGGTGCCTCCATCCACGCCAAGGACCTGGTCCTGCCGGCCGGCACCACGCTGGCCGTCGACGGCGAGACCGCCGTCCTGCAGGTCGTCGCCCCGCAGGCCGAGGAGCCGGCCGCCGAGGCCGCCGAGGGCACCGAGGCCTGAGCCTCGCCCCACCCCCTCAGCAGTTGCTGACCGACCGCCGTCCGGCTCCACTGGAGCGGGACGGCGGTCGTTCTCGTTCACGGGCTTAAGGAGCTTTTGATGTCGGACGACGCGGCGCCGTGGCTGATCGTCGGTCTCGGTAACCCGGGGGCGGAGTACGCCGGCAACCGCCACAACATCGGATTCATGGTGGCGGACCTGCTGGCGGAGCGGATCGGCGGGAAGTTCAAGGCGCACAAGGCGCGGGCGCAGGTGGTCGAGGGCCGGATGGGGCCGCCGGGGCCGCTGAACCGCCGGGTGGTCATCGCGAAGCCGATGTCGTTCATGAACCTGTCGGGCGGGCCGGTGACGGCGCTGCGGGACTTCTACAAGGTGCCGCTGGAGCGGATCGTGGCGGTCCACGACGAGCTGGACATCGACTACGCGACGCTGCGGCTGAAGCTGGGCGGCGGCGACAACGGCCACAACGGGCTGAAGTCGATGACGAAGTCGATGGGCGCCGACTACCACCGGGTGCGGTGCGGCATCGGCCGGCCGCCGGGCCGGATGCAGGTCGCGGACTTCGTGCTGAAGGACTTCTCCTCCACGGAGCGCAAGGAGCTGGGCTGGTTCGTGGACCGGTCGGCGGACGCGGTGGAGTGCCTGGTCCAGGAGGGCCTGGAGCGCGCCCAGTCGGCGTACAACTCCTGACGTACGAGGAAGCCCCCGCCGGACGGCGGGGGCTTCCTGCGTTCTCGGGACGGCGTACGGGGCCGGTCAGCCGGTGTTGCGCAGGCCGGCGGCTACGCCGTTGACGGTGAGCAGCAGGGCCCGGGCCAGCAGCGGGTCCGGGTCCTCGCCTCGGGCGGCGGCCTGGCGCTGGCGGGCCAGCAGGGAGACCTGGAGGTAGGAGATCGGGTCGAGGTAGGCGTCGCGGACGGCGAAGGTCTGCTGGAGGACGGGCTGGGAGTCGAGGAGCTGCTTCCCGCCGGTGATGCGCAGGACCTCGCGGACGGTGAGCTCGTGCTCGGCCTGGATGCGGTCGAAAACGTGCTTGAGTTCGTCGGGGACGAGGGTGTCGACGTAGTGGCGGGCGATCCGCAGGTCGGTCTTGGCCAGCGTCATCTCGACGTTGGACAGGAAGTTGCGGAAGAAGTGCCAGCGGTCGCCCATCTCGGTGAGGACGGTGTCCTGGCCGGCCTCGCGCAGGGCCTTGAGGCCGGAGCCGACGCCGTACCAGCCGGGGACGATCTGGCGGGACTGGGTCCAGCCGAAGACCCACGGGATGGCGCGCAGGCCGTCGAGGCCGGCGCCGGAGTCGGGGCGGCGGGAGGGGCGGGAGCCGAGGTGCAGGTCGGCGAGCTGGTCGACGGGGGTGGCCGCGAAGAAGTACGCGGGCAGGTCGGGGTCCTCGACGAGTTCGCGGTAGGCGCCGTGGGCGGCGTCCGAGACGATGTCCATGGCCGCGTCCCAGCGGGTGAGGGCGTCGTCGGACTGGCGGGGGGCGGTGTGCAGGGCGGAGGCCTGGAGGGTGGCCGCGACGGTCAGTTCCAGGTTCTCGCGGGCCAGGGAGGGGACGAGGTACTTGTCGGAGATGACCTCGCCCTGTTCGGTGACCTTGATCTCGCCTTCGAGGGTGCCCCAGGGCTGGGCGAGGATCGCGTCGTGGGAGGGGCCGCCGCCGCGGCCGACGGTGCCGCCGCGGCCGTGGAAGAGGCGCAGGCGTACGCCGTGGCGGTGGGCGACGTCGCGGAGCCGGCGCTGGGCGCGGTGGATCTCCCACTGGCTGGTGGTGATGCCGCCGAACTTGCTGGAGTCGGAGTAGCCGAGCATGACCTCCTGGACGTCGCCGCGCAGGGAGACGAGGCGCCGGTAGGAGGGGTCGGCGAGCATCTCGTCGAGGATGACGTCGGCGGCGCGGAGCTCGTCGGTGGTCTCCAGGAGCGGGACGATGCCGATCTTGGCCCAGCCGCCGTGGAGGTCGATGAGGCCGGCTTCGCGGGCGAGGACGGCGGCGGCGAAGACGTCGTCGGCGCCCTGGCACATCGAGATGATGTAGGACTCGATGACCTCGGGGCCGAACTTCTCGAAGGCGTCCTTGATGGCGGTGAAGACGCCGAGGGTCTTCTGGCCGGCCGCGTCGAGGGGGGCGGGGGTGGGCGCGAGGGGGCGGCGGGAGCGGAGTTCCTTGGCGAGGAGCTTCTGCCGGTAGTCGCGCGGCATGTCGGCGTAGCGCCAGGACTCCTCGCCGAGGCGGTCGAAGAGCTGGCCGAGGGCGTGGTGGTGGGCGTCGGCGTGTTCGCGTACGTCCATGGTGGCGAGCTGGAGGCCGAAGGCGGCCAGGGTGCGGATGGTGCGGTCCATGCGGCCGTCGGCGAAGAGGGCGCCGCGGTGCTCGCGCAGGGAGGTCTGGATGAGGGTGAGGTCGGCGAGGAGCTCGGCGGTGCCGAGGTAGTCGCGGCCTTCCTCGTGGGGGGTGCCCTTGGCGAGGCGCTCGCGGGTGTTGAGGAGCTTCTGCCGGATGCAGGTGGCCTTGAGGCGGTACGGCTCTTCGGCGTTCAGCCGCTTGTAGCGGGGGCTGATCTCGGGGAGGCGTTCCAGGTCGGCCTGGAGGGAGGCGAGGAGCTCCTCGGTGGCGCCGGCGATGCGGATGGAGTTGGAGAGCAGGCTGCGCAGGAAGTCGACGAGTTCGAGGGCGTCGGTGATGCCGTGCTCGTGCTGGAGGATCAGGACGTCGCGGGTGACCTGGGGGGTGACGTTGGGGTTGCCGTCGCGGTCGCCGCCGATCCAGGTGCCGAAGGTGAGGGGTCGGGTGCCGGCGGGCAGTTCGACGCCGACGCGCTGGAGCTCGGCGGCGAGGTCCTCCAGGACGTCGCCGACGGCGCCGGCGTGGAGCTCGTCGAGGTAGTAGATGGCGTTGCGGGCCTCGTCGGCGGGCTCGGGGCGGACGACGCGCAGTTCGTCGGTCTGCCAGACGAGGTCGATGTTCTCGGCGAGGCGCAGGTCGTGGCGGCGGCGTTCGCCGGCGCCGGAGACGGGCTCCTCCAGCAGGGCGGCGATGCGGCGCAGCTTGTTCAGGACGCTGCGGCGGGCGGCCTCGGTGGGGTGCGCGGTGAAGACGGGGCGGACGTTGAGGTTCTTGACCGTCTCGCGCAGGTGCTCGGGGTCGGCGTCCTTGAGCATGTCCGCGGTGCGGGCGAGGAGCCCGCCCTCGGCGGCGCGGTGTGCGCGCAGTTCCTTGCCGCGGTGCACCTGCTCGGTGACGTTGGCGAGGTGGAAGTAGGTGGAGAAGGCGCGCACCAGCTTGGCGGCGGTCTCCAGGTCGATGTCTCCGAGGAGGGCCGCGGCGGCCTCGCCGTCGGTGCGGGTCAGGGCGCGGACCCGCTCGACGAGGTCGAGGAGTTCCTGGCCTTCCTGGCGGACGAGGGTTTCGCCGAGGAGGTCGCCGAGGCGGCGGATGTCCGCGCGCAGCTCCGCGTTCGCCGTCTCCGCCGTCCGCGTCGCGGCGGAGGGGTCGGCGGGCTGGGTGACGGGGGCCTGGGCGGCCTGGTCAGCACTGCTCACAGGTGCGGCTCCTTGCAGTGTTCGAGCGCTACTGGGCTGTGGGCTCCCGGGGGGTGCGCGGCCATGCCGGTCGTGCTGCGCAGCCCGGGCTGCCCGTGCGGACCGCGCTGTCCGACGACACCAGGATAGGTGGCGAGTCCCTGTGCCCTGGCAGAGCGCCCGCTCTTTGGACTCGGGTCGCGCGGGTGGCGTCGTCCTGTTGCCGCGCGGGCCGTGTTTGCCATACTTACGATGCCGTAGGTTACGGATCCGTAGGTCCGTGCCCCGGCGCCTGCCGGCTTCTCACCCCCCAGGGGACCCCACCATGGCCATCAGTCCCGAATTGATCGAGGACTCCTCGGCGCCCTCGGCGCCCACCGCGACGCGCGGTGGTGAGCGGAAGCGCTCCGTGGAGCAGATCGCGCTGCTGCTGTTCATCACCGTGCCGTTCCTGGCGCTGCTGGCGGCGGTGCCGCTGGCCTGGGGCTGGGGGGTGACCTGGCTGGACCTCGGCCTGATGGTGTTCATGTACTTCCTGGCGTGCCACGGGATCACCATCGGCTTCCACCGCTACTTCACGCACGGTTCCTTCAAGGCGAAGCGGCCGCTGCGGATCGCGCTGGCGGTCATGGGGTCGATGGCGGTGGAGGGGCCGCTGGTGCGGTGGGTCGCCGATCACCGCAAGCACCACAAGTACTCCGACCACGAGGGCGACCCGCATTCGCCGTGGCGGTTCGGGGAGACGGTGCCGGCGTTGATGAAGGGCCTGTGGTGGGCGCACATCGGCTGGTTGTTCGACGAGGAGCAGACCGATCAGCAGAAGTACGCCCCGGACCTGATCAAGGATCCGGCGATCCGGCGGATCAGCCGTGACTTCGTCTTCTGGACGATGCTGTCGCTGGCGGTCCCGCCGTTGGTGGGCGGTCTGGTGACGATGTCCTGGTGGGGTGCGTTCACGGCGTTCTTCTGGGGTTCGCTGGTGCGCGTGGCGCTGCTGCACCACGTGACGTGGTCGATCAATTCGATCTGCCACGCGGTGGGCAAGCGGCCGTTCAGGTCGCGGGACCGCTCGGGCAACGTGTGGTGGCTGGCGGTGCTGTCGTGCGGGGAGTCGTGGCACAACCTGCACCACGCGGACCCGACGTCGGCGCGGCACGGGGTGCTGCGCGGCCAGGTGGATTCGAGTGCGCGGCTGATCCGCTGGTTCGAGCTGCTGGGGTGGGCCTCTGACGTGCGCTGGCCGTCGGGGGCGAGGATCGAAGCCCGGCGCAGGGAAGAGACGCCGAACGCGGCATGATGGGGGACGTGGCGATCGACGGCAGCAGTTCCAGCAGCGACAAGCCCAGGCGAGGACGCCGGGTCCGGATGACGGGCGCCGAACGGCGCCAGCAACTGCTGGACATCGGCCGCACCCTGTTCGCGGAGAAGGGGTTCGAGGGCACTTCGGTGGAGGAGATCGCGGCGAAGGCCGGGGTGTCCAAGCCGGTGGTGTACGAGCACTTCGGCGGCAAGGAGGGCCTGTACGCGGTGGTCGTGGACCGCGAGATGCGGCAGCTGCTGGAGGGGGTGACGGGCGCGCTGACGGCCGGGCATCCGCGTGAGCTGCTGGAGCAGGCGGCGTTCGCGCTGCTGGACTACATCGAGAACTACACGGACGGTTTCCGGATCCTGGTGCGGGATTCGCCGGTGGCGCAGTCGACGGGCACGTTCGCTTCGCTGATCAGTGACATCGCCACGCAGGTGGAGGACATCCTGGGGCTGGAGTTCAAGGCCCGGGGCTTCGATCCGAAGCTGGCGCCGCTGTACGCGCAGGCGCTGGTCGGGATGGTGGCGCTGACGGGCCAGTGGTGGCTGGAGACGCGGCGGCCGAAGAAGGCGGAGGTGGCCGCGCACCTGGTGAACCTGGCCTGGCACGGGCTGGAGAACCTGGAGGCGCGGCCGCGGCTGGTGGGCCACCGCAAGAGCTGAGGTCCGCAGGGGCCGCGCGGCGGCGCCCCGTCACCGGTGTTCCGGTGGCGGGGCGCCGCCGCGTCGTGCGGGGCCGTGCGGGGCCCGTCGGTCCGTCAGCCGGCCGTCGGGCCGCCGGCGACGGGGGCGTGGGTGGCGTGGGGCTCCAGGAATTCGAGCCGGTTGCCGACGGGGTCGTGGGAGTAGAAGCGCCGGTGGCCCGGCAGGTTGTCGTCCCAGACGACGTCGGCGCCGCGTTCACGGAGTCTGTCGGCGTACTCCTCGATGCCGGTCACCCGCAGCCCGGGGTGCGCTTTGCGGGCCGGCCGGAAGTCTTCTTCCACGCCCAGGTGCAGCTGCACGCCTCCGGCGGTGAACCAGCAGCCCCCGCGCGCGGCGAGGACGGGAGGTTTGGAGATCTCCCGCATGCCCAGGACGTCTTGGTAGTAGGCACGCAGCTTGTCCTCCGATCCGGGCGGCGCGGCGAGTTGGACGTGGTCGACTGCGGTCAGCACGGTCATGCCTCCTTGTGGGCGACGGCGAAGATGCGGCGAAACGGGAAGACGGTACCCCGGGGGCCCGGCGGGTAGGCGGCGCGCAGGGCCTCGCGGTATTCGGAGAGGAAGCTGTCGACGGCGTCGCGGTCGTCGCCGAGGGCGGTGAGGACGGGGCGCAGGGCGGTGCCCTTGACCCAGTCGAGGACGGGGTCGGCGCCCTGGAGGAGCTGGGAGTACGTGGTCTCCCAGACGTCGACCGCGCAGCCGAGTTCGGTGAAGCGGGCCAGGTACTCGGCGGGTTCGAGGATGTGGATGTAACGCGCGCCGTGTCCGGCGAGGCGGTCGCGCCAGCGCGGGGTGTCGCACAGTTCGGCGAGGAGCCGGTGGCTGGGGGCGGTGAAGTTGCCGGGGATCTGGAAGGCGAAGGTGCCGCCGGGGCGCAGGCCGTTGATCCAGGCGGCGAAGGAGCCGGGGTGGCTGGGCACCCACTGCAGGGCCGCGTTGGAGACGATCAGGTCGTACGTCTCCTCGGGCATCCAGTCGGCGAGGTCGGCGTGGCGGAAGTCGAGCAGGCCGCCGCCGGGGGTGGGTCCGGCGTACTCGGCGGTGGCGCGCTGGAGCATCTGCGGGGAGAGGTCGAAGCCGGTGATGCGGGCCTCGGGCCAGCGGTCGGCGAGGAGCGCGGTGACGTTGCCGGGGCCGCAGCCGAGGTCGGCGATGCGTGCGGGCCGGTTGGGGAGCTCGGGTATGCGGTTCATCAGGTCGAGGAAGGGGCGCGTGCGGTGGCCGGCGTGGCGAAGGTACTGCTGGGGGTCCCAGACGGGTGCGGAGCCGTCCAGGGCGTGGGGGCGCACGGCCGGCGCGATATCGGAATGCATGTTCGAGCCTCCCTACTGGTGGGGCGGTCGGAAGTGGAAGCCGTTCCGGCCACCTCCATGCCCCATGCTCGTCCAGACTATATCTCGACGTCAAGATTCTCGATTTGAAGAGACTTCATGTCGACAGACCCCGTACACTGATCGGCATGGAGGACGAGGTCGACCGACTGGTCGCGGCATGGCGGCGAGAGCGCCCTGACCTCGACGTGGAACCGCTCGAAGTGCTCAGCCGCGTCAGCCGGCTCGCGCGCCACCTCGACCGGGCCCGCAGGCTCGCCTTCTCCGAGCACGGCCTGGAGCCGTGGGAGTTCGACGTCCTGACCTCGCTGCGGCGCGCGGGCGCGCCCTACCAGCTCTCCCCCGGACAGCTGCTGACGCAGACACTCGTCACCTCCGGCACCATGACCAACCGCATCGACCGGCTGGCCAAGAAGGGCCTCGTCGAGCGGCTGCCCGACCCCAGCGACCGGCGCGGGGTGCTGGTCCGGCTGACGCCCGAGGGGCGCGACCGGGCGGACCAGTCCCTGGCGGGACTGCTGGCCCAGGAACGCGCGATCCTGGCCCAGCTCTCCGCGATGCAGCGGGGCGAGCTCGCCGGGCTGCTACGCCAGTTGACCGCTCCGTTCGACAACGTCCCCGGCTAGCTCGGCGGGGCGCACTCCGGCCCGCCGGGCCAGTGCCACGGCGGCCAGGGTGGAGTGCACCCCCAGCTTGCCCAGCACGTTCTGCATGTGGGTGCGGACGGTGTGCGGGGACAGGAACAGCCGCGCGGCCACGTCCTTGCGGCCCAGCCCCGCCACCATGCAGCGCAGCACCTCGTGCTCGCGCGGGGTGAGGGACTCCACGAGCCGCTCGCTGTCCGTACGGTGCTTGCGGGCGGCGGTCAGCTCCCGCAGCACCCCGGTGAGCAGCGCGGGCGGCAGGTGGGTCTCCTCGCGCAGCACTCCGCGGATGACGGCCAGCAGCCGTGAGAGCGAGCAGTCCTTGGCGACCCAGCCCGAGGCACCCGCCTGGAGGGCCAGCGCGGCCCGGCGGGGGTCGTCGCGCTCGGCCAGGACCACGGTGCGCACGCCGGGGTGCGCCACCCTCACGCCCGCGACGAGGGCGATCCCGTCGGCCGGCGGCGGGGCCGGGCCGGAGCCCGGTTCCCGCTGGCCGGGCACGGCCCCCGACGCGGCCGCCGCGCCGGTGCCGAGGTCGGCGTCGACGAGCAGCACGTCGTAGCGGCGGCCTTCCGCCACCGCGCGCTCCAGGCAGCGCGAGGCCGCGGGACCGCTGCCGGCCGCGGACACGTCCACGTCCGGCTCGGCCGCGAGCGCGGCTGCCAGAGACTCGGCGAAGATGCGGTGGCCGTCGACCACCAGGACCCGGATACGAACCACAAAACCCCCAAGGGTCGGGGAACGGACGACTACGGGTACGGCGCCCGGCCGGGTGGCCCACAGCCCCCGCGGCCGCCGCCGCGACATCTGTGCACTACCCCGGACCGGACGCCGTACCCGGCGTGTCTCGACCCCTGAATCAACACCGGCCCCCACCGGTGTCACGCATCAGCGTAGAACGGGCGGAGTCTCGCGGTTGGCCGAATAGCAGAAGTTTTTCGAGCAGTTTTCCGGTGGGACGGTCCGCAACGGCTGTCGCGGTGGCTTGTTTTCAACCCTTCCGGCGGCCCCGGAGGCGGATTTCCGACCAGCGTGTGCCGCGGGCAGTTGCACGGGGGGCATTTCACCCGGCGTACGCACGCCGGGCGCCCGCGCGCGGCGCCTGCCCGCCGCGCCCGGCCCCAACGCGCGCGCCCCCCGCACCTTCTGGTGCGGGGGGCGCGCGACGGGGAGCCGGGGCGTCAGGAACGCTGCTCGCGGGCGAAGTTCCAGGCGTCCGTCACGATGTTGGTGAGGTCCGAGCGGGTCGGGGTCCAGCCGAGGCGCTCGTGCGCCGTCCGGGCGGAGGCGACGAGGACCGCCGGGTCCCCGGCGCGGCGCGGGGCGACGACCTCGGGGATCTCCCGGCCGGTGACCTTGCGGACCGTCTCGATCACCTCGCGGACCGAGAAGCCGCTGCCGTTGCCGAGGTTGCACACCAGGTGCTCGCCCTCGGCGGCTACGCGCAGCGCGGCCAGGTGGGCCTCCGCGAGGTCGGCGACGTGGATGTAGTCGCGGACGCAGGTGCCGTCGGGGGTCGGGTAGTCGTCACCGAACACCGAGATGGACTCGCGCTCCCCGAGGGCGACCTGGAGCACCAGCGGGATCAGGTGCGTCTCAGGGTCGTGGCGCTCGCCGAACTCGCGGTAGGCGCCGGCCACGTTGAAGTAGCGCAGCGAGACGGCGGCGAGGCCGTGCGCCGCGCACTCCCCCGCGATCATGTGGTCGACGGCCAGCTTCGAGGCGCCGTACGGGTTGGTCGGCGCGGTCACCGAGGTCTCCGTCAGCACTCCGCTGGAGGGCTCGCCGTAGGTCGCGGCGGTGGAGGAGAAGACGAGGCGTCGGACCCCGGCCTCGCGCATCGCGGTCAGCAGGGCGAGGGTGCCGCCGACGTTGTTGTCCCAGTACTTGCCGGGGTTCACCACGGACTCGCCCACCTGCGAGGAGGCCGCGAAGTGCAGTACGGCGTCGTAGGAGGAGTCCAGGTGGTCGGCGGCGTCCTGGATCCGGCCGTCGATCAGGGTGGCGCCCGCGGGGACGCCCTCGGTGAAGCCGGTGGAGAGGTTGTCGAGGATGGTCACCTCGTGTCCGGCCTCCAGCAGATGGGCGGCCACGACGCTGCCCACGTATCCGGCACCACCGGTGACCAGGTACTTACTCACTCGCACTCCTCTTTCTCGCGCAGGCACGCGAATGCGCGTGCTCTGGTGACTGGCTTACCGGATTCCGCGCTTCCGAGGAAATCGCGTCCTCCGGGCACGGTACCCGCCCGCCCGGACAGGACTTCGCGGGCCTTGCCCGCGGCGGCCCGGGCGCGGGGCGTGCCCGGCGGGGTCAGTGCCCGGGGCCAGTGGCAGGCGTCACTGCCCGGCGTCAGGGCCCGGCGTCAGGGCCCGGCTCAGTGCCCGGGGTCAGTGCCCGGGGTCAGTGCCCGAACGGCTCGGCCCCGGCCTCCTGCGGCCGCTGCCGCACGGGCAGCGCCGCCCGGTCCAGGAGTCCGGTACGCGCGGCCAGCGCGGCGGCCTCCAGCCGTGACCCCACGCCGAGCTTCATCAGTACCCGCTGCACATGTGTACGGGCTGTGCTCGGCGCGATGGCCATGCCGGCCGCGATCATCCGGGTGTCCTCGCCCTCCGCGACCCGGACCAGCACCTCGACCTCCCGCGGCGTCAGCAGCCGCAGCAGCCGGCTGCCCTCGTCGTCGGGCTGCGCCGAGGGGTTCAGCAGCTCCGCGAAGGCCCCCTGGAGGAGCTGGGGGGCGATGGCGACCTCTCCCGCCCGGGCCTTGGCCAGGGCCCTCTCGACGCCCTCGATGCGCTCGTCCTGGCGTACGTACCCCGAGGCGCCGGCCGCGAAGGCCGCGGCTATCCCGCGCGGGCTCGGCACGGGGCCCAGCACCACCACGGCGATCTGCGGGCGCTCCCGCTTGATCCGCACCACCGGCTCGAAGACCCCGGGCTCCGCCGGGGCGGCGGTACCGAACAGGCACACCTCCGGGGCGCGGCCGATGACCAGTTCGGCGGCTCCGGCCGCCGGCGCGGCCGCGGCGAGCACGCGGTGCCCGCGCAGCTTCAGGGCCGAGGCGAGCGCCTCGGCCAGCAGACGGTGCTCGTCGACCACCATGACCCGTACGCCCATCAAGGCTCCCACCCCAGATCCTTCTGACCCGGCAAGCTACACGCTTGTTCGACGGGGCGTGCCGGATACCGCGCGAAAGCCCCCGATCGGTGGGTACCGTCCGGGGGCTCTCGGCGTCGGGGAGGGGCGGGCGTCAGCTCGCCGCGAAGGAGACGAAGAGGAACTCGGGGTCGGACTTCTCCGAGTACGGCTTGCGCACCGTGGTGCGGGCGATGAACAGGCGCCCGTTGTGGTAGCGGAACTCCGAGTGGTCCAGCGAGAAGGCGGTCTCGATGCGCTGGCTGGCCTTGTCCACCGGGTTCTGCATCAGCAGGGTCTCCTTCATCGTCTTGCCGTCGATGCTGACGACCTGGCCGCCGCCGTCGTACGGGGGCACCTTGTAGGCGATGATGTTGGACCCGTCCATGCGCAGCGGGTACATGGTGTACTTCTCGCCCGCGTCGGCGCGGTCGCTGGTGGCCTTGCCGGTCTCCAGGTCGAAGGAGACGATCTCGTTGGTGCGGCCGACGGAGGACGTGCCCTGGTGCTCGTACGACGGCAGGTAGACCTTGCCGTTGCCGACGACCATCTTCGAGCACTGCTCGACCTCGGTGGCGGGGCACTTGGGGGCGTAGCTGCCGGCCGAGAGGCCGATGCGGGTCTTGAGCTGGCCCGCGTCGTCGACGACGAACAGGTCGCTGACGTTGGTGGCGTTCTTGGCGGTGTTGCCCACGTTGGCGGCGATGATGAGCGGCTTGGTGGAGATGATGCCGGCCCATTCGATGCCCGCGGACAGCTTGTACTGGTACTTCGGCGCGCCGGTGGCCGGGTCGAGGGCCTGCGCGTACAGGGTCGGGCTGGAGCCGCGGCCGCACTTGCGCAGGACGGCGAGGGCCTCGCCGCCGGCGTAGCCCATGTCGTAGCAGCCTTCGCCGTCGGTCTTCGGGGTCCACAGGGACTTGCCGTCGGCGAGGTTCCAGGCGGCGCCGCCGGAGAGACCGCCCGCGGCGACGGTCTGGCCGCTGATGGTGACCTCGCTGAAGGAGACCGGCTTGTCGCCGCCGGTGGCGGACTTGGCGTTGGCGGACCAGAGGAGCTTTCCGGTGTTCAGGTCGATGACGCCGACCTGGGTGCACTGGGGGTACTTCTTCTCGTTGGTCGCCATGCCCTCCTCGAAGAGGATGGCGGTCTTGTTGTCGCTGATGTGCTTGGTGGCGCCGCAGACGTTGGCGGGGAGCGGGAGCTCCCACTTCTTGCCGCCGTCGACGAGGTTGTAGCCGACGACCTTCGCCAGGTCGGACTTGACGTAGGTGGTGTCGGTCAGCCAGGAGCCGTCGACGGAGACGACGTCGGCGGGGGCCGGGCTGGGGACGTTGACGAGCGACTTCGACTTGGGGTTGGACGGGACCTTCTCGCTGCCGGGGGTGCCGGCGGGGGCCTTGTCGCCGTCGGGGGAGCCACTGGCGCCGTTGGCCGTGGGCTGTCCGGAGCCGCCGTCGTCGCCGGAGACGTACCAGAAGCCGCCGCCGATGATGAGCGCCATGGCCAGGACGGCCGCGCCGACGATCGCCAGCTGGTTGCGCTTGTCGTTGCTGCCGCCGCCCGCGGGTGCGGGGTACTGGGGCTGCGCCGGGGCCTGGAGCGTGCTGGGCTGCTGCTGCGGGTAGCCGTAGCCGGGCTGTGCCTGGGGCTGCGGGTAGCCGTAGCCGGCCTGGGGGGCCGGGGCCGCGGGCGGCTGGGCCGGGGGCTGCGGGGGGCCGGGCGGCGGCGGGGGGCCGCCGAAACCGCCGGAGGGCGGCTGGCTGGGGGGCGGCGGGGTACTCATCGGTTGCTACTGCCTCTCGGTGGGGCGCTCGGTGGGACGCTCGGTGGGCTCGTTCACTTGCCGAAGGCCATCAGGAGCCGCTCCTCCGTGTTGTTGCCGTTCAGCCTGGTGGTGGAGGTGAAGTACCGGCCGTCCTCGAAGGCCCGCACCTGGAAGGTGACCATCGAGCTCTCGATGTTCGCGGAGGGGCCGGAGGGCATGCGCAGCAGCGTCTTGGGCTGGCCGCCCGCGGCCGCCATGGAAACGATCTCGCCGGGTTCGCGCAGGGCTCCGGCGCGGTAGGCGATGAGCTGGCCGTTGCCCGCCTTGACCGGGTACCAGTTGCGCTTGTCGCCGGCCTTCTGGCGCCACTTGGCCTTGCCGGTGCCGAGGTCGAAGGCGACGACCTCGTTGTCGAAGCCCTTGCTCGTGGTGGTGCGCAGGTAGAGGGTGTCGCCGTCGACCACGGAGTTGCCGCAGCCCTGGAGGTTGTCGGAGCTGCCGGCGTTGCAGTTGGTCTCGAAGGAGCCCTCGGCGGACATGCTGGCGCGCTTCTTGCCGTCGGGCGTCAGGGAGATGATGGCCCGCTTGGTGTCGTCCGCGTTCTCGAGGTTCCGGTTGGTGATGTCGAGGACGATCGGGGAGACGGACAGGACGCTGCCGACGCGCCAGCCCTTGGGCAGCCGGTAGGACCAGGTCTTCTTGCCGGTGACCGGGTCGGCGTCCTGGATCTCGATGGTCTTGTCGTCGTCCATGCACAGGGCGACGGCGAGCAGCTTGCCGTTGCCGGCGGCGTACTGGCTCGGCTGGCAGCCCTCGGGGGTGTTGCCGGAGAAGAGCTTGTCGCCGGTGCCGAGCTTGTGGACGGTGGTGTTGGCCATCCGGTTGACGACGAAGACGTCGCCGGTGAGGGCCATGGAGACGGAGCCGCCGCCGTCGAAGAGGTTCTCCTTGGCGAGCTCCTTGGTCCATCCCTCCTTGCCGGCCTTCAGGTCGACGAGCTTCATCTGGTTGCAGGTGGCGTTGGAGCCCTCGCCGTCCTTGATGGTGAGGACGGTCTTGCCGTCGGGGGTGGTCTGGTCGGCCCAGCCGCAGATCTCCGTCTTGAAGTCGAGCTTCCACTTCTCCTTGCCGTCGGTGACGGCGTAGGCGATGACGGACTTGTCGACGGTCTTGACGACGGTGTCGCCGGCCACCCACATCGCCGGGGTGGAGATGCCCGTGTCGCCGCCGGCCAGGAGCTTGGCCGTCTTGAGCCACAGCGCCTTGTCCTCGCCGGGCTTGCGGCCCGCGTTGAGGTCGGTCTGCTCGCCCATGCCGTTGCCGCTGCCGTCGCCCTTGTCCACGGACGGGGAGGCCGCGGGCTTGGGGTCGGCGGGCGCGGAGCCCTGCGCGGCGGGCTTCTTGTCACCCTCGTCGTCACTCAGGAAGGTGAAGTAGGCGCCCGTGCCGAGTACGAGGACACCCGCGACGGCCGCCGCGACGACGACCGCGCCCTTGCGCCGGCCCCGTCCGCCGGGTGCCGGCGGGCCGGGGGGCATGCCCGGCCCGGGCGGCGGGAAGCCGTACCCGCCCTGCTGGGACAGCGGCTGCGGCACCGTCGCCGGCTGCTGGACGGGGTGCTGCGGCACCGTCGGCGGCTGCTGCGCGTACGGGTTGGCGCCCTGCGGGGGGTACCCGTAGCCCTGCTGCGGCGGCCCGGGCAGGTGCCCGTAACCGGAAGGGGACGGCGGCTGGTTCGGCGGCTGGGGCGGCTCGGTCATCAGCGCATACCTTCGGGTTCGAGCGGTGGGGGCGGTCCGGGAGATCGAAAAGAACCGACCCTTTCTATCACTCGTGGCCGGTACGCACCGGGCCGGTCGCACCCCTGTTCCCAAGGGAGGACCGGCCCGTGACACGGCCGTTATCCACCCGGCCCCCGCTTTTCGGGGCCCCCGCGGCCCCCTGGACTCAGGCCTCCTCGGCCAGTTCCAGCCAGCGCATCTCCAAGTCGTCGCGCTCGGAGATCAGTTCCCGCAGCTCCGCGTCGAGCTTGGCGACCTTGTCGTAGTCGGTGGAGTGCTCGGCGATCTGCGCGTGCAGGTTCGTCTCGCGGTCCGACATCTTGTTGAGCTGCCGCTCGATCTTCTGGAGCTCCTTCTTCGCGGCGCGCGAGTCCCCGGAAGAGGTCGACTTGGCGGCGGCGGCCGGGGCCGGCGCCGGGGCGGCCGCCTCGATCATCCGCTGGCGGCGCTCCAGGTACTCGTCCAGGCCGCGCGGCAGCATCCGCAGGCTCGCGTCGCCGAGCAGCGCCATCACCGTGTCGGTGGTGCGCTCGATGAAGAACCGGTCGTGGGAGATCACGATCATCGACCCCGGCCAGCCGTCGAGGAGGTCCTCCAGCTGGGTGAGGGTCTCGATGTCGAGGTCGTTGGTGGGCTCGTCGAGGAAGAGGACGTTGGGTTCGTCCATCAGCAGGCGCAGGATCTGCAGCCGGCGCCGCTCACCGCCGGAGAGGTCGCCGACCGGCGTCCACTGCTTCTCCTTGGTGAACCCGAACTGCTCGCACAGCTGGCCCGCCGTCATCTCGCGGCCCTTGCCGAGGTCGACGCGGTCGCGGACGCGCTGGACGGCCTCCAGGACGCGCAGTGACGGGTCGAGCTCGCCGACCTCCTGGGAGAGGTAGGCCAGGCGCACGGTCTTGCCGACGGTGACGGAGCCCTCGGCGGGCTGGGTCTCGCCCTGGGTGCGGGCGGCCTCGGCGAGGGCCCGCAGCAGGGAGGTCTTGCCGGCGCCGTTGACGCCGACGAGGCCGACGCGGTCGCCGGGGCCCAGGTGCCAGGTGAGGTGCTTGAGCAGGGTCTTGGGCCCGGCCTGGACGGTGACGTTCTCCAGGTCGAAGACGGTCTTGCCGAGGCGGGCGTTGGCGAAGCGCATCAGCTCCGACTTGTCGCGCGGCTCCGGCACGTCGGCGATCAGCTCGTTGGCCGCCTCGATGCGGTAGCGGGGCTTGGAGGTCCGGGCGGGGGCGCCGCGGCGCAGCCAGGCCAGCTCCTTGCGCATCAGGTTCTGCCGCTTGACCTCTTCGGTGGCGGCGATCCGCTCGCGCTCGGCGCGGGCGAAGACGTAGTCGCTGTAGCCGCCCTCGTACTCGAAGACGTCACCGCGCTGCACGTCCCACATGCGGGTGCAGACCTGGTCGAGGAACCAGCGGTCGTGGGTGACGCAGACGAGGGCGGAGCGGCGGACCTGGAGGTGGCCGGCCAGCCAGGAGATGCCCTCGACGTCGAGGTGGTTGGTGGGCTCGTCGAGGACGAGGAGGTCCTGGTCGGCCATGAGCAGCTTGGCGAGGGCGATGCGGCGGCGCTCGCCGCCGGACAGCGGGCCGATGACGGTGTCCAGGCCCTGGGCGAAGCCGGGCAGGTCCAGGCCGCCGAAGAGACCGGTGAGGACGTCGCGGATCTTGGCGTTGCCGGCCCACTCGTGGTCGGCCATGTCGCCGATGATCTCGTGCCGGATGGTGGCGGCCGGGTCGAGGGAGTCGTGCTGGGTGAGCACGCCCATCTGCAGGCTGCCGCTCTGCGTGACGCGGCCGGAGTCGGGCTCCTCCAGCTTGGCCAGCATCCGGATCAGGGTGGTCTTGCCGTCGCCGTTGCGGCCGACGACGCCGATCCGGTCTCCCTCGGACACGCCGAGGGAGATGCCGTCGAGCAGGGTACGGGTGCCGTACACCTTGCTGACTGCCTCGACATTGACCAGATTGACGGCCATCAGACGCGCTCCAGGGAAAGGGTGTGGATCAGCCCCTCAGCCTAACCCTCCGGGCCGACGCGGAACGTTCCACCAGCCAGGCGCCCCCCACTGCCATGCCGATGGCGGCGGGCGCGGTCACCGGGAAGGCGATCAGGACGGCGGTGTGGCCCTCCAGGAGCCCGCCGAGGCCGGTCATGGACAGGCCGAGGATCCCCAGCAGGCACAGGGTGGTGCCCAGGGCGGCGGCGGGCCCGCTGCCGGGGGCGGCCGCCGTGGTCCGGGGCGGTCCGCCCGCCGGGGCGGCGGGCACGGCCCGGGCCGCGGCGGGCGCCTCGAAGCGGCGGAAGCAGGCCACGAGCGCGGCGGTGAGGGCGGCCGCGAGCAGGATCCGCGGCGGTACCTGCGCCCACCAGGCGGCGGTGGCCGGCTCGGGCAGCGCCAGGCCGGCGCCGAGCTGGGCGGCGTACACGCCGAGCATGGCGGTGAGGTGCCACAGGAAGGCGGTCATGGCGACGCCGTTGGCGGCGACGACCCCGCGCCACACGCGCGGCCGGGCCAGCCACGCCGTCGCGGGCCGCACGAGCAGCTGGACGGCGCCGACCAGCCACATGCCGTGGCAGAGCAGGGCGAGGGTGGGCGGGGCCATGTTGGAGACCTTCTCCCCGGGCATCCCGACCATGGACAGCGGGTACGGTCCGGCCGCCACGAGCAGCACGGCCCCGGCGAGGCCGGCGGCGCCGAGGAGCGCGGGACGGGTGATGCGGCCGTCGGCGCGCAGGAAGCCGAGCTGGTGCACGGCGAGCCAGACGAAGGCGAAGTTCAGGAACTCCGCGTAGGGGACGCCGAGCGCGAAGCGCAGTACGTCGACCAGGGCCGCGGCGCCGGCCAGGGCGGCGAAGGCCCCCCACCCCCAGCGGGCGTGCAGCCTCAGCAGCGGCGGGGTGAGGGCCACCATCGCGAGGTAGATCCCGATGAACCACAGCGGCTGCGTGACCATCCGCAGCGCGGCACCGGCCAGCCGGCCGCCGTCCGCCCCGGCGAGCTGCACGAGCAGCGCGAGTGCGGCCCAGACGAGGACGAAGACCAGGGTGGGCCGCAGCAGCCGCTGGAGCCGGGCGCGCAGGAAGGCCGCGTAGACGGGCCGGCCCTCGCCGCGGCGTTCCAGCGAGCGGTACGACAGGGCGTGCGAGAACCCGCCGACGAAGAAGAACACCGGCATGACCTGGAGCCCCCAGGTGAGCAGCTGGAGCGGGGGCACCAGCGCGAGCAGGTTCCCTATGCCGTCGGTGCTGACGGCGGCCATCAGCCAGTGCCCGCACACGACGGTGGCGAGCGAGGCGACCCGGAGCAGGTCCACGTACCGGTCGCGGGAGGCGGGCGTGGCGGCGGCCATGGCGCGTGCGCTGACTGTCATGCCCACTACGGTCGCGGCCGCACCCCGTGCCGCGACAGGGTGCGGATACTCATCCCGCGCCTAGGTAGCCGGGCACGGAGACCCGCCGCCCCGCTGGCGGCCCGCTGCCGGCCCGCCGCCGCCCCGCGCCTCAGGAGACGGCCGTGGCCCCCGGGGCCGGGGAGGAGGTGACCCGGGTGGCACGGCAGGTGCCGGAGGCCTCCAGCGCGGCGGCGACCTTCGCGGCGGACTCCGCGTCCCGGACGAGGAACGCCGTCGTCGGCCCCGACCCGGACACCAGCCCGGCCAGCGCCCCCGCGTCGGCGCCCGCCGCGAGGGTGGCGGCCAGCTGCGGGCGCAGCGACAGCGCGGCGGCCTGGAGGCCGTTGGAGCCGGGCAGTACGGCGGCCAGCGCGTCGGCGTCGCCCGAGGCGAGGGCCGCGAGCAGCGCCGGGGAGGCCTCGGGCGCGGGCACGTCCGTACCGGCGGTCAGCCGGTCGAACTCCCGGAACACCGCCGGAGTGGACAGGCCGCCCTCGGCGACCGCGAACACCCAGTGGAAGCGGCCGGCGTCCACCGGGGTCAGGAACTCGCCGCGCCCGGTGCCGAGCGCGGCGCCGCCCACGAGGCTGAAGGGGACGTCGCTGCCCAGCTCCGCGCAGATCTCCAGCAGCTCCCCGCGCGGGGTGTCCAGCTTCCACAGCAGGTCGCACGCCAGCAGCGCGCCCGCCCCGTCGGCGCTGCCGCCGGCCATGCCGCCGGCCACGGGGATGTTCTTCGCGATGTGGAGGTGGACGGCCGGCTCGATGCCGGCCCGGGCCGCGAGGAGCTCGGCGGCGCGGGCCGCGAGGTTGCTGCGGTCCAGCGGCACCTGGTCGGAGTCGGGGCCCTCGCAGGTCACCGTCAGCCCCTCGGCGGGGGTCGCGGTGACCTCGTCGAACAGGGAGACCGCCAGGAAGACGTTGGCGAGGTCGTGGAAGCCGTCGGGGCGGGCCGCGCCCACCGCCAGCTGGACGTTGACCTTCGCGGGGACGCGTACCGTCACGCTCACAGCGCGGGCCTCTCGATGGCCGGCTTGTGCTCGGCGATCGCCGCGAACTGCTCCACCGTCAGCGACTCGCCGCGCGCGAGCGGGGCGATACCGGCGGCGACCAGGGCCTGCTCGGCGGCGGCGGCCGAACCGGCCCAGCCGGCGAGCGCGGCACGCAGGCCCTTGCGGCGCTGGGCGAACGCGGCGTCGACGACCGCGAAGACCTCGGCCTTGGAGGCGGTGGTCTTCACCGGTTCCGAACGCCGTACGAGGGACACGAGTCCGGAGTCGACGTTCGGCGCGGGCCAGAAGACGTTGCGGCCGATGGCCCCGGCGCGCTTGACGTCCGCGTACCAGGCGGCCTTGACCGAGGGGACCCCGTACACCTTGTTGCCGGGGCGGGCGGCGAGCCGGTCGGCGACCTCGGACTGCACCATGACGAGGGTCCGCTCGATGCTCGGGAAGCGGTCGAGCATCGTCAGCAGGACCGGCACGGCCACGTTGTAGGGGAGGTTCGCGACGAGCGCGGTCGGCGCCGGGCCGGGCAGCTCGGTGACGAGCATCGCGTCGGAGTGGACCAGCGCGAACCGGTCCTTCTTGTGCGGCATCCGCGCCTCGATGGTGGCGGGCAGCGCGGCGGCGAGGACGTCGTCGATCTCGACGGCGGTCACCCGGTCGGCGGCCTCCAGCAGGGCGAGCGTCAGCGAGCCGAGGCCCGGTCCGACCTCCACGACCACGTCGTCCGGACGCACCTCGGCGGTGCGCACGATCCGGCGCACCGTGTTGGCGTCGATGACGAAGTTCTGGCCCTTCTGCTTCGTCGGGCGGACGCCGAGGACGGCGGCCAGCTCTCGGATGTCGGCCGGCCCGAGGAGGGCGTCGGAAGGGACCTCGGAGGTCTCGTGGGGCTGCTGCTCTGCGGTGCTCACCGCTCAAGCCTACGGCCGCAGTGCGGCCACGGACTCGCCCCCCGCTGCACGTAGAGCTTCTTCGCCCGGTACGTCTGCTCCGAGGCCGGTGCGTCCTGCGGGCGGCCGCTGCCGCCGAGGGCCTGCCAGGTGCTGACGTCGAACTGGTAGAGGCCCCCGTAGGTGCCCGAGGGGTCGGTGGCGGAGGGGCGCCCCCCGGACTCGCACTGGGCCAGCGCGGACCAGTTGAGGCCGTCGGCGCCGACGACGGAGGTGGGCAGCGGCTTCGTGCCGACCAGGACGCGCTGGCTGACGGGCTCCCGGACGACCTCCTCGGCGATCTTCCGGGGCTGCTGGCGGACCCCGTTGACGGTGCGCAGGGCGTACGTGACCCGGCGCGCCCCGGGCCGCCCGACGCGCTCGACGACCTCGGTGCCGGCGAAGAGCCCGTCGTCCTCGACGCGTTCGGTCTCGTAGGGGATGCGCTCCTCGCGGACCTCGCGGGTGCCGGTGATCCGCAGCACGGTGACGGTCTGGCCGTCGCGGGGGAAGGAGTCCGGGGGGACGGAGGTGGTGTCCTGGCCGTGGAGGGTGATGCCGGCCTGGTCGAGGGCCTCCTGGACGGTGGCGGCGTTGGTGCGGATGGTGCGTTCGCGGCCGTCGGCCATGAAGGTGACGCCGCGTTCGGTGCGTACGCCGAGGGTGAGGCCGGAGCGGGGGACGGGGGCGGTGCGGGGCGTGGAGAGGTAGGCGCCCTCGACGCGGACGCCGAGCTGGCGCAGGGCGCCGTCGACGGTGCGGGCGGTGGTCCACATCTGGCGGGTGGTGCCGTCGAGGGTGAGGCGCAGGGGGCGGCCGTAGCGGACCACGACCTGCTGGCCGTCGTCGAGTGCGGAGCCGGGGGCGGGGGCGACGAGGTCGTGGGGGCCGACGCCGAGGCCTTCGGCTTCGAGGAGTTCGTCGATGCTCCCGGCGAAGGTGTGGAGGGTGCGGGGCACTCCGTCGACGGTGAGCCGGACGGCCTTGTCGGCGGCGACGAAGGCGGTGGTGCCGCCGGCCAGGAAGGCCACGACGAGGGCCTGGGGGAGGATGCGCCGCCAGCTGTCGCGGGCGGTGGCGGTGGCGCGGCCGGCCGGGGCGGGGGCGGAGCGCCTGCGGCGGCCGGAGCCTGCGCCGGACGGGCGGCCGGGGGCGGGGTCGGCGCCGGGGGCGGGCGGGGGTGGCGGGGGCGGGGGTTCGGCGGTGGTGGTGCGCCGGCGTCCGCCGGCGGGGGCCGCCGCGCGGCGCCGGCCGGCCCGGCGGCCCTCGCCGCGGGGGGCGGGGACCTGCGGCTCGGGGGCGGCGGGGCCGTGCTGGTCGGCGTACGGGGCGGCGTGCTGGTCGGCGTACGGGTCCGCGTACGGGGCGTCGTACGGCGTCGTGTCGTAGGGGCCCGGGTCCGGCGCGGTGTCCGGCCAGGAGGCACGGCGGTGACTGCCCTGCGTTTCACTCACGTCGCTCGCTCCACTGGTCCGGCCCCCGGCTGCTCGGGCACGGCACCCTAGCGGCACGGGGCATCACGCACCAAAGCCGTTCGACTACTCAGCGTGTCGGGCGAACGGCTGCGCGAACCCGCGCGGGGCGGGCCGGGGTGGGGGCAGGACAGGGCTGGGGCGGGGCGGGCGAGCGGCGGGTCAGTAGTCGAAGGCGCGCGCCGTGTTGGCGGCGAGGGCGGTGGCCATGGCGTCCTCGTCGATGCCGCGCACCGCCGCCATGGCCCGGACCGTCAGCGGAATGAGGTACGGGGCGTTGGGCCGTCCGCGGTAGGGCGCCGGGGTGAGGTACGGGGCGTCGGTCTCCACCAGCACCAGTTCCAGCGGGGCCACCGCGAGGGCCTCGCGCAGCGGCGCGGCGTTCTTGAAGGTGACGGTCCCGGCGAAGGACATGTAGTAGCCGGCGGCGGCGCACTCGCGGGCCATCTCGGCGTCGCCGGAGTAGCAGTGGAAGACGGTGCGCTCGGGCGCGCCCTCCTCGCGCAGCACGCGCAGGACGTCGGCGTGGGCGTCGCGGTCGTGGATGACGAGGGCCTTGCCCTGCCGCTTGGCGATCTCGATGTGGGCCCGGAAGGAACGCTCCTGCGCGGCCATCCCCTCGGGGCCGGTGCGGAAGTAGTCCAGGCCGGTCTCGCCGACCGCCTTGACGTGGTCCAGGGCGGCCAGCGCCTCGATCTCGGCGAGCGCGTCGTCGAGCGCCGCCTGGCCGCCGCCGGGCCGGGCGCCCTGCCGGGACCAGCCGTCGGGGTCGCCGTGAACGATGCGGGGGGCCTCGTTCGGGTGGAGCGCGACGGCGGCGTGGACATGGGTGTGTGCGGCCGCGGTCTCGGCGGCCCAGCGCGAGCCCTTCACGTCACAGCCCACCTGGACGACGGTGGTCACCCCCACGGACGCGGCCTTCGCGAGGCCCTCCTCGACGGTGCCGGACTGCATGTCGAGGTGGGTGTGCGAGTCGGCCACCGGCACCCGGAGCGGCTCGGGCAGCGGGGGCGGGACGTCCTTCGACGCGGCCTTGGCGGCGGCGGCCGGGGAGGAGGAAGGGCTGGGGCTCATGAGCCGATCTTATGACCGCTCCCGCGGCCGCTCCTACGGCTGTCTACGGCTGTTCCTACGACCGCCCGAACAGCCCGAGGAGGCGGGAGAGGAGCCCGCGGCGCCGCTCGGACGCGTCCACGGCCACCGGTCCGGGCGAGTCGTGCGCCGGTACCCGGCGGGGCATCGGCGGGCGGGGGGCGTTCTCGCCGGCCGGTACCGGTCCGGCGATCCCCGGGGCGATGCGGTGGTGGTAGAGCCGGTCGATCGTGCCGAGCACCGTGGAGACCTGGCCCGCGCGCATGATCCGTACGACGTGTCCGCCGCAGTTGAGGCAGGTCGGGTTCGACAGCGGGGAGGGCACCCGCTCGCCGTTCACCATGTACATGATGAACGGCTCGCCCTTGCCGTCGACGTGGTGCTCTATCGCGTACGCCTGCTCCCAGCCGTAGCCGCACTTCATGCACGCGAAGGAGTACGCCTCGTGCACGGTCTGTACGCCGGAGGTGGGAACAGGGGCCGGTCCCGCGGCCGTGACGGGTACCGGGGTGTCTGCGATCTCACTCATGCCAGCTCCTCTTGTTCCACTGGTGCCATTGCCAGTGGACGCCTCTTCGGGCGGGAGCGCATCAGGCCCTGTCCAGTAATGGACGGCCTTTGGCCGAGTCATGCCCAAAGGGGCCGGTGCGCGGTCTGAGCTTTGCTTTTCAGGTTAGCTCTTTACCGACTTACGGCATCTTTTGTGTCGCATTCTTTGCCGCGACCACCGCGTCGAAGACCTCGCGCTTGGGTACCCCGGCTTCCGCCGCGACCGCCGCGATGGCCTCCTTGCGGCGCTCGCCGGCCTCCTCGCGCACGCGCACGCGGCGCACGAGCTCCTCGTCGTCCACGTCGCCGGGCGCGGCCGCGGGAGCGCCCTCGACCACGACGGTGATCTCGCCGCGCACACCCTCGGCCGCCCACTCGGCGAGCTCGCCGAGTCCGCCGCGCCTGACCTCCTCGTAGGTCTTGGTCAGCTCGCGGCACACGGCGGCCCGCCGGCCGGCGCCGAACACCTCGGCCATGGCCGCCAGGGTGTCGTCCAGCCGGTGCGGGGCCTCGAAGTAGACGAGGGTGCGCCGCTCGCCCTCCACCTCGCGGAGCCGGCCCAGGCGCTCGCCCGCCTTGCGCGGCAGGAAGCCCTCGAAGCAGAAGCGGTCCACGGGCAGCCCGGACAGGGCGAGCGCGGTGAGCACGGCGGACGGCCCGGGCACGGCCGTGACCTTGATGTCCTTCTCGACGGCGGCGGCCACCAGCCGGTAGCCGGGGTCGGAGACCGAGGGCATTCCGGCGTCGGTCACCAGCAGCACCCGCCGGCCGGCCTCCAGGGCCTCGACCAGTTCGGGGGTGCGGGCGGACTCGTTGCCCTCGAAGTACGACAGGACGCGCCCGGTGGTGTGCACGCCGAGCCCCTGCGTGAGCCGGCGCAGCCGCCGGGTGTCCTCGGCGGCGATCACGTCGGCCCGCTCCAGCTCGGCCGCGAGCCGGGGCGGGGCGTCGGCGAGATCACCGATGGGGGTCCCGGCGAGGACGAGTACGCCGTGGGAGGAGGGGGCTTCGGCACCGCGGGGCTGGTCTGCTGTCACCGGCTCATCCTCTCATTGGGGCTCGTGGGGGCTGGGGCTCCACAGGGGCGTTCCCTACGATGATCCGGTGACCAGTACCGCGACGCCGCCGCCCAGCCCCGCGGGGGCCCCGCCCGTCCCTCCGGGCGGAGGCGACTCCGACTACGAGCCGCCCGTGTGGCTGCGCCGCCTGCGCGGGTTCGGCTACGCGCCGGCCGCGCCGGTGGCCGACGTCCGCACCCGCCTCGTGCCCCCGTACGCACGGCCCTCCGCACAGCTGTGGACGGCGCTCGGGATCCCCGAGGAGGGCCGGCGGACCTGGCAGCGGGTGATGGCCTGGGCGGGGCCGCTGCTGATCACCCTGGTGGCGGGGGTGCTGCGGTTCACGCACCTGGGCAGCCCCAAGGCGGTGATATTCGACGAGACGTACTACGCCAAGGACGCGTGGGCCACCATCAAGCAGGGCTACGAAGCCAGCTGGCCCAAGGATGTCGACAAGTCGATCCTCTCGAATCCCGACGCGGTACCGCTGCCCCTGGACCCCGGCTACGTCGTGCACCCGCCCGTCGGCAAATGGGTGATCGGCCTCGGCGAGTGGATGTTCGGATTCACCCCCTTCGGCTGGCGGTTCATGACGGCGGTGCTCGGCACCCTGTCGGTGCTGATGGTGTGCCGCATCGGCCGGCGGCTGTTCCGCTCCACCTTCCTCGGCTGCCTCGCGGGCGCGCTGCTGGCGGTCGACGGGCTGCACCTGGTGATGAGCCGGACAGCGCTGCTCGACCTGGTGCTGATGTTCTTCGTCCTGGCGGCGTTCGGGGCGCTGGTCGTCGACCGGGACAAGGCGCGCGCCAGGCTCGCCGCCGCCCTGCCGGTCGACGAGGAGGGCCGCGCCCACCCCGACGTGAGGGTCGCGGAGACCCTGCGGCTGGGCTGGCGCCCGTACCGGCTGCTGGCCGGCGTCTGCCTGGGCCTGGCCTTCGGCACCAAGTGGAACGGCCTCGTGGTGCTGGCCTTCTTCGGGATCCTCACCGTCCTGTGGGACGCCGCCGCCCGCCGCACCGCCGGCGCGGGTGCCCCGTACGCGGCGATGCTGCGCCGCGACGCGCTGCCCGGCTTCCTGTCGACGGTGCCGGTGGCAGTCGCCGTCTACCTGGCCTCCTGGACGGGCTGGATCCTCAGCCCGGACGACGGCAAGGGCGGCTACTTCCGCGACTGGGCCGCCAAGTCCGACCAGAACAGCGCGCTGTCCTTCCTCCCGGAGTGGCTGCGCAGCCTGTGGCACTACGAGACGGAGGTCTACAAGTTCCACGTGGGCCTGACCTCCGGCCACACCTACGAGTCGAACCCGTGGAGCTGGCTGGTCCTGGGCCGCCCCGTCTCCTACTTCTACGAGTCCCCCTCGCCCGGCACCGACGGCTGCCCGGCGTCCGCGGCCGGCAAGTGCGCCCGCGAGGTGCTGGCACTCGGCACGCCGCTGCTGTGGTGGGCGGGCTGCTTCGCACTGCTGTACGTGCTGTGGCGGTGGTTCTTCCGCCGCGACTGGCGGGCGGGCGCGATCGCGTGCGCGCTGGGCGCCGGCCTGCTGCCCTGGTTCAACTACCAGGAGCGGACCATCTTCTACTTCTACGCGGTGGTCTTCGTCCCGTACCTGTGCCTGGCGGTGGCGATGATGGCCGGCGCCCTGCTGGGCCCGGCGGGCTCCTCGGAGCGGCGGCGCGCGGTGGGCGCGATCGGCGCGGGCGTCCTCGTCCTCCTCATCATCTGGAATTTCATCTATTTCTGGCCGATCTACACCGGTCAGACCCTGCCCATGGACTCGTGGCGCGGCCGGATGTGGCTGGACAGCTGGATCTGAACCGTTACTGAGCGGTAAGGTCCCCTCACAGGTTCTTTGAACATGTTCAGAGAACGGGGGTTCCTGGGGAGGGGACGCAGTGAACGGGGCAGCGAAGGGTGCCATCGTCGGCGGGGTGTTCCTCGCGATGGTCGGCGGCACCGCGTACGGGGTGTACGCACTGGTCGGGGACAGCGGTGACGGCGGCTCGGGCACCCGCGGCGCGGCGAACAGCGCGTCACCCGCGTCGAAGGGGAGCGGGCCGGTCACGGACAAGGAGGCGGCCGCCACCGCGAAGGCCTTCCTCGCGGCGTGGGCGGCCGGCGACGACCGCACGGCCGCCGAGCTCACCAACAACGCGCAGGCCGCGCAGACCGCGGTGGCCGACTACCGGGCCAAGGCGATGGTGTCCAAGGCCGTCATCACCCCCGGCACCGCGGAGGGCACCGCGGTGCCGTTCAAGGTCGAGGCGGAGATCAGCCACCAGGGCACGACCAAGCCCCTCGTCTACGACTCCCGCCTGACGGTCGTCCGGGGCATCGACAGCGGCAAGCCGCTCGTCGACTGGCAGCCCTCGGTAATCCACCCGCAGCTCCAGAAGGACGAGAAGCTGCGCGCGGGCACCCCGGCGAGCCCGCCGGTCAAGGCGGTCGACCGCAACGGCAAGGAGCTGACGCCCGAGCAGTACCCGTCGCTGCGGCCGGTGCTGGACTCGCTGCGCAAGACCTACGGGGAGAAGAGCGGCGGCACGCCCGGCGTCGAGCTGTGGATCGAACCGGCGGCCCAGGACGCGCCGAAGCGGAGCCTGCTGACGCTGGTGGAGGGCAAGCCGGGACGGATCCAGACCGTGCTGGACGCCGACGTGCAGGCGGCGGCGGAGAAGGCGGTCGCGCAGCACCCCGAGGCGTCCGTGGTCGCCGTCCAGCCGAGCACCGGCGACATCCTGGCGGTGGCCAACCACCGCAGGGACGGCTTCAACGCGGCGATGCAGGGCCGGCGGGCCCCGGGCTCGACGATGAAGATCGTGACGGCGGCGATGCTGCTGGAGAAGGGCCTGGTGGCGGCGGACCGCCCGGCGGACTGCCCGCAGAGCGTCTCGTGGGACGGCAAGGTCTTCCACAACCTGAACAACTTCTCGCTGAAGGGCCAGCCCTTCTCGACCAGTTTCGCCAAGTCCTGCAACACGGCCTTCATCGGCCTGATCAACGAGGTCGGCGACAACGGCGCGCTGCCGAGGGTGGCCAAGGAGGCCTTCGGCATCGGGCTGGACTGGAAGACCGGCATCCCGTCCCAGGACGGCAGCGTGCCGGTGACCTCCGGTCCGGCGGCGGCCGCGGAGTACATCGGCCAGGGCGCGATCCAGATGAACCCGCTGAACGTCGCGTCGATCACGGCGACCGCCCGGACCGGGATGTTCCGGCAGCCGGTGCTGGTGAAGGCCTCGCTGGACGGCCGCACCCTGGCCGCCGCCCCGCGCTCGCTGGCGCCCGGGGTGTCGGCGCAGCTGGTGCGGATGATGAAGCAGGCCGCCGGCCCCGGCGGCACCGCTGCGGGCGCCATGGCGTCCGTCGGCGGCTCCGACAAGGGCGCGAAGACCGGCTCGGCGGAGGTCGACGGCGCGGCGGCGCCGGACAGCTGGTTCACGGGCTTCCGGGGCGACGTGGCGGCGGCCGCCATGGTCGAAGGCGGCGGCCACGGCGGCGACTCGGCGGGGCCCATCGTCGCGACGGTCCTGAACGCCTCCTGACGGGGGCGGGGGCCGACGGCGGCCGCGCCGGTAGGGGGCGCGCCGGTACGGGGCGAGGTACGGGGCGAGCGGTACGGGGCACGGCGTGCGGGGGCGGGCCCGGCCCGCGCTGGCCCGGCCCGCCCCGCCCGGCGCCGGGCAAAAGGCGTGGCCTCCGGGCCCCGCGCGGCGCTAGCGTCCGGGCATGACGACCAGCACCCCGCACCCCCTCTTCGCCCGGGCCCTCAACGAGCTGGGCCTCGACCTCGACGTCCGCGCGTTCCCCGAAGGGACCCGGACGGCCGCCGACGCCGCCGCCGCGATCGGCTGCGAGCTCAGCCAGATCGTGAAGTCGCTGATCTTCGCGGCGGACGGGGTCCCGGTCCTGGTCCTCATGGACGGCGCCTCACGGGTCGACGTCGAGGCCGTACGGCGTCAACTCGGCGCCGCGAAGGTCACCCGCGCCGACGCCACGCTCGTCCGCGAGACCACCGGCTACGCCATCGGCGGTGTCCCGCCCTTCGGCCACCGCACCCGCACCCGGGTACTGGCCGACCGCTCGCTGCTGGAGCACGACGTGGTCTGGGCCGCGGCCGGCACCCCGCACACCGTCTTCCCCATGGCCCCGAAGGAGCTCATCGAGCACGCCGCGGCCGCACTGGCCGACGTACGCGAAGGCGCCTGACCGCGCCCGGCCTGCCCGGAGCCGCCGCAAGGCGTCAGAGGCAGGACCGCAGCGCCCGCACCAGCGCCTGCGCACGCGGGTCGGCGGTGACCGACTTGGCGTGGGCGTTGGTGACGTAGCCGAAGCCGATCCCCGACTCCGGGTCGGCGAAGGCCAGGGACCCGCCCCGCCCGGGGTGGCCGAAGGAGGCCGGGGACAGCAGCGGGGACGCCGGCCCGTGCAGCATGTAGCCCGGGCCGAAGCGGGTGTTCACGACCAGCACCCGGTCCGGCCCGGACGCGAACTCGGTGCCCGCCAGCGCGGTGGTGGCGGGGGTGAAGATCCGGGCGCCGTCCTCCACCACGCCGATGGTCGCCCCGTAGAAGCGGGCCAGGGCCCGGGCCGTGCCGATGCCGGCGGAACCGGGCAGCTCGGCCGCCTGGTAGACGGGGTCGTTCTCGTCCGGGATGGGGTCGATGGCCGCGAAGGCGCGCCGGGTGAGGGAGTCCGGGTCGGCGTATGCCTCGGAAACGTTCCTCCTCGGCCGGGTCTTCAGCAGCCCCGCGCTCGCCGGCGGCTCCACCGGCGCCACCCGGCCCACCCGCGGCGCCTCGCTCTCCGGCAGGCCTATCCAGAAGTCCAGCCCCAGCGGCTCGGCTATCTCCTCCGCCAGGATCCCGCCGACGGTGCGGCCCGTCGCCCGCAGCACCAGCTCGGAGACCAGCCAGCTGAAGGTCTGCGCGTGGTAGCCGTGCTCGGCGCCCGGCTCCCAGAAGGCCCGCTGCGCGGCGACCGCGCGCGCCCCGCTCACCCCGTCGGCGGCCTGCGCCGTGGTGAGCCCCCGGTCCAGCGCGGGCACGCCGGCCTGGTGGGCGAGAAGGTGGCGGACCAGCGTCTTCTCCTTGCCGCCCGCCTTGAACTCGGGCCAGTACGAGCCCACCGGCGCGTCCAGGTCCAGCAGTCCGCGCTGGTGCAGCAGCAGCGGGACGGCGGCCGCCACGCCCTTGGTGGCTGAGCGCACGATGGTCACGGTGTCCTCGGTCCAGGGCCCGGCGGCGTCGCCGTCCGCGTCCTTCGTGCCGGCCCACAGGTCGACGACCTTGCGGCCGTCCCGGTACACGGCCACGGCCGCACCACGGTCCCCGAGGACCTCGAAATTGCGCGCGAAGGCGTCTCTGACGGGCTCGAAGCCCTCGGTCACCACACCCTGGATGTTCACGAGCCGTCCAACAACCATCGGCCGCCCCTTATGCCGCCGACCACGCACCTTCCGTGCACCCCGCCGGCCAGCGCCGCCGCCCGACACCACCGGCTAATGCCACATCCCCACTCTGTGGCATTAGCCGACCGCATTGCGTCACCGCCGGCGCCGTCCGCCCGGCGCCGCCTCCCTACGCGGCCGCCACCGACCGCGGGTCGAAGCCGAACGGCAGCTCCAGCCGGTGCTCCCGCATCAGCGTGTCGTCGCACAGCAGGTCCCGGGTGCGCCCGTCGGCGGCGATGACCCCCTCGCTCAGGATCACCGAGCGCGGGCACAGCTCCAGCGCGTACGGCAGGTCGTGGGTCACCATCAGCACGGTCACGTCCAGCGACCGCAGGATGTCGGCGAGCTCGCGCCGCGAGGCCGGGTCCAGGTTGGAGGAGGGCTCGTCCAGGACGAGGATCTCCGGCCGCATCGCCAGTACGGTCGCCACCGCCACCCGTCGGCGCTGTCCGAAGGACAGGTGGTGCGGGGGCCGGTCGGCGAAGCCGGCCATGCCGACCAGTTCGAGCGCCTCGCGGACCCGCTCCTCCAGTTCCGCGCCCCGCAGACCGGCCGCCGCCGGGCCGAAGGCCACGTCCTCCCGCACGGTCGGCATGAACAGCTGGTCGTCGGGGTCCTGGAAGACGATGCCCACCCGGCGCCGGATCTCGGCGAGGTTCCGCTTCTCCACGGGCAGCCCGGCCACGCTCACCGAGCCGACCCCGCCGCCGAGGATGCCGTTGAGGTGCAGCACGAGAGTGGTCTTCCCCGCGCCGTTGGGGCCGAGCAGCGCGACCCGCTCCCCGCGGCCGACGGTGAGGTCGACCCCGAAGAGGGCCTGGTGCCCGTCCGGGTATGCGTAGGCGACCCCGGACACCTCAAGCGAGGGCGCCGAGGAGGAAGGGGAGGCGGAAGGGGAAGAGGAAGCGGAAGGAGACGTCACAGCGTCCATCCCATCAGACAGACGGCGAGGGCCGTCACGGGCAGCACGGCCGAGTACGCCCACTGGGCGCGGGTGGCCGTGACGTCGTCGATCACCGGCATGGAACCGGCGTAGCCGCGGCTGACCATGGCGAGGTAGACCCGCTCGCCGCGTTCGTAGGAGCGGATGAAGAGGGCGCCGGCCGTCTTGGCCAGCACCCCCCAGTGCCGGACACCGCGCGCCTCGAACCCGCGCGAGCGCCGGGCGATGGACATGCGCCGCAGCTCGTCGGTGATGACGTCGCCGTACCGGATCATGAAGGAGGCGATCTGCACGAGCAGCGGCGGCAGCTTCAGCCGCTGGAGTCCCAGCAGCAGGGCGCGCAGTTCGGTGGTGGAGGCGAGCAGTACGGAGGCGGCCACGCCGAGGGTGCCCTTGGCCAGGACGTTCCAGGCGCCCCAGAGGCCGGACACGCTCAGGGACATGCCGAGCACCTCCACCCGTTCGCCCTGGGACACGAAGGGCATGAGCACGGCGAAGAGCACGAACGGCACCTCGATCAGCATCCGCCGCAGCATGAAGCCCGCGGGGATCCGGGCCGCCGCCGCGACGGCGGCGAGGAGGACCGCGTACCCCGCGAAGGCCCACATGGCCTCGCGCGGGGTGGACACGACGACGACCACGAACGCGAACGTCGCGGCGATCTTGCAGTGCGGCGGCAGCTCGTGCACGGGCGAGTGCCCGTGCCGGTAGAGCTTGTGCGCGTGGCCGGCCCCCATGTCAGCCGGCCGTCGGGGCGGCCGTGGACGTCGCGGTCAGCTCCTGCGCGCGGCGGCGGCGCACGGCCCAGAACACGCCGGTGCCGACGGCCACGGTCGCGCCGACGCCGATGACGCCCGCGAGGCCGCCGGACAGGCGGGCGTCGGAGACGTCCTTGACACTGTAGTCGGCGAGCGGGGAGTCGGCTGCGGCATGTTCCTCGACCTTGGTGTCGATGCCCTTGTCGGCGGCGACCTTCTCCAGGCCGTCGGGGCTGGCGGAGGCGTAGAAGGAGACGAAGCCGGCCAGGACGAGGGCGGTGGCCAGGCCGGTCAGCCAGAGCGTGCGGGTGGAGCGGGCGGCGGCCGGCACCGGCGTGGCGGCGGGCGCGGGGGCGTCGACCAGCTCACCGCCGACGCGCAGCTTCAGCGGGGCGGTCAGGCGGCGCGCGCCGTGCACCAGGTCGGGGCGTACGGCGATCACGGCGCCGACGGTCGCGGCGGTGATGGCGGCCTCGCCGATGCCGATGAGGACGTGGACGCCGACCATGGCGGTGACGACCTTGCCGATCGGGACGTCGGTGGTGCCGCCGAGGGCGTAGAGGACCGTGAAGGCGGCGGCAGCGGCGGGCACGGAGAGCAGGGCGCCGGTGAAGGCGGCGACGGTGACCGAGCGGCGGCCGGCGGGCAGCAGCTTGAGGAGCCCGCGGAAGACGGCGTAGGCGACGACCACGGTCACCACGGCCATGTTGAGGACGTTGACGCCGAGGGCGGTGAGGCCGCCGTCGGCGAAGAGGATGCCCTGCATCAGCAGGACGACGGAGACGCACAGCACGCCTGTGTACGGGCCGACGAGTATGGCGGCGAGGGCCCCTCCGAGGAGGTGGCCGCTGGTGCCGGCGGCGACCGGGAAGTTCAGCATCTGCACGGCGAAGATGAAGGCGGCGACGAGGCCGGCCAGCGGGGCGGTGCGCTCGTCGAGCTCACGGCGGGCGCCGCGCAGGCTGACCGCGACAGCGGCGGCGGCCGCTACTCCTGCGGCAACCGAGACGGGTGTGTTGATGAATCCGTCGGGCACATGCATGGAGAAGCTCCGCTTCCTCTTTCTCGCACAAGTCTTTAGCCGTTCAAGAGTAGTGCCCAGTTGCAAACCGTTGGCAAGAGCAGCCAGGTCACAAATAGATCCGTGCGATTTCGTCGGAATGTGCGAGGCTGGACGGACAAACGGACGCAAATGTTCCGATTTAGAGGAGTCTTGTCGATGTCAGCCACCGCCGAGAATCCAGCAGCCACCGCCACCCCGACCGCCGTCGAGGAGCGGGTGCGCGCCCGCGTGATCACCGACGACCCCCTCTACCGGGCCATTCCGGTGGCCCTGCGCTTCACCCCCGCCGAGCCGCTGGCCATGCGCGTGGTCTTCCCCGCCGAGCTGTCCCCCGAGGACACCGACAACGAGTGGGTCTTCCCCCTGGCCCTCCTGGAGGCCGGCCTGCTGGCCCCGTCCGGGAGCGGGGACGTGCGCGTCTGGCCGTGCGGGCGCGTCCAGGCGGTGGTGGAGTTCCACTCGCCCGAGGGGGTCGCCGTCCTCCAGTTCGACAGCGCCGCGCTGCGCCGCTTCCTGCGCCGTACGTACGCCACCACCCGGACGGCGTAGCGGAACGCCACCGGCCCCGCACCTGGGGTTCCAGGTACGGGGCCGGCGTTCAGCAGGTGTGACTTTCCGGGCCTGATGTTGACCCGGGAAGTTGACCGGGCGGTGGCCCGGGCTGCGGCCCGGACCGTGGCCCAGGCCGTGGCCCAGGCCGTGGCCCTTGCGCGCGACGTCAGGCGTTGACGAGCTCGCGCTGCTTGTCGGGGTCCTCCGGCGAGCCGGCCTCGGACCCGGACTCGCCCAGGTGCTTGCGCAGGCTCTCGCCCTCCACGTCCACGTTGGGCAGGATCCGGTCGAGCCACTTCGGCAGCCACCAGGCCTTGTGGCCGAGCAGCGCCAGCACTGCCGGAACGATGGCCATGCGCACCACGAAGGCGTCGAAGAGGACGGCGACGGCCAGGCCGAAGCCGATCATCTTCACCATCGAGTCGCTGGCGCCGAGGAACCCGGAGAACACGGCGATCATGATGACGGCGGCGGCCACGACCACGCGGGCGCTGTACTGGAAGCCGGTCACCACGGCCTGCCCCGGCCGCTCGCCGTGGACGTACGCCTCACGCATGCGGGTGACCAGGAAGACCTCGTAGTCCATGGCCAGGCCGAAGACCACGCCCACCATGAAGATCGGCATCATCGACATGATCGGACCGGTCTGCTCCACGCCGAAGAGCGAGCCGAGCCAGCCCCACTGGAAGACCGCGACGACCGCGCCGAGGGCCGCGACGACCGACAGCAGGAAGCCGAGCGCCGCCTTGAGCGGGACCAGGACCGAGCGGAAGACCAGCATCAGCAGCAGGAAGGCGAGGCCGACCACGAGCGCAAGGTAGGGCAGCAGCGCGTCGTTCATCTTCTGCGAGAAGTCGATGTTCATCGCGGTCTGGCCGCTGACGAACACGTCGTTGCCGTTGCCCTCGCGGATCGCGTGGACCAGGTCCTCGGTCTCGGTGGAGGACGGCCGGTCCTTCGGGATCACGCTGACGATCGCGGCGTCCTTGGCCTCGTTCTGGAGCGGGGGCATCACGGCCGCCACCCCGTCCAGGCCCTTGATCCGGTCGGCGGTGCTGTCGGCCAGCGCCTTGTCGCCGTCGACGACCACCATCAGCGGACCGTTGAAGCCGGGGCCGAAGCCCTCGGACAGCATGTCGTACGCCTTGCGCTGGCTGGTGGAGACCGGCTTGGCGCCGTCGTCCGGCAGGCCCATCTCCAGCTTGCTCGCCGGGATCGCGATGGCGCCGAGGCCGATCACACCGGCCAGCAGCACCGTCACCGGACGGCGCAGCACGAAGCGGGCCCAGCGGGTGCCGCCGTTGGCCTTGGGCTCGGCGCCGGCCGGGCGGCCCTTGCCGAACAGCTTGCTCTTCTGGCCGGCGGGCAGCACCTTCTTGCCCGCGAAGCCCAGGATCGCCGGGACCAGCGTCAGGGCGACGAGCACCGCGATGACCACCGTTCCGGCGGCGGCGACACCCATCTTCGTCAGCATCGGGATGTTGACGACGGCCAGGCCCACCAGGGCGATGACCACGGTCAGGCCGGCGAAGACCACGGCGGAGCCGGCGGTTCCGGCGGCGCGGCCGGCGGCCTCGTCGCGCTCCCGGCCCTCGGCGAGCTCCGCGCGGTAGCGGGAGACGATGAAGAGCGCGTAGTCGATGCCGACCGCGAGGCCGATCATCATCGCGAGGGTGGAGGTGGTGGAGCCGAGGTCCAGGACGTTGGCGAGCGCGGTGATCGAGGAGACGCCGATGCCGACGCCGATCAGCGCGGTCAGCAGCGGCAGCCCGGCGGCGATCAGCGAGCCGAAGGTGATGACGAGGACGATGCCGGCGATCAGGATGCCGATGGCCTCACCGGAGCCCGTCTCCGGGGCCTCCATCAGCGCGTCGCCGCCGATCTCCACCTGGAGGCCGGCCTTCTGGGCCGCGTGGCCCGAGTCCTTGAGCGCCTCTCGGGTGTCGTCCTTCAGCTCCATGCCGCTGACCTTGTACTTCACGCTGACGTAGGTGGTGGAGCCGTCCTGGCTCACCGCCTTCGTCTGGTACGGGTCGTCGACGGTGGCGATCTGGGCGGCGCCGTCGCCGCTCTTCAGGCCGGAGATGAGCTTCTCGACCTCGGCCTTGGGGCCCGGGTCGGTGACCTTGGCGCCGGCCGGGGCCTTGACGACGATGCGGGCGGTCGCGCCGTCGGCGGACATGCCCGGGAACTTCTCGTCCAGCAGGTCGAAGGCCTTCTGGGCCTCCGTGCCGGGTATCGAGAACGAGCCGGAGGTGGGCGCGGAGGCCGTCGCGGCGCCGAAGCCCGCGGCGACGAGCAGCGCCACCCATACGAGGGCGACCAGGCCGCGGCGCCTGAAGGCGCCGCGGCCGAGCCGGTAGAGGAAGGTGGCCACGTCGTGGTTCTCCCGTTCAGGTCGTGGGATGGATCCGGGACGGATCAGGGCGTGGAAAGCCGGCCCGACGACGAGAGCGGCGTGTCAGGAGCAGCAGGTAGGACGTTCTGTACTTCTGGGGAGCTGTACTTCGCACGGTCGTGCGGCCGGGGAGCCGGCCTCGGGCGAAGTACCCGGGCGGGACGTCAGACGCCGAGGGCGGGGAAGACCACGGCGTCGATGAACTGGCCGAGGAAGGCCCGGTCGACGGACCGGTCCTCGATCAGCGGTAGTGCGATGAACGCCCCGATGAGCATGTGCGGCACGAAGTCCAGGGCCGGGCAGTCCGGCCGGATCTCGCCCCGCTCGACGGCGCGCTGCAGCATCACCTGGAGACCGTTGATCTCCGGGTCGACCAGCAGGTCGCGCAGTGCCCGGTGCAGCTCCGGACTCGCGTGGACGGCATGGGCCAGGCCCCGAATCAGCGCGGTGTCCTTGGCCATCTGCGCGTCGTCGGAGCACTCGACCATCATCGCGAAGTCCCCGCGCAGGGTGCCCGTGTCGATCTCCCGGAGGGAGACCGGCTGGGTACACCGCAGGGCCTTGGCGACCAGCTCCGGCTTGCTCCCCCACTGGCGGTAGAGGGTGGCCTTGCTGGACTTCGTACGGGCGGCGACGGCGTCCATGGTCAGCGCCTCGTAGCCGACCTCGCGCAGGAGGTCGAGGACCGCCTCGTGGAGTTCGGCTTCCCGTTCGGGGGTGATCCGGCTGCGGCGGGCCGACATGACGTCGGTCACCATGCAACTCGCCTTCATCGTGACCTCCTCCGAACGAAACGGTTCCGTACTCTTCAGAGCCTACCTCCCCGACTAACGAAACGAAACCGTTCCGTTTCGTTAGCGCAGTGGCGTGGGTCACGCCGCCCACCCGCCGCACATCACCCGCACGAGCGCCACTTGGTCACCTGTACGAGTTGCCGGGCCCCCTCGGCCCGGAAAGCATTGGGGGGTGAGTCACGACGTCGCGTACCTCCGCTTCCCGCACCTGCACGACGACCTGCTGTGTTTCGCCACCGAGGACGACCTCTGGGTCGCCCCCCTGGTTCCCGAGGGCCAGACCCCCGGCCGCGCCTGGCGCATCACCGTCGACCGCACCCGGGTCGGCCACCCGCGCTTCTCCCCCGACGGCCGGCACATCGCCTTCACCACCTGGCGCAGCCTCGACCCGGAGATCCACCTCGCCCCCGTCGACGGCGGCCCCGCCCGCCGGCTCAGCCACTGGGGCTCCACCGACACCCGGGTCTGCGGCTGGGACCCGGACGGCAACGTCCTGGCCGTCTCCTCGCACGGGCAGCCCTTCTCGTACTACTCCTGGGCGTACAAGCTGCCCACCGACGGCAGCCCCGGCGGCCGCCTCCCCTGGGGTCCGGTCTCCGACATCCAGGTCGCCGACACCGGCGGCGAGCACCGCAGCCTGCTGCTGACCGGCAAGCCCCCGCACGAGCCCGCCGCCTGGAAGCGGTACCGGGGCGGCGCCACCGGCCGGCTCTGGCTGCACGGGCAGCGGCTCCTGGAGGACATCGAGGGCCACCTCGAATCCCCGATGTTCGTCGGCGGCCGGATCGCCTTCCTCTCCGACCACGAGGGCATCGGCAACCTGTACTCCTGCCTGCCCGACGGCACCGGACTGCGCCGCCACACCGACCACGACGAGTTCTACGCCCGGCACGCCTCCAGCGACGGCTCCCGCGTGGTCTACCAGTGCGCGGGAGACATCTGGCTCGTGGACTCCCTCGCCGAGGGGGCCTCGCCGCGCAAGCTGCCGGTCCGCCTCGGCGGCCCGCGCGCGGGGCGGCGTACGTACCAGGTGCCGGCCGCCAGCAACGTCGACTCGCTGTCCGTGGACACCACCGGCCGGGCCAGCGCCGTCGTCGTACGCGGCAGCCTGTACTGGCTCACCCACCGCGACGGCCCGGCCCGCACCATCGCCGACACCCCCGGCGTACGGGTACGGCTGCCCGAGATGCTCGGCAGCGGCGGGCAGGTCGCCTACGTCACCGACGCCGAGGGCGAGGACGCGATCGAGATCGCCTACCTCCCCCGCGCCTCCGGCGACCGCGAGCCCCGCCGGCTCGCCTCGGGCGAGCTGGGCCGCGTCACGGAACTGCTGTCCGACCCCGACGGCGAGCGGCTCGCCATCGCCTCCAACGACGGACGGCTGCTGCTGCTCGACGCGACGGAGGAGTCCAACGGCGAGGTCACCGAGCTCATCCGGTCCATCAACGGACCCGTCACCGACCTCGCCTTCTCCCCCGACGGCTGCTGGCTGACCTGGTCCCACCCGGGCATCGGACGCTCCCTGCGGCAGATCAAGATGGCGAAGATCTCCGGGCCCGGCGCGCGCGTCGTCGTCGACGTCACCAACGGCCGCTTCGAGGACGAGAACCCGGTCTTCACGCGGGACGGGCGTTACCTCGCCTTCCTGTCCTGGCGCGGCTTCGACCCGGTGTACGACGTGCACACCGGCGACCTCTCCTTCCCGCTCGGCTGCCGCCCCTACCTGGTGCCGCTGTCCTCGGCCACCCCCTCCCCCTTCGCCTTCTCCCCCGACGGCCGGCCCGCGGCGGGCGGGCTCGACCCGGTCGAGAGCGAGCCCGGCGAGGGCGACGGAACGGTCACGGTGGAGGTGGAGGGCCTGGAGAACCGGGTCACGCCCTTCCCCGTCGCCGCGTCGAAGTACTCGGCCCTCCACCCGGTGCACGGCGGCGGACTGGTCTGGCTGCGCTGGCCCATCTCGGGCGCGCTCGGCGAGACCTTCGCCAACCCGGCCGACACCAGCGGCAAGCCGACGCTGGAGCACTTCGACATGACCAAGGCCCGCAAGACCGAACTGGCGTCCGGGCTGGACTGGTTCGCGGTCAGCGGCGACGGCACCCGGCTCGTCGTCAACGACGACGGTGACCTCCGCGCCGTGCCGGCCACCGAATCGGGTGACGGCGACTCCACCGTCTACCTCGACCTGCGGCGCATCCTGCACGAGGTGGACCCGGCCGCCGAGTGGCGCCAGGCCTTCGAGGAGGCCGGCCGGCTCATCCAGGCCTACTTCTGGGAACCGAAGATGTGCGGCATCGACTGGGACGGCGTGCTGCGCCAGTACCGCCCGCTCGTCGAACGCGTCGCCTCCCCCGACGAGTTCGCCGACCTGCTGCGCGAGGTCCTCGGCGAGCTCGGCACCTCGCACGCGTACGTCTCCCCCGCCCGGCGCAACGAGGGACCGCCCCACTACCAGCGGGCCATCGGGCTGCTCGGCGCCAACCTCGTGCACCGGGAGGAGGGCTGGGTGGTCAAGCGGATCCTGCCCGGCGAGTCCTCCGACTCCAAGGCCCGCTCCCCGCTCGCGGGCACCGGCATCCGCGAGGGCGCGGTCCTCACGCACGTCGACGGCCGGCCGGTGGACCCGGTCGCCGGCCCCTACCCGCTGCTGTCGGCGGCCGGCGGCACCACCGTCGAACTCACCTTCCAGCCCGCCGAGGGCGAGGGCCGGGCGCGGCGGGTCGCGGTCGTGCCGCTGATCGACGAGCGTCCGCTGCGCTACCAGGACTGGGTCTCCAAACGCCGCGCGGTGGTCCGCGAGCTCAGCGGCGGCCGCTGCGGCTACCTGCACATCCCCGACATGGGCGGCTCCGGCTGGGCGCAGTTCAACCGCGACCTGCGCATGGAGATGTCCCGGCCCGCCCTGATCGTGGACGTACGCGGCAACGCGGGCGGGCACATCAGCGAGCTGGTGGTGGAGAAGCTCACCCGTTCGATCCTCGGCTGGGACCTGACGCGCAACGCGCAGCCGGTCTCGTACGCGTCCAACGCGCCCCGCGGCCCGATCGTGGCGCTGGCCGACGAGGCGACCTCCTCCGACGGGGACATGATCACCGCCGCGTTCAAACTGCTGGGCCTGGGCCCGGTGGTGGGCCAGCGCACCTGGGGCGGGGTGGTCGGGATGACCGGCCGGCACACCCTGGGCGACGGCACGGTGATCACCGTGCCGATGAACGCGGCCTGGTTCCCGGAGTACGGCTGGTCGGTGGAGAACCACGGCGTGGAGCCCGACCTCGCGATCCTGCGCACCCCGCTCGACTGGGCGGAGGGGCGGCACGCGCAGCTGGACGACGCCGTGCACCTGGCGCTGGAGCTGCTGGAACAGGACCCGGCTGCCGTGCCGCCCGGCTACACCGACGTACCGGACCGCCGGCGTCCGAAGCTGCCGCCGCGGGGGTAGGCGTACGGGGCTGCCGCCACGGGAGTAGGCGTACGGGCGGCAGGCGGTGTGCGGGCGGCATGTGGGTGGCGTACGCGGAAACGCGGAAGGGGCGCGGTCCGTACCTCCTCGGTACGGACCGCGCCCCTCGGCGCTGTGTGCTGTGCGCTGTGTGCGACGGCGCCGTGTGCGTCGGCGCCGGATGCGCCAGGGCCTGGTAGCAGTCAGGCCCGAAGGTTCGTTCCGGTCACTCCCGGACCTCAGGTCCGGTCGTCGAGTTCGCCCCTGATGTCGTCGGCCGACTGCTGGGACTTGGACTTCATGTCCTTCTTCTGCTGCTTGGCCTTCGCGCTGCGCTCGGACATCTCGTCCTTGGCGCCCTGCTTGGCCTGGTCCGCCCGTTCCTTGATCTCGTTGGCCTTGTCCTGGAACTGGTCCTTGATACCCATGCTTCTCACTCCGTACGGGGTGTCGGTGGTTGGGCCTCGACCAGACTGACACGGGGGAACAAAGCACGCATTTCGATCAGCGACGCCCGGAACGCTCCTGTTCGTCGGCCGCCCCGCCGGCCCCCACGAGCCCCTTGGAGACCTCGGCGAGCCTCGGTTCGAAGCGCTTCATCTCGCGCTTCCCGGCCGCCGCGATGACCGCCGGCAGGTAGCCGCGGGCACCCTGCATGCCGCGCAGCCACCACTGCGCGTACACGTGCGCCGAGCGCCGTTCGATGCCGGCCACGATCCGGTCGACCGCCGGCCCCAGCGGGTAGGTGCGGTTCGAGGGCCAGGGCAGCCGCCGGCGCAGCTCGCGCATGACCTCGTCCTGGTCGGCGCCGCGCACCATGTCGGTGTCGGTCCAGGAGAGGTAGCCGACGCCGACCTTGACGCCCTTGTAGCCGACTTCGGCGCGCAGGCAGTGCGCGAAGGCCTCGACGCCGGACTTGGAGGCGCAGTACGCCGTCATCATCGGCGCCGGGGTGATCGCGGCGAGCGAGGCGATCTGGAGGAAGTAGCCGCGGCTCTCCATGAGTACGGGCAGGAAGGCGCGGGCGGTGACGGCGCCGCCGATCAGGTTGACCTCGATGACGCGGCGCCAGGCCACGGGGTCGGAGTCCCCGAACGGACCGCCGGCGGCGACGCCCGCGTTGGCGACGACGATGTCGACTTTTCCGAAGCGCTCCTTGACCTCCCGCGCGACCCTGGCCATGGCCTCGTGGTCGGTGACGTCCGCGTGCCAGTGGTCGCTGTCGGTGTGCAGCCGGCCGGAGACCTCCTTGAGCGCCTCCGGCTCCAGGCCCACCAGGGCGATCCTGGCGCCGCGCGCGGACAGCTTGCGGGCGAGCAGTTCGCCGACCCCGCGGGCTGCGCCGGTGACCACGGCGACCTGCCCTTCCAGACTCCTGCGAGCGCTCACGCGGTCTTCTCCTTCTCTGCCTCTGCGACGGATGAGGCTGGTGTGCCGGACGGTTCGGAGGTGGTGGCGACGAGGTAGCGGCCCGTCAGCTCGCGGACGGCGGCGGTGACGGCCTCGGGGGCCTCCACGGGGGTCATGTGCCCCATGCCGGTGAGTTCGGTCAGGCCCACGCAGTGCGGCAGCGCCACCGCGAGCCGCCGGGCGTGGGCTACGGGGGTGAGCCGGTCGTCCCGGCCGGCGATGACGGCGGTCGGCACGGTCAGCCGGGCCAGTTCGGCGTCCAGGTCCAGCCCCGCCAGCACCTCGGACCAGGCGCGGCGCACCCCCGCCGGGCAGGCGTGCACGATGCGGGCGCAGGCCTCCACCCGGTCCGGTGCGGACCCGGGGCCCATGGTGGCGTACTTGAGCACCGCGCGGGCGACGGGCGTGACGGGCCCGAGAGGGGCGCGCGAGCCGAGCACGGCGCGGGTCGTACGGGTCCTCGCGCGCCCGGCGCGCAGCGGCAGTACGGTCGCCTCCGCGACCAGCCGCGAGCTGCCGGTGCTGCACAGCAGGGCGGCCGCGGCGTGCTCGGCGAACTCGGGGCGGCCGGCGGCGGCCATGACGGTCATACCGCCCATCGAGTGCCCGGCGACCACGGCGCGCTCCCCGGGGGCGAGGGCGGCCTTCAGCACGGCGGCCAGGTCGTCGGCGAGGGCGGAGGTGCTGTAGGCGGCGGCCGCCGGGCTGCGGCCGTGGCCGCGCTGGTCGTAGGCGACGACCCGGTGGTCGCGGGCCAGGTCGCGGATCTGCGCCGCCCAGAAGGCGGTGGAGCAGGTCCAGCCGTGGGAGAGGACGACGGCCGGGGCGCCTTCCGCGCCGTGCACCTCCACGTGCAGCCGGGACCCGTCGGCGGATACGGCGACCAGCTCACGGGCGGCGGCCGGGGGCGCGTACCGCCCGGCGGTGACGTGCCCGGGCCGGCTCACGCGGCCCCCTCCGCGGCGGAAGCGGGGGCAGCGGCGGAAGCGGGGGCGGAAGCGGGGGCGGCGCTCGACGGAGCGGCCGCGGCGACGGGGGCCTGGACCCGGCCGCGCTCGCGGTCGCGTCCGCGTACGACCTCGTACTCGGCCAGGTCGACCGTGCGCGTCTCGCGCCGGAACTCCCCGGTCGTCCCCGGCCAGACGGTGGTGTTGCGGCCCTGGGAGTCCAGGTACCAGCTGGTGCAGCCGCCGGTGTTCCACACCGTCCGTTCCATCCGCGCCTGGACTCGCCGGTTCCACTGGTTGACGGCGGACGGCCGGGCCGCGAGCGCGGTGCGCCCGCCCGGGCCGCCGCCGTCGAGGAGGGAGAGCTGGCGCAGGTAGTCCGCCATGTAGTTCAGCTGGGACTCGATCATCAGGATCATCGAGCTGTTGCCGAGGCCGGTGTTCGGTCCGATGATCGTCATCCAGTTGGGGAAGCCGGCCGCGGTCGCCCCGCGCAGCGCCTGCATCCCGTCCTTCCAGGAATCCGCGAGGGTCTGTCCGTCGGCCCCCACCACCCGGTCGGCGACCGGCAGTTCCGTGACGTGGAAGCCGGTCCCGAAGATGATCGCGTCCACCTCGGTCTCGGTCCCGTCGGCGGCGACGAGCACCGAGCCCCTGATCTCCTTGAGCCCCGAGGCGACCACGTCCACGTCGGGCCGGGCCAGCGCCGGGTAGTACTCGCTGGAGAGCAGGATCCGCTTGCAGCCGATCCGGTACGAGGGCGTGAGCTTGGCCCGCAGCTCCGGGTCCTTGATGGAGCGCGCCATATTGGCCTTGGCCAGGGATTCGATGAGCCCGAGCTGGTTCGGCCGCTTGGTGAACGCACTGACCTGGAGCTCGCGGATCCCCCACAGCAGCCCGCGGCGGGCCGACCGGGTGAAGGGCAGCTGCCGGTGCAGCCAGCGCTCGGCGGTGCTGATGGCGCGGTCGGTGCGCGGCATGACCCACGGCGGGGTGCGCTGGAAGAGCGTCAGGCGGGCCGTCCGGGGGGCGATGGCCGGCACGATCTGGATCGCGGAGGCGCCCGTACCGATCACGGCGACGCGCTTGCCGCTCAGGTCGTAGTCGTGGTCCCAGCGGGCGGAGTGGAAGACCTTGCCGGGGAACTCCGCGAGTCCGGGGATCTCCGGCATCTTGGGGTCGGACAGCGGACCGGTCGCCGAGACCACGACGTCGGCGGTCAGGTCGCCCGCCGAGGTCTCGATCTCCCAGCGCAGCTCCTGCGCGTCCCAGCGCATCATCAGGACCTCGTGGCCGAGCCTGATGTGCGGGCGCAGCCCGAAGGTGTCGGCGACGTGCTCCAGGTAGGCGCGGATGGCGGGCTGTCCGGAGAAGGTCCGCGGCCAGTCGGGGTTGGGGGCGAAGGAGAAGGAGTACAGGTGCGAGGGCACGTCGCAGGCGCACCCGGGATAGCTGTTGTCGCGCCAGGTGCCGCCGACGGAGTCGGCCCGTTCCAGTACGACGAAGTCGGTGATCCCCTCGCGCCGCAGCCGGACGGCCGCGCCGAGCCCGCCGAAGCCGGACCCGACCACCGCCACCCGTACGTGCTCGCGCGCGCCCTTGCCGACCTTCCTGCCCTTGCCGACCGTGCCGCCCATGCCCGCCGCCTTCCGCACCGCAATCCGAACCGCAACGTTGCCAGCAATCACTGGCACAATCGGGAGGGTAGAGCAGCTCCGTACCCATGGGTAGGGGTCGCGCCCGGAAAGTTACCGCGAGTACCCCCTACGGACGCCCCGCGGATCGAACCCGGCGTGATCCACAGGGCACCCCCTAGGCTGCGGGTGTGGACAGACCGGTGACGAGAGGAGCGCGGCCCGCCGTGGAGCCCGTGGAGCACGAGTGCCGGCGCGAGTACCGGACGGAGGAACTGGCCGTGGCGGCCGGCATCCCGGTGCGCACGCTGCGCTTCTACCGCGAGCGCAAGCTGCTCCCGCCGCCGCGCCGCGAGGGCCGTATCGCCTGGTACGACGAGCGCCACCTGGCCCGGCTGCGCACGATCGCCGCCCTGCTGGACCGCGGCCACACCCTCGGCGGCATCGCCGAGCTGACCGCCGCCTTCGAGAAGGGCCGCGACGTCGGCCAGCTCGGCGAGCTGCTCGGGATCGGCGGGTCGGAGGAGACGCCGGTCCGGCTCTCGCCCGAGGTGCTCGCCGACTACTTCGAGGGCGAGGTCACCCCCGAGAACCTGGAGGCCGCACTCGACCTGGGCTACGTCGCCACCGACGGCGAGGAGATCGTGCACGTCAGCCGACGCCTGCTGGACGTCTCCTCGGCACTGGTACACGAGGGCGTGCCGCTGTCGGCGGTGCTGGAGACGGGCCGCCGGGTCCGCGAGCACGCGGACGCGCTGGCGGAGCTGTTCACCGGGCTGATCTCCGCCCACCTCGGGCAGGAGGCCGTCACGCGGCTGCGCCCGCTGGCCAAGAGCGTGGTCGAGGCGGAGCTCACGATGGCGATGGACCGCCTGCACCAGCAGCGCGCCCAGGCACCCGGGCCCGAGCAGCCCCAGGATGCCCGGGCACAGCAGGCACCCCAGGCGCCTCACGCGCCGCAGGCACCGCAGCCGCCTCACGCACCGCACGCACCGCAGCCGCCGCACGCACCGCACGCGCCGTAGCCGCCACAGGCACCGCAGAGGCCGCAGACGCCGGAGCCGCCGAAGCCCCTCAGACGCCGAGCTCGTAGGCCACCGTCACCGGCGCGTGGTCCGACCAGCGCTCGGGGTGCGTCTCGGCGCGCTCGACGAACGCCTTCACCGCCTTCGCCGCCAGCCCCGGGCTCGCGACCTGGAGGTCGATCCGCCAGCCCGCGTCGTTGTCGAAGGCCCGGCCCCGGTAGGACCACCAGGAGTACGGCCCCTCCGCGTCCGGGTGCAGCCCGCGCACGACGTCGACGTAGCCGGCCTCCGCGTACACCTTCCCCAGCCACTCGCGCTCCTCGGGCAGGAAGCCCGCGTTCTTGCGGTTGGTCTTCCAGTTCTTGAGGTCGGCCTCCTGGTGGCAGATGTTCCAGTCGCCGCACACCACGACCTCCCGCCCGTCGGCGGCGGCCCGCGCCTTCAGCTCCCCGAGGTAGCCCAGGAACTCCTCCATGAACCGGTACTTCTCGTCCTGCTTCGCGGTGCCGGCCTCCCCGGAGGGCAGGTACAGGCTGGCGACGGTGACACCCGGCAGGTCGGCCTCGATGTAGCGCCCGGAGGCGTCGAACTCGTCACTGCCGAAGCCCACCCGCACCCGCTCGGGCTCGCGCCGCGTGTACAGCGCGACACCCGCCCGGCCCTTGGCGGCGGCCGGCGCGAACACGGTGTGCCAGCCCTCCGGCATCCGGGCCTCCGCCGGAATCTGCGCCTCCTCGGCGCGCACCTCCTGGAGGCACACGACGTCGGCGTCGGATCCGGCGAGCCACTCCACGAACCCCTTCTTGGCGGCGGCGCGGATCCCATTCACATTCACGGAGGTCACGGTGAGCATCCCTGCACCATAGCGGGATGGATCCGTACGATATTCGAATGTCTCACGGTATAAACATCCGCGCCGTGCCGTACGACCACGCGGACGCGGCGGCGCTCGACGCGCAGGTCCAGGTCGAGTACCAGCAGCGCTACGACGGCGAGGGCGACGCCACCTTCCTCGACCCGGCGATGTTCCTCCCGCCGAACGGCCTCTACCTGCTCGCCTACGACGCCGCCGGCACCCCGGTGGCCAGCGGCGCCTGGCGCTGCCAGGAGAAGAACGAGGAGGGCTACTCGGACGGCGACGCCGAGATCAAGCGCATGTACGTCGTCCCGCAGGCGCGCGGCCTGGGCCTGGCCCGCCGCATCCTGGCGGAGCTGGAGGCCGACGCCCTGGCGGCGGGCCGCACCCGCATGGTCCTGGAGACCGGCGACAAGCAGCCGGAGGCCATCGCCCTCTACCTCTCGTCGGGCTACGCCCTGTCCGAGAAGTTCGGCTACTACCGCGACTACCCGTCCAGCCGCTGCATGGCGAAGCCGCTGCGGGCCACCGTCAGCTCCTGACCGGCGCCTCCCGACCCCCCGCGGGGCCGTTCCACCAGGTCAGCGGCCGAGCCAGACGGCTCCGTCCGTACCCCACCGGGACGGCCCCCGCCCCCAGTCCCCGAACGGGCTCGCGGCGTACCGCAGCACCCCGTACCCGGACTCCGCCTCCCGCAGCCACGGCTCCGGCGCGTACCCCGGCACCGCCGCCCCCGCCGCCGGCACCTCCCGCACCAGCCACGACGCCGTCCCGGCCAGGGAGAACCGCAGCGCCCGGCCGCCGCCCTCCGCCAGCGCCCGCAGCACACCCGCGGCCACCAGGTACCCCGTGCCGTGGTCCAGCGCCTGCGCCGGCAGCACCCCCGGCTTCCCGTCGTCCCCCGCGCACCGCGCGGCGATCCCGTACCCCGCCTGCACCAGCGAGTCGAAGCCCCGGCGCCCCGCCCAGGGCCCGCTCCACCCCCATGCGCACAGCTGCGCCACCACCAGCCGCGGGAACCGCTCCAGCAGTTCCCCGGCGCCCAGCCCGAACCGCTCCAGCGCGCCGGGCCGGTACCCCGTCACCACCACGTCGGCGGTGCCGAGGAGCCGTTCCAGCGCCTCCCGGCCGGCCGCGTCCCCGAGGTCCAGCAGCGCGGAACGCTTCCCGAAGCCGGTGTCCGCGTGCGCGTCGTCCGCCTCGCGCAGTGCCGGGGAGTCGATCCGCAGCACGTCGGCGCCCAGCAGCCCCAGCGTCCGGGTCGCGACGGGCCCGGCGATGACCCTGGTCAGGTCCAGCACCCGCACCCCGGACGCGGGCAGCGCGCCCGGGCCCGGCGGCCGGCCGCCCCCGGGGCCCCGTACCCACTCCACCAGCGGCTGCGGCTCCCCGTACTCCGGCGCGACCGCGACGGCGAGCCCGCCCTCCGCGTAGACCGCCTCCTGCGCCCCGGCAGCGCTCCGGCCCGCGAGCGCCTCCCGTACCGCCTCCGGGGTCCCGGGCACGCCGAGCGCCCGCACCAGGGCCGCCTGGTGGTGCGGGTAGTTGGCGTGGGTCCGCACCCACCCGTCGGCCGCCCGCCAGAACCCGGACAGCGGCGCGAAGCTCACCGGCGCCCGGCCGTCCACCCGCAGGTGCCGCTCGCTGACGAAAGCCGTGGCCACGGCCCCCTCGTCCACCACGACCGGGGCCGCGTCCAGCGCCGTGCCCCCGGCCCGTACGGCGGCCAGCTCGGCCGCCGCCAGCCCGCACGCGCCGACGCAGGCCCGCGCCAACTCCCGCACCGGCAGCGGGCCCTCCAGTCCGCTCGGCCCCCGGAATCCGACCCGCCCCGCCAACTCGCCGTCGCCGCCCAGCGCTTCCCACGCCTGCGCGACGGCCCCGTCCCCGTTCTGCACCATGCGGCCCATTGTCGCGAAGTCCGCGTGCCGCCCCACCGGCCGGGTTCCCGGCGGGTTTCGGCGACGACCCCGAAAACGCCGAGATCCCGCCCGGTCTTTCGACCGGACGGGATCTCGTGACGATTCCCGGTAGCTATCCGAGAACTGTCGTCTGTGGACCTGTGGGGATTTGAACCCCAGACCCCCTCGATGCGAACGAGGTGCGCTACCAGACTGCGCCACAGGCCCTTGCGACGTGTGAAACATTAGCATCCCCGCGCGGGTGCTCCAAAACGCGTTGTCCGGAGGGTCCGCGCAGGTCACCCGTCACTCGTTCGCGGCGCGCGGGCGGTCGTCGCTCTCGTACTGGTCGAAGAGCGGCGTGCGGCCGAGGTCGCGGCCCCGGGGGCGGGGCGCGGTGGGCTGCGGGCCCGGGTCGGGCCTCGGTACGGCCGGCTGGGCGCGCAGGCGGGGGTCGGTCGGCTCGGCGGTGCTGGAGCGGGCCGCGCTCCAGCCGTCCGGGTTGACCGGGCCGGTGGCCCGGGGGGCGACCGGGGCCGTCACGTACGTCGGCAGCGGGACCGGTACCGGCTCCCAGCTGTCGCCGCGGGCCGGTCCGCGCTCGCGCTCGCGCTGCTGGTCCACCCACTCGGCGTGGTCGGTCTGCTCGACGAGCGCCCGGCGCCCGGCCTCCTGCGGGGAGACCGGCGGAGCGGGGTCCGGTTCGGCGCCACCGACGGCGGCGGCGGGCTCGGGCTGCTCGCGGTGGCGCTGGGGGCGGTTCTCGCGCAGGCTGCGGGCGGCCGCCTCGGCGCGCCGCCGGTCCATCGTGAACTCGTAGCGCCGCCGCTCCTGGACCCGCAGGTGCACGATGTAGGCGCTCAGCAGCAGGGCCGGGACGGCCGGGGCCCACAGGTAGCGGATCCCGCCGACGGCCGCGGCGACCGCGCCGCCGCTGAAGACGAGGAAGAGGAGCGCCGTGGTGCGCCGGCGGCGCGCGAGCACCTGGAGGCGCTGCTGCCGGCGGACCCGTTCCACCTCGATGGATCTCGGTTCGGCCCTGGTCGGGGACACGCCGATGGCCCGGGCGTCGGCGTCCACGGAATTAACCGTTTCCGTCGCCGCGTCCGGGTCCGCGTGGGGCTGGGCCTCCGCCTGATCCTCACCGCGCTCACGCAGCCCCTTGGCGTAACGGCGCTCCATTCCCGCCCGGCCGGAAAGCAGCCGGATGGCGGTGGAGAAGCGTTCCGTCGGACGCGCTTCGTTCAGCTCGTCCTGCCTCCGGAGCCACATGGGCACCAAGTAGGCGGCCCAGGCCCCGACAATGACTGCGTAGATGAGGCCGCTGCTGCTCACACCCACACCGTAGAGGGGCGCGCCCGGGAGGATCAGCCAATTGGGCCGGTGTGTCGCACGATCCGGCTGATATCACCGACTTTTTTTGTGATTCTTCGGATCAGGTTATGGGCGAATCGGCCAGAAATTCGAACGCTTTTTCGATTACCTGCTTTACGGCGCGTTCGCCGGCGGCGGACTTTCCCGCTTGCGCGTGCGGTGCCAGCGGCGCAGCAGCCCCTGCGGGACCTCCTCGGCCGTCAGCGCGAAGACCAGATGATCGCGCCACGCCCCGTCGATATGCAGATAACGCGGCCGCAGCCCCTCCTCGCGGAAGCCGAGCTTCTCCACGACACGGCGGCTGGGGCCGTTCTCGGGACGGATGCACACCTCGATCCGGTGCAGCCCGACCTTCTGGAAGCAGTGGTCCACGGCGAGCGCGACCGCTGTCGGCATCACCCCGCGGCCGGCCACGTCCCGGTCCACCCAGTAGCCCACGTGGGCGGCGCACATCGAGCCCCAGGTGATCCCGGCGACCGTCAGCTGACCGACCAGCCGCCCCTGGTACTCGATGACGAAGGGCAGCATCCGGCCCGCGTTCGCCTCGGCCCGCAGGTGGCGCACCATCTGCCGGTACGTCGGCCGGTGGATCACCGGCCCCCACGGCGCGGGCGGCGGGATCGTGGCCTCCCACGGCCGCAGCCAGTCGCGGTTGCGCTGGTTGACCTCGCGCCAGGCGCCCTGGTCCCGCAGCTTTATCGGCCGGAGCGTGACATCGCCGTCCGCCAGTACCACCGGCCAGGAGGGGCCGTTCAGCTCGGGCTCCCGGGCGCCGCGTCAGGTCTGGGGTGGTCGCCGCCCCGGAGCTGGTCGACGGCGTGGGGCAGGATCCGCGACAGCACCGCCAGGCCGTCCTTCACCCCGCCCGTGGAACCGGGCAGGTTCACGATCAGGGTGCGGCCGGCCACGCCCGCCAGGCCCCGCGACAGGGCGGCGGCGGGTACCTTCGCCAGGCCCTCCGCGCGGATGGCCTGCGGGATGCCCGGAACCTCGTAGTCCAGTACGCGGGCGGTGGCGTCCGGGGTCCGGTCGGTCGGCGAGATGCCGGTGCCGCCGGTGGTCAGGATGACGTCGTAGCCGCCGGCCACGCCCTCGCGCAGCGCCCGCTCGACGGGGTCGCCGTCCGGCACCACGCGCGGGCCGTCCACCGTGAAGCCGAGCTTCTCCAGCGCCTCGGCCAGCAGCGGGCCGCCCTTGTCTGCGTACACGCCCTGCGAGGCCCGGTTCGAGGCGGTGACGACCAGGGCGCGCCCCACCGGAGGCTGCGGGGCCGTGTCCGCCGACGCGGTCACGTGGCTGTGGCTGTGGACCTCGCCGCCGCGCGGGGGGTTCACGCGCGGGTCCAGTCGCCCGACTTGCCGCCGGTCTTCTCCTCCACCCGCACGTCGGTGATGACCGCGCCCTTGTCGACGGCCTTCACCATGTCGATCACGGTGAGGCCGGCGACGGCGACCGCGGTCAGCGCCTCCATCTCGACGCCCGTGCGGTCGGCGGTCTTGACGGTGGCGAGGATCTCGACGGCGTCGTCGGCGACCTTCAGGTCCACCTTCACCCCGGAGACCGCGAGCGGGTGGCAGAGCGGGATCAGGTCGGGGGTCTTCTTGGCCCCCATGATCCCGGCGATCCGCGCGGTGGCGAGGGCGTCGCCCTTCGGCACGCCCTCGCCGCGCAGCAGCTCGATCACCCGCGGCGAGACGAGGACGCGCCCGCTGGCGCGCGCCGTCCTGGTGGTGACGTCCTTCTCGGAGACGTCGACCATCCGGGCCGCGCCGGCCTCGTCGATGTGCGTCAGCCTGCTCTGCGTACTCATATCTGCGTGCCGCTCCCGCTCCGGGCCCCCTGGAGCCTGGGGCCTGTGTGATGCAACACGCTACCCGCACCGGGCGCCGCTCAGCCGAGCAGGATCACTTCCAGCTCGGCCCCGGGCTCCACCGAGGTGACGTCCTCCGGTACGACCATCAGCGAGTCGGCGTGCGCCAGCGCGGCGATCAGGTGCGAGCCCGATCCGCCGACCGGGGTGACGGTGCCGGCCTCGGCGTCGTACTTGCCGCGCAGGAACTGGCGGCGGGCCGCCGGGGAGCCGAGCGGCTCGTCGGCCTTGAGCACGGCGCGCACGCTGGGCCGGGACACCTCGGACTCCGGCAGGCCCATGAGCGTGCGGATCGCGGGGCGCACGAACAGCTCGAAGGAGACGTACGACGACACCGGGTTGCCGGGCAGGGCCAGCAGCGGGGTGTGGTCGGGGCCGACGGTCCCGAAGCCCTGCGGCTTGCCGGGCTGCATGGCGAGCTTGCGGAAGTCGACGCCGCCGCCGGAGAGCTCGTCGCCGTCACCGGAGCCGGCGGCGGCCAGGGCCTCCTTGACCACGTCGTACGCGCCGACGGAGACCCCGCCGGTGGTGACGAGCAGGTCGGCCCGGATCAGCTGGTCCTCGATGGTGGAGCGCAGGGTGTCGGCGTCGTCGGCGACCGCGCCGACGCGGTAGGCGATGGCGCCGGCGTCGCGGGCGGCGGCGGCCAGCGCGAAGCTGTTCGAGTCGTAGATCGTCCCGGCGGTCAGCGCCTCACCCGGCTGGACCAGCTCGCTGCCGGTGGACAGGACGACCACGCGCGGGCGCGGCCGGACCCGTACGGTGCCGCGTCCGATCGCCGCCAGCAGCGCGATCTGCGGCGGGCCGAGGACGGTGCCGGCGGCGAGCGCCAGGTCGCCGGCCTGTACGTCGCTGCCGCGCGAGCGGACGTGCGCCCGGGCCTCGGCCGCGCGGTGGACGCGTACCTCGCCGGCCGCGCCCTGGGGCGCGGCGCTGGCCGGGGTCATGCCGGAGGCGGCGCCGCCGCCCGTGCCGCCGTCGGTCCACTCGACCGGTACGACGGCCTCGCTTCCCGGAGGCAGCGGGGCGCCGGTCATGATGCGGGCGGCCTGGCCGGGGCCGACGGTGGGCAGCTCGCCGCTGCCCGCCGCCACGTCGCCGATGACGGCGAGCACCGCGGGGAACTCCTCGCTCGCACCTTGGACGTCGGCCGTGCGGACGGCGTACCCGTCCATCGAGCTGTTGTCGAAGGGCGGCAGGGCGACGGGCACGGTGACGTCCTCGACCAGGACACAGCCCTGGGCGTCCAGCAGCTGGAGCTCGATGGGTTCCAGCGGCCGGACGGCGGCGAGTACGTCCGCGAGGTGCTCGTCCACCGACCACAGACGGTGCCGGCCGGTGTCCTGCGGTGCGGAACTGCTCAAGGTGCTACATCTCCTCCGTGACGTAACGGCGAAGCCAGGTGCGGAACTCCGGGCCCAGGTCCTCACGTTCGCACGCGAGTCGGACGATGGCCCGCAGGTAGTCACCCCGGTCCCCGGTGTCGTAGCGGCGGCCGCGGAAGACCACGCCGTGCACCGGGCCGCCCACGCTCTCGTCGGCGGCCAGCTTCTGCAGGGCATCGGTGAGCTGGATCTCCCCACCGCGGCCCGGCTCGGTCTCCCGCAGTATGCCGAAGATCGCCGGGTGGAGGACATAGCGTCCGATGACCGCGTAGTTGCTGGGCGCCTCGGCCGGCTCCGGCTTCTCGACGAGTCCGGTGATCCGGACGACGTCGTCCTCGCCGGTCGGCTCGACGGCGGCGCAGCCGTAGAGGTGGACGCTGGACGGGTCGACCTCCATCAGTGCGATGACCGTGCCGCCGGTGCGCGCGTGGACGTCGACCATCTGCCGCAGCAGCGGGTCGCGCGGGTCGATCAGGTCGTCGCCGAGGAGGACGGCGAAGGGCTCGTCGCCCACGTGCGGCTCGGCGCACAGGACGGCGTGGCCGAGGCCGCGCGGGTCGCCCTGGCGGACGTAGTGCATGGTTGCCAGGTCGCTCGATTCCTGGACCTTCTTCAGCCGGTCGTCGTCACCCTTGGCGATCAGAGCCGATTCGAGCTCGTAGTTCCGGTCGAAGTGGTCCTCCAGCGCCCGCTTGTTACGGCCGGTGATCATCAGTACGTCGTCCAGGCCGGCGGAGACGGCCTCCTCGACGACGTACTGGATGGCCGGCTTGTCCACGACCGGGAGCATTTCCTTGGGGGTCGCCTTGGTCGCCGGGAGGAACCGAGTGCCGAGCCCCGCAGCCGGGATGACGGCCTTCTTGATCACTGGGTGCGACTGAGTCATGGGCAGAACGATAGTGGGTCGTACACGAGACCCAACGGGGTTCCGGTGAATATGCCCGACTTGATCCATATGCGAAAGGAATTGTGACGAGACTGTGGTAGAAAATCCGCCCGAAAACCACCCCTTCGCACCCGAAAAGGCCTCCCTGCGCCGGGAACTCCTCGCCGCCCGCCGGGCCCTGTCCCCCGGGGCCCGCGACGCCGCGGCCCGCGCGCTCTCCCGCTCCGCCCTCACCCTGCCCGAGCTCGACGGCGCGCACACCGTCGCCGCCTACGTCTCGGTCGGCGCCGAACCGGGCACCCGCGAACTGCTCGACGCGCTGAAGGCGGCCGGCAAGCGGGTGCTGCTGCCCCTGCTGCTCCCGGACAACGACCTGGACTGGGCCGCGTACGAGGGCCCGGACAGCCTCGCCGAAGCCGCGCACCCGGGGAAAATGCGGCTGCTGGAGCCCTCCGGCACCCCGCTCGGCCCGGACGCCGTGACCGGCGCCGACGCCGTGCTGCTGCCCGGGCTCGCGGTGGACGGGCGCGGGATGCGGCTGGGCCGCGGCGGGGGCTCGTACGACCGGGTGCTCGCACGGCTGGAGCGGGCCGGCGCGCATCCCGCGCTGGTGGTGCTCCTGTACGACGAAGAGGTGGTCGCGCGGGTCCCGGAGGAACCGCACGACCACCCCGTCCAGGCGGTGGCCACCCCGTCGGGGGTGGTCCGCTTTACCGCGTGACCGGGCGGCCGTCCGGCGCCGCTCTCACGGCTTGAGCGTCAGGGTGTCCACTGTCGACTTGTCGACGGCGCCCTTTCCGAAGGGCCACTCCAGCAGTTCGCCCTTGGCCCACATCTCCGTCTGGTCCGTGTACGTGCCCGCGTACGCGTGACCCGAGGCGCCGGTCAGGTTGATCCACCGGGACTTGTCCAGGTCGCCGAGGTTGACGACCATCCGCATCGACGGCACCCAGGTGACCTCGTAGCCGCTGGAGGCGTTCCAGCCGGTCGCGTTGACGGTGGCCTCGCCGCCGCCCACGTTCCACGGGCCGCGGTTGAGGAGCCACTGCATGAAGCCCGGGCCCTCCTTGCCGATCGTCTGGTTCTTCAGGGTCAGCTGGTGCAGCCGGCCCCAGCTCCACGTCGACTGGTCCTTGCCGAGCTTGGCCGTCAGCTCCCAGCGCGCGTCCTCCATGGCCCGGGCGAAGAGCTCGTCACGGGTCTTGATCGGCTTGTCGTGGACGGTCTTCGGGGTGGCGGTCCACCACGGCGACTTCTCGTCCTTGACCAGCCGGCGGACCACCTCGAACCAGCGGTCGCCGCCGTCCGGCTGCGCCGAGTCGGGGCCGCGCGTACCGCACTCGCGGACCGTCTTGGTGAGGTCGTCGTTCGGGCCGGTGCTCTCCTCGCTGACGTTCATGCAGCTGCCCTCGACCCGCAGCTCCTGCGGCATCTTGTCGCCGAAGGCCAGCTTGAGGATGTTGCGCCAGACCGCGTTGAAGTACGCGGCCGCCGCGGAGTCGGGCTCCTGCGTGTAGTTCCAGCCTTCGAGCAGCTTCTGCGCCGAGCGCACGTCCGGGTCCGAGACCTGGATCTTGGCCAGCATCGGGGTCAGCAGCGCGGCGATCTCGCTGCTGTTGTCCATCTGCATGGTGCGCATGTCGTCGGTGGAGATCTTGCCGTTGTCCTTGGTCTTCGCCTCGATGAGGTCGTTGATCCGCTGGCTCCGGGCGCCGTAGCCCCAGTCCGTGGTCAGGACGTACGGGTACTTGCCGGCACCGGTGCCGGACTCGGTGACGGCCTGGTTCGCGGTGACGATGTAGCCGCGCGCCGGGTTGAGCTCCCAGGGCATCTCGTTCTGCGGGATGTAGCCGGCGTTGCCGTCGCGGCCGCCCTTCCAGGCGTACTTCGGGTCCCAGCCGGGCGCCGGCAGGCGTCCGTCGCCCTGGTTGCGGATCGGGATGCGGCCCGGGGCCTGGTAGCCGATGTTGCCGTTCGCGCCCTTGTTGTCGGCGTAGATCAGGTTCTGCGAGGGGACCTCGAAGTCGGCCGCCGCGGCGCGGAAGCTGCTGAAGTCCTTGGCCCGGTCGAGCTTGAAGACCGCGTCCATCGACTTGCCCGGGTCCAGGGCGGTCCAGCGCAGGGCGACGGCGTAGCCGTTGCCGCGGTCGGGGGCCGAGCTGGGAACGGGGGCGCGGGAGCCGACGGTCTCCAGCTCGTCGCTGCGGTCGGAGATCAGCGGCCCGTTGTTGGTGGTGCGGACGGTGATCTTCTTGCTCTTGCCGCCCGCCACCTTGATCTCCTCTTCACGGGTGGTGAAGGGGACGACCTTGTTGTCGTAGACGTAGCCCTCGGGACGGACCTGCTCCAGGTAGAGGTCGGTCACGTCGGCGCCGAGGTTGGTCATGCCCCAGGCGATGTCGGCGTTGTGGCCGATGACCACGCCGGGCATGCCGGAGAAGGTGTAGCCGGCCACGTCGTACTGGCACTGGGGCGAGACGGCTCGGCAGTGCAGGCCCATCTGGTACCAGACCGAGGGCAGCTGCGGCGAGAGGTGCGGGTCGTTCGCGAGGAGCGGCTTGCCGGTGGTCGTGTACTGGCCGGAGACGACCCAGGAGTTCGATCCGATGCCGCTGCCGTTGGGGCCGAGGATGGCCGGGATCTCGTCCAGGGTCTTGGCGAGGGAGCCGAGCTGCGTGCGCAGGCCGACGGTCGCTCCCTGGGCGGTGGCGTTGTCGGCGAGGCCGGTGGCGGTGCCCCCGTTGGGAGTGGCCTGCGAGCCGGCGCCGGGGGTGGTGCCCGCGCCGGTACCGGTGCCCGCGCCCTGGGCGGTGCCGTTGCCCGTACCGGTGCCCGTGCCCCTGCCGGTGCCGGTCGAGCCGGCGCCGGGGGTGCCCTGGGGCGCGTACTTGCCGCCGGCGACGGTGCCGCCCTCGACGATCGGCTTGTTCCGGTCGAACGGGTACGGCGGGTAGAGCTCGTCGATCTGCGCCTGCGAGAGCTTGTTCGTCATCAGCGAGCGGTCGATCTCGTCCTGCATGTTGCCGCGCAGGTCCCAGGCCATCGCCTTGAGCCAGGCCACCGAGTCCACCGGCGTCCACTGCTCCGGCTTGTAGTCGTCGGTCAGCTTGAGGGCGGCGTGCTCGACGGAGAGGCCCTTGCCGGACTTCCCCTTCAGGTACGCGTTGACCCCGTCGGCGTAGGCCTGGAGGTACTTCTTCGTCTCCGGCGAGAGCTTCTTGTCGTACTCCTCCTGCGCCACCTGGCGCCAGCCGAGGGTGCGCAGGAAGGCGTCAGTCTCGACCTGGCCGGAGCCGAACATCTCCGACAGCCGGCCGGAGGTCATGTGGCGGCGGACGTCCATCTCCCAGAACCGGTCCTGGGCGTGCACGAAGCCCTGGGCGCGGAAGAGGTCCTCGTCGTTGTCGGCGTAGAGCTGCGGAATGCCGTGCTCGTCGCGCTTCACATCGACCGTCCCGGTCAGGCCTGGGACCTTGAGGGAGCCGGTCGTCTGCGGGAAGGAGGCGCGCACGGTGTCCACGCTCCAGTACGCGCCGTAGCCGAGGCCCGCCAAGAGCGCCAGGACCATGACGAGCACGAGCAGGCGTGCGCGTCGTCCCTTCTTCTTGACGGAAGGTCCGGATTCATTGGCGGGCATCGCTGTCCTTAGAGGGGCAGGGTGGTCCTGGGATTGCTGGGAGCAACCATAGGCGCAGGACCGCCTTCGTTGATCCGCCAGGGGTCGAGGTCCGTAGGACAGGCGGGAACCGGCGTTTCACAATGTGGTTATCGCGTAAAGAGTCCGTCAAAGATTAGGTAAGGTAACGAAGTACTTGCCGAATGCGCCGCCGGAGGAACGATCCACCAGGCGCGCTCTGAGGAAAGGGCCGCCCGCTGACTGTCCACACGCTCAATGAGCTCCTGCTGGTCTGTTCGCTCGTGCTGCTCGTCGCCGTGGCGGCGGTGCGCATCTCTTCACGCAGCGGCCTCCCCAGCCTGCTCATCTACCTCGGCATAGGCGTCGCGATAGGCCAGGACGGCATAGGCAACGTCGTATTCGACAACGCCGAACTGACACAGGTCATCGGTTACGCGGCGCTGGTCGTCATCCTCGCCGAGGGCGGTCTGGGCACCAAGTGGAAAGAGATCAAGCCCGCGCTGCCGGCGGCGGTGGTCCTGTCGCTGGTCGGCGTCGCGGTCAGCGTGGGGGTCACGGCGGCGGGCGCGCACTACCTGGTGGGGCTGGAGTGGCGCCAGGCGCTGCTGATCGGCGCGGTCGTCTCCTCGACCGACGCGGCGGCCGTCTTCTCCGTACTGCGCAAGGTTCCGCTGCCGTCGCGGGTCACGGGTGTGCTGGAGGCCGAGTCCGGCTTCAACGACGCCCCCGTCGTGATCCTGGTGGTCGCCTTCGCGGCGGTCGGACCGGTGGACGAGTGGTACGTGCTGCTCGGCAAGATCGCGCTCGAGCTGGCGATCGGCGCCGCGATCGGCCTGGCGGTGGGCTTCCTGGGGGCGTACGGGCTGCGGCACGTGGCACTGCCCGCCTCCGGCCTGTACCCGATCGCGGTGATGGCGATCGCCGTGACCGCGTACGCGGCCGGCGCGATGGCGCACGGCTCCGGATTCCTCGCGGTGTACCTGGCGGCGATGGTGCTGGGGAACGCGAAGCTGCCGCACTGGCCGGCCACGCGCGGGTTCGCGGACGGGCTCGGCTGGATCGCCCAGATCGGCATGTTCGTGCTGCTGGGCCTGCTGGTCACCCCGCACGAGCTGGTGAACGACTTCTGGCCCGCGGTGATCATCGGACTGGTGCTGACCATGGTGGCGCGGCCGCTGGAGGTCTTCGTCAGCCTGCTGCCCTTCCGCATTCCCTGGCAGGAGCAAGCCCTGATGTCGTGGGCCGGCCTGCGCGGCGCCGTGCCCATCATCCTGGCGACGATCCCGCTGGTGACCGGGATCGAGGGCAGCGACCGGGTCTTCAACATCGTCTTCGTGCTCGTGGTCGTCTACACGCTGGTGCAGGGGCCGACCCTGCCGTGGCTGGCGCGCAAGCTGAACCTGCGCGACACCGACGAGGCGGCCGCCGACCTCGGGATCGAGTCGGCGCCGCTGGAGAAGCTGCGCGGACACCTGCTGTCCTTCGCGATCCCGCCCGCCTCGCGGATGCACGGCGTGGAGGTCGGCGAGCTGCGGCTGCCGGCGGGAGCGTCGGTGACGCTGGTGGTCCGGGACGCGAAGAGCTTCGTGCCGGCGCCGTCGACCGTGCTGCGGCACGGGGACGAGCTGCTGGTCGTCGCCACGGATCCGGTGCGGGACGCGGCGGAGGCGCGGCTGCGGGCGGTGGCGCGCGGCGGCAAGCTGGCGGGGTGGCTGGGTACCGGTGGCGGAACGTCACTCTAGGTGGCGGAGGGTGCCCGGAGCGCCGCTCGAATGATCATTTTTAGTTAGAGTGGCACTCTAATTCGGCCATTTTCGCTGGCTTGTGACCGTGCTTGCACCCATTTCATCGGGCGCGGAATGCAAAGTTCCAGTTAATCGCAGGTGAAGACATGTCTTGTCACCGTAATCACAGGGCGTGGTAGTGGATTCCCCTGTACGATGAAGGCACACCAGATCGAACCAACTCTGCCTGACGCAGAGCTGGCGCGACCGCAAAGCGGCCGTGGCTCCCTCCCGCAGTGGGCGCCCAGGTATCACTCGGTTCTGCGCAAGAGGACAGCTCTCGGGGCTCCCACATGTACGGGTGCGGTCGCTCACAAGGCGGCGCACCGTCCGCAGACGGGGACGCTCTACCAGGCAGCGGAAAGGCCAGGCCGTGACATCCGCGGTCACGACCGACACGTCCGCCCGACCCGGCTACGGGCAGCTGCTGCGCACGCCCGGCGCCCTCTCCTTCGTCCTCCCCGGCTTCGCCGCCCGTCTGCCGTTCGGCATGCTGACCATCAGCATCCTGCTGCTCGTCCAGCACGCCACCGGCTCCTACGGCGACGCGGGCATCGTCGCCGCCGTCACCGGCGTCTCCATGGCCCTCTTCGCGCCGGTCATGGGCAAGTTCACCGACCGCCGCGGCCAGAGCGCCGTCCTCGTGCCGGTCGTCCTCGCCCACGCCGCCGCGGTCTCCGCCCTGACCGCGCTGGCACTCCTCGGCGCCCCGCTGTGGGCGCTCGCGCTGGCCGCCGTCCCGGCCGGCGCCTCCGTCCCGCAGGTCGGCCCGATGGTCCGGTCCCGCTGGGCGGCCAAGCTGGAGGGCTCCCCGCTGCTGCCGACGGCCGCCGCGTTCGAGTCCGTCACCGACGAGTTCACCTTCGTCGTCGGCCCGGTGCTCGCCACCGCGCTGTGCACCGGCGTCCACCCGGCCGCCGGTCTGGCGACCGAGGCGGCCCTGACCCTGCTCGGCGGCCTGTTCTTCGCCGCGCAGCGCGCCACCGAGCCGAAGGTCACCCCGCTCTCGGCGGCGGGCGGCAAGCACCAGTCCGCCCTGTCCTTCCCGGGCCTGCGCGTCCTGATCGTCGCCTTCATCGGCATCGGCGCCGTCTTCGGCGGCATGCAGGTCTCGCTCGCCGCCTTCTCCAACGAGATCGGCAACCCGGGCGCCAACGGCCTGCTGTACGGCATCTTCGCGGCCGGCAACATGGTCGCCGGCATCACGATGGGCGCCGTCGCCTGGAAGATCGGCCCGCGCCGCCGCCTGATCCTGGGCTACGTCGGCCTGACCGCCGCCGCCTCGGTGCTGTGGGCCGCGCACTCGATGATCCTGCTGGGCGCGCTCGGCCTGGTCGTCGGCCTGTGCATCGCCCCCGCGCTGATCACCGGCTACACGATGATCGAGCAGCTGGTCCCGGCCGCCTCGCGGACCGAGGCGTTCACCTGGCTGACCGGAGCGGTCGCCTTCGGGCAGGCCGCCGCCGTGACCCTGGCCGGCCGCCTGACGGACGCGCACGGGTCCTCGTACGGCTTCCTGGTGCCGCTGGTGGCCACGGCCCTCGCCCTCGTCACGCTGGTGGCGCTGCGTGCGAAGCTGGCTCCCAAGGCCCCGAGCCGGATCGTGAACTCGTCCGCGCCCGCCGCGCCGGCCGCCCCCAACGGGGCGAACGAGCGTGGGATCGGTCACCGGACGCCTGTGACGGTGGACTGATCCGCCGGAATACGTCACCATGGAGCGTCGTTAGCACTCATTGAGTGAGAGTGCCAGGAGGAAATTCGTGCCGACCTACCAGTACCAGTGCACCGAGTGCGGTGAGGGCCTTGAGGCCGTGCAGAAGTTCACCGATGAGGCACTGACCGTGTGCCCGAGCTGCGACGGACGCCTGAAGAAGGTGTTCTCCGCGGTCGGCATCGTCTTCAAGGGCTCCGGTTTCTACCGGAACGACAGCCGTGGTGCCTCGTCGAGCAGCACGCCTGCCTCGAAGTCGTCCTCGTCGTCCACGACGACGTCGACCGCTGCCGCAGCCCCTGCCGCTTCGACCTCCTCGGCGACCTCGAGCACGGGCAGCAGCTCCACCTCGGCCGCCTGATCCCGTAGTACGTCTTCTGCTTTCCGCAAGGCCCCGCCGCCCTACTTGGGCGGCGGGGCCTTGTGCGTCCCCCGTTAGGGTGAGGCCATGGTGAACGCAGAGATCGGTGTAATCGGCGGGTCGGGCTTCTACTCCTTCCTCGAGGACGTCTCCGAGATCCAGGTGGAGACGCCGTACGGGCCCCCGAGCGACTCCCTGTACGTGGGTGAGCTGGCCGGACGCCAGGTCGCGTTCCTGCCGCGGCACGGGCGCAGCCACACCGTGCCGCCACACAAGATCAACTACCGGGCCAACCTGTGGGCGCTGCGCTCGGTCGGCGTCCGCCAGGTGCTGGGCCCCTGCGCGGTCGGCGGCCTGCGGGCGGAGTACGGCCCCGGCACGCTGCTGGTGCCGGACCAGCTGGTCGACCGCACGAAGACCCGCGTGCAGACCTTCTTCGACGGTGAGCCGCTGCCTGACGGGACCGTCCCGAACGTCGTGCACACCACCTTCGCCGACCCGTACTGCCCGGTGGGCCGGTCGGTCGCGCTCGCGGCGGCGCGGGGGCGGGAGTGGGAGCCGGTGGACGGCGGCACCATGGTCGTCATCGAGGGGCCGCGGTTCTCGACGCGGGCGGAGTCGCGGTGGCACGCGGCGGCCGGCTGGTCGGTGGTCGGCATGACCGGGCACCCGGAGGCGGTGCTCGCTCGCGAGCTGGGGCTCTGCTACACCTCGATGGCCCTGGTCACGGACCTGGACGCGGGCGCCGAGACGGGTGAGGGCGTTTCCCACACGGAGGTCCTCAAGGTGTTCGGCGAGAACGTCAGCCGGCTGCGCGAGGTCCTCTTCGACGCGGTGGCGGCGCTGCCTCCGACCGAAGCCCGCGACTGCCTGTGCACCCACGTCCACGACGGCTGGGACCTGGGCATCGAACTGCCGTAGCGGCGGCTGAGGGCCGGTGGAGCCCCTGCGTGGCCCATCCGTGCCGCCTACCGGGCTTGCCCGGCCCCTCGCCGGCCCCTGACCGCCCCGCCGGCCCCTCCCGCCGACCCGCGACGGGCCGGCGGGGCGGTCCCGGGTCCCCCGTTTCGGCCGCCTGCCGGGCGCGCGGGCAGCGCCCAGCGGAAAAAATTCCGGGGCGGTGTCACATTCCGCGGGGCTGGCCTGTCTCCAGGGCGAAGGGGTCACCAGGACCCCCGAGCCGGAAGAGGCCAGTCATGCCGCGCATCTCGCTCACCCCGCCCCGCACCCTTCTCATGCGCATCGGCGCCTGGTACTCGCGCCGCACCTACGGCAAGGTGCTGGACCCGGGCCAGGCGTACGGGCACAACTCGCGCGTGTTGTTCTCCTACGTGCGCCTGGAGCAGCAGGCGGCGAAGTGGAACAAGCTCGACGCCGGCCTCAAGCACCTGGCGGTGATGGCTTCGGCCGCGCGCATCAACTGCTCGTGGTGCATGGACTTCGGCCACTGGGAGGGCCGTGAGAAGGGGCTGTCGCCGGAGAAGATCGAGCGGGTGCCGCGGTGGCGGGAGTCGCGCGAGGTGTTCACCGAGCTGGAGCTGCTGGTCATGGAGTACGCCGAGGCGATGACCGAGACCGAGCCGTCGGTCACGGACGAGCTGGCCTCCGAGCTGATCGCCCGGCTCGGTGAGGCGGCGTTCGTCGAGCTCACCGCCATGGTCGCGCTGGAGAACTGGCGCTCGCGGGTCAACAGCGCCTTCGGTCTGACCAGCCAGGGCTTCTCGGAGGCCTGCCAGGTGCCGGCGGGGCGCTGACGCCTGAGGGTGACGGCGTTGTCCACAGGCTGGGGATTGTCCACAGGTCGGAGCGGGCCCTGGCGGGGCGGCGGATCGTGAGGGAGGTCCGGGCATTGGGCCCGGACCCCGGATCACGACCAGCTTGGCGGTGCCCATCATGTCCAGGACCTCTCCCCCGTCTCCCGTTTCCAACCCGTCCTTCGCTTCCCCCGCTGCCGCGGGCTCCCGCCCCGTCTGCTCTTCCACGTGTCCCCCCGCACGCCCCGTGCCTCCCTTTCCCCCGCTCCGAGTGGGTCGTGCCGGAGGCCGGCTGCGGCGCGCGGTGCGCCGCAAGCGGCGGGTCGCCTCGGCCGGGCTGGCCGTGGTGGCGGCCGCCCTGGCGGTCGGTGGAGCGGAGGCCCAGGCCCCCCGGGGTGCGCCCCCGTCCCCGCCGCCCGTGGTGAAGCCGGCACCCGCGGCGGTACGGATGGTGTCGGCACCCGTGCGCATCGCGGATGCCGGGACGGTGCGGCTGTTGCGTCCCGGTGACCGGGTCGACGTGGTCGCGGCGGAGCGCACCGGGCCGCCCCGGGTGGTGGCGACGGGTGCCCGGGTGGCTGAAGTGCCCGCTGTGGAGGCGGGTATCGGGGACGGTGGGGCGCTGGTGGTGCTGTCCGTACCCCGGGACACGGCGCGTGCCCTGGTGGGGGCGGGTGCCGTGGCGCGGCTGGCGGTGACGGTGTGCTGATTCGCACTGAGGAGCAGTCAAGTCGCCCTGGAGTGGGCACTGACTGGACACGCCGTGCTGTGCCTGCCGTAGCTTTCGGAACCGTTGGCTCCGTCTACAGCAGGCACAAAGAAAGGCTCAGTGGTGAGCGAGAAGAAGAAGGAGAGCGTACTGGCGGGCTTCAAGGCCTTCCTGATGCGCGGGAACGTGGTCGACCTGGCCGTGGCCGTGGTCATCGGCGCGGCGTTCACGAACATCGTGAACTCGATCGTCAAGGGCATCATCAGCCCTCTCGTGGGCGCCATCGGCACCAAGAACCTGGATGTCTACACCTCGTGCCTGAAGGCACCTTGTGGGGTCGACGCGAAGGGCGAACCGACCGGCGTCAACATCATGTGGGGCTCCGTACTGAACGCCGCGCTCAGCTTCCTGATCACCGCAGCGGTCGTGTACTTCCTGATGGTCCTGCCCATGGCGAAGTACCTCGCCAGGGTGGAGGCGCGCCGCAAGGCCAAGGAGGGCGTGCAGGAGAGCATGGAGATCACCGAGCTGGAGGTGCTCAAGGACATCCGCGACGTCCTGGTCGCGCAGCGGAGCGGGAACGGCGAGGGCATCCGGGCACAGGGGACGCCAGGGGCGCGCGACGCCTTCTGACGGCCGCGGAGGGTCAGATGTGGTGCGGGGGCTTCTCGTCGAGGAAGCGGGCCAGGTCGGCCGCGCCCCCTCCGGCGGGCGGCCGCTCGCCCCAGCCCCGGTCGGTGTCGTCCGAGGACTGCTGGTCGAGCGGATCGTCGAAGACGAGCTTCGGCCTGGGCTTCGGCTTCGTCTCGGGCTTCGCCCCGGCTTCGGGCTTCGGGGACTGCGGGTCGGAGGCGGGGGCGGTGCTCATGCCCCAAGGGTACGGCCGCCCGCGCCCCCGGCCCCGGTCCCTGCCGGTGCCGGTGGCGCTGCCGCTGCCGCTGCCGCTGCCCGGGTCAGCTGGGGGCTTCCGCGCCCTTGCGGGCGTAGAACCACCAGCAGACCGCGAGGCAGGACGCGTAGAAGCCGATGAACAGCCACAGCGCGTGGGTGACGGCCATGGCGGCGAACATCGCGGGGATGAAGAAGAAGCCGTAGGCGGCGATGGCGGAGGAGAAGCCGGTGACGGCGCCCGCCTCCATCTCCGACTGCTTCAGCGCGGCCGCCTGCGCCTGGGGGCCCTGGCCCTCCGCCTGGCGCATGTGCTGATCCCGGAAGATCACCGGGATCTGCCGGAAGGTCGAGCCGTTGCCCAGTCCGGAGAAGGCGAAGGCCGCCAGGAAGCCGATGAAGAACGCCCAGAAGCTTCCCTGGTCGCCGCCGGACGGCAGCGCGAAGATCACGAACACCAGGGCTGCCGCCATGCCGACGAAGGACAGCATGGTCACTCTGGCGCCGCCGATCTTGTCGGAGAGCCAGCCGCCGGCCCAGCGCATGAGCGCGCCGATGAAGGGGCCGATCCAGGCGTAGGTGGTGGCCTGGTAGCCCTGCGTCTCGAAGTTGTTCTTGATCAGCAGGGGCAGGCCGGCGGCGAATCCGATGAAGGATCCGAAGGTGCCGACGTAGAGCCAGGTCATCAGCCAGTTGTGCTTGCGCTTGAAGATGACCTTCTGCTGGCTGAAGGGGGCCGCTGCCACCTTGAGGTCGTTCATCAGGAACCAGGCGAGCAACGCCATGATCACCAGCAGCGGCACCCAGAGGAAGGCGCCGTTCTGGAGCCAGATGTCCGTGTTCTCCTTCGCGTCGTGCTGCGGGCCGCCCGCCGGGGCGCCGAGCACGGCGGCGGTGACCACCAGCGGCGCGACCAGCTGGACGACGCTCACGCCGAGGTTGCCGAGGCCGCCGTTGAGGCCGTTGGCGCTGCCCTTCTCCCGCTTGGGGAAGAAGAAGCCGATGTTGGCCATGGACGAGGCGAAGTTCGCGCCGCCGATGCCGCAGACGGCCGCGATGAGGGCCAGCTCCCAGTACGGGGTGCCGGTGTCCTGGAGCGCGAAGCCCAGCCACAGCATGGGGCCGATCAGGATCAAGGTGCTGAAGGCGGTGAACTTCCGCTCGCCGAAGATCGGGCCGATGAAGGTGTAGAGGATCCGGAAGGTGCCGCCGGTAAGGCCGGGGATGGCGGTCAGCCAGAACAGCTGCGACTTGGAGAAGCCGAAGCCGACGTCGTTCAGCTTGACCACGGTGACCGACCAGACCTGCCAGACCACGAACCCGAGCATCAGCGCCGGGATGGAGACCCAGAGGTTGCGCTGGGCGACCCGGCGGCCGGTGGCCTGCCAGAAAACCTCGTCCTCGGGACGCCAGTCGCCGATGACGGCGCCGGGCTTGTAGGTCTCCGCACGGTGCGAGCGCACCGCGGACGGGGTGGGCGTGGGTATCGACATGGTCATCGGTCCTTCGGGTCGAGGAGCCACAGGGCGATCACGACGAGGAAGGACAGGACCAGGAATCCCGCTCCCCACCAGGCCGTGGCGGTGTTTCCCTTCATCCACTCGTTGACGGTGACGGTCAGGGCCCAGAGCTGTCCGATCACGACCGTGAGGGCCAGGGCGAGGCGGGCGTTGAGCTTGGAGGAGCGCTCCGGCTCCTGTTCGGTGCCGGCGCCCGGGCCGGGGCCGGTGTGCCGGATGCGCGGGTCGCCGTAGCCGCTGGTGGAGCGGATCTGCGGGTACCGCTCGTGGACCGGCCGGTTCAGCCGGGGCTGGGCGCTCCCCGGGTGGTATTCGGGGCGGGGAGGGAGCTGGGCGTCGCTCATGTCCGCCTGCTTTCGGTGGCGCGGGCCGCGCCGGGGCAGCCCAGACGCTGGGCCGTCTCGGGCCGGGAGTCGCCGAACTGGCGGCACAGGGCTTCCTTGGCGGGCTCCCCGGAGCGGGCGGTGGCGATGGCCCAGACGCTGCCGTCGGCCTGCTCGGTCAGGAAGATCCTCGGGAGTGGGCGGGGTGGCGGGCCCGCGGTCACCTCACCGGTGCGGGCGTCGAAGACGCCTTCGTGGCAGGGGCAGTACAGCTCCCCTTCGGGGCCGCGGTCCTCACGCCAGAGCACGGCGCAGGCCAGGTGGGTGCAGACGGCGGAGTAGGCGACGAGGCTGCCGTCGCCGAGCCGGACGGCGAGGGCCCGGTCCTCGTCGCCGGGGAACCTGAAGGCCACGGACTCGCCCGGTGCGAGCTGGTCGGTGACCTTCTTGGCCTCGGGCATCGTCTCGCTGTCCCCGTGCCGGTGGAGGATGCCGGAGGCGACTCCGACCCCTCCGATGGCCAGGCCGCCGGAGACCGTGGCGACGATCCGCAGGTAGTCGCGCCGGGTGGTGAGGGAGTCGGCGCTGATCCGGTCGCGCAGCTGCTCGGCGGCGGCGTCGCCGCCGGCGCCCGGGCCCGGTCCGGAGCCGGGTGCGGGCTGCTGGGTCACGCTCATCGGACATCCACCCCGTTCACCTCCACGACGGGCAGGCCGCCGGGAACGGGCCACTGGACCTTGTCTGCGGGGACGACCATCGCCACGCCGGTGGAGACGACCACGTCGCCGAAGGCGAAGGAGTCGGCGACCTGGACGCCGGGGCGCTCGGCCTGGAGCTCTTCGAGCGTTCCGTAGAAGAGGGCCCCGGTCGGGCAGACCGTGGCGCACATGGGGGCCAGGCCGTAGGCGGTGCGGTCGTAGCAGAGGTTGCACTTCATCTGGAGCTTCGCCTGGAGGTCGATCTTCGGGACGCCGAAGGGGCAGGCGTTGACGCAGTTGGCGCAGCCGATGCAGCGGGTGGTGTCGGCCTGCTGGACCACGCCGTCCGCGGTCACCAGGATGGCGTCGGCGGGGCAGACCTCGGCGCAGGGCGCCACGGGGTCCTCGCAGTGCATGCAGACGGTGGGGAGAGAGGCGACGGACTGGCCGGGGTCGATGTAGTCCAGGTGGATCATCGATTTGCCGCGGTGCGAGTCGCATTCGCGGCAGGCGGATACGCAGGCCTGACAGCCGATGCAGCGGCCGGGGTCGATGAAGATCGTGCGGCCCATCATGGCGGCGTCAGCTCCTCTCCGCCGTGCCACGGCCCTGCGAGGACGTGGGGGGCAGGGGGTCGGTGCGGGAGACCTGGGTCTCCGGGTAGGCCTCGCGGCCGGGGGCCGTGGGCGGTGCGGGGACCTCGTCGACCCGTTCGGCCGCCTCGATCCGGGCGGCGCAGACCTTGTACTCGGGGATCTTCGAGCGGGGGTCGAGGGCGTCGATGGTCAAGGCGTTCGCGGCCGCCGGGACGGGCCAGTGGTAGGGGATGAAGACGGTGTCGGGGCGGATGGCCTCCGTGACCAGGGCCGGGAAGACCTCGCTGCCGCGTCGGGTGACCACCCGGACGGGGTCGCCGGCGCGGAATCCGTGGGAGGGGTGCACCTCCACCCACGGGCGCGGGGTCTGTTCGACGAGGGCGCCCAGCCGGCGGGTCTGGTTGCCGGACAGGAAGTGCGCGACGGTGCGGCCGGTGGTGAGGGAGAGCGGGAACTCCTCGGTGTAGGCGTCCATGGGCGGGTGCCATTCGACGACCTGCATGTGGATCTTGCCGTCGGGGTGGTAGGTCTTGCCGCCCTCGAACAGCCGGGGCGTGCCGGGGTGCTCGGTGGACGGGCAGGGCCAGGCGATGCCCCCGGTCGCTTCGAGCCGCTCGTAGGTGATGCCGTAGTAGTCGTTGACGGTGCCGGCGGAGGCGATGCGGAGTTCCTCGAACACCTCCCGGGAGCCGGGGAAGTCGAACTTGTCGCCGACGCCGAGGCGTCTGGCCAGTTCGCACATGACCCAGGTGTCGGTCCGCACCCCGGCGGGTGGCTCCTGTGCCTTGTTGTGCTTGACCACCCGGGCTTCGGTGTTGGCCATGACGCCCTCGTCCTCGGCCCAGACGGTGACCGGGAAGACCACGTGTGCGTTGGCGGCGGTCTCGGAGAGGAAGAAGTCGAACTGCGCGTGGAAGTCGAGGGTGTCGTAGCCGTGCTTGACCGCCCCGTAGTTGGGGAGTGAGACGAACGGGTTGTTGCAGATGCCGATCAGGCCGCGGATCTCCTGCCGCTGTATCTGCCAGACCATTTCCATCATCGAGGTGCCGGCGGGCGGGAGGTCGGCCTCGTCGATGCCCCAGATCCGGCAGATCTGGCGGCGGTGCTCCTCGTTCATGATGGAACGGCCGCCGGGCAGGAGGTCCGCCTTCTGGCCGTGTTCGCGGCCGCCCTGGCCGTTGCCCTGGCCGGTGATGGTGCCGTAGCCGGCTCCCGGTTTGCCGAGGTTGCCGGTGGCCACGCACATGTTGATGACGGACAGGCAGTTCTCGACGCCCTGTGAGTGGTGTTCGATGCCGCGGGCGTGGAAGGCCATCGCCTTGTCCGCGCCGGCGAACATGCGGGCGACCTGGACGATCTGGGATGCGGGGATTCCGCAGATCTCGGCGGACCGGGCGGGCGGGTATTCCTGGACGGTCTTCCTGACCTCGTCCCAGCCGGTGGTGTGGGCGGCGAGGTACGCCTCGTCGGCGAGGCCCTCGGCGACGATCACATGGAGCACGGCGTTGAAGAAGGCGGAGTCGGTGCCGGGTTTGATGGGGACGTGGACGTCGGCGGTGCGGGCGATGGCCGTCTCGCGCGGGTCGATGACGATCAGTGACGCGCCCCGGTCGCGGGCGCCCCAGAGGTACTGGGTCATCACCGGGAAGCACTCCCCCACGTTCGACCCGGCGATCAGCAGGCAGTCGGTGAGGAGGATGTCGGAGAAGGGGTTGGCGGCGCGGTCGATGCCGAAGGCGAGCTTGTTGGCGCCTGCCGCGCTGACCATGCAGAGGCGGCCGTTGTAGTCGACGTGGCGGGTCTTGAGGGCGACCCGGCCGAACTTGCCGACGAGGTAGGTCTTCTCGGAGTAGAGGCTGGCGCCGCCGAGCAGTCCGAAGGCGTCGTTGCCGTGGGCGGCCTGGATGCGCCGGATCTCGGAGACGGTGAAGTCGAGGGCCTCGTCCCAGGAGACTTCCCTGAACTCCTCGTCGCGGGAGCGGCGCATCAGGGGCGCGGTCAGCCGGTCGGGGTGATTGACCTGCTGGTAGGCGTTGATGCCTTTGGGGCACAGCCGCATGCGGTTGATGTCGTGGTTGCGGGGTTCGACGCCGAAGACCTTGCCGCCTTTGTCGACACGGAGGTACATGCCGCACTGCACGCCGCAGAAGCAGCAGTGGGTGGGGACGAGGGTCTCGCCGTTCTGGTCGGCATGCCACCGGTCGGCGGGGATGCCGCCGGCGTCGCGGAAGTTGCGGGTGCCGGGCGGGGCGATGGACGGGTCGAGGGGCAGGGGTGCCGGCGTGGCGGGGTCCGTCGCGGTCACTTGAAGCCCTTCTTGACGTGGGTCAGGTAGGCGTTGCCGCGCAGGGCCCGCTTGCAGCGGGGGCAGTATTCGGCGAAGGCGTTGAAGTCGAGCCTGAGGTCCTGCATCGTGCCGCGCAGGTTCTCCACGTACGGGGTGGTGTCGATGGGTTCGCCGCAGCGCTTGCAGGCGAAGATCTCCTCGTCCTGGCGGGCGGTGTACTTGAAGAGCTGCATGCCGACCGCCGCCGGCCGCTGGACGATGTGGAAGAACTTCCCGAACGGGATGTAGATGAGGGTGAAGACCACCGAGACCATGTGCAGGATCGCCAGGAACTCGTAGCCGCCGCCGTGCAGGAAGATCGACGAGAAGGTGAGCAGCAGCCCGGTCACCGAGATCACGATCAGGCAGATCAGCGGGAGCAGGTCGTAGGCGAAGCGCTGGCCGGTGATGGCGCCGCGGTCCTTCATGCGGCGCCACAGGAAGTACGAGGCTCCGGGGATGACGAGGACGGCGGCGATGTCCAGGCCGTGGAACATCAGCCAGCCCAGGATGTCGAGCGAGTTGAAGCCGAGGACTTTGAAGCCCCAGATCCGCATCTCGTAGCCGGGTCCGGAGCCGCTGCCGGAGGTGAACGTGAACCAGCCCCAGGTGAGTGGGAAGGTGATCGCGGCGGCCAGCAGGCATCCCCAGAAGATCAGCTGGTGGGCGGCCCAGCGGGCGCGTGAGCGGGCGCCGAGGAACTTCTGGAAGCCGAGGTAGGTGGCGATCATCTTCGGCAGGGCGGTGGGCGCCTTCTTGAAGTTGGCGGCCGAGAAGAAGCTGCCGAAGCCCTTCTTGAAGAGGCGGCGCGCGCCGGGTGCGGACACCCAGACCGTGTACCGGTAGGCCACGCCGAAGGCCAGGAAGACCGTGGCGACGGCGTACGGGAGCAGGGCGGAGTCGAAGTCCCGCAGAAGGCGGCTGCCCAGCACGATCGCGGCGATGAGCAGGAGGGAGACTGTGGCGCCGGCCGCGGTGGCCCGTGCGGTGACGGACCGCCCGGCCTGTGGCGGGGTCTCGGGCGGCCCGGAGGGTGGGTCTGCGGCGAGTACTTCTGTGGGCTCGGACACAGCACCACGCTAGGTGGTCTATGCCGATTCAGCCCGTTATCTGGAGCTTATGGTTGGTCCGGACGGGTCATACGGCTTTCAGTCCGTGCGCCTCGAAGACGGCCTTGGCCTCGGCCACCTGCGCGGCGGTGGGCGACGGCGTGTCGTGCAGGGTGAAGGGCATGTCCAGGGCTTCCCACTTGCTCTCGCCGAGCTTGTGGAAGGGCAGTACGTCGACCCGCGAGATGTTCCCGAGGCCGCCGGCGAAGGCGGCGACCCCTTCGACGTTCTCGCGCGCGTCGGTGAGCCCGGGCACGAGCACGAACCGCAGGTGCACTTCCTTGCCGAGATCCGCGAGGCGGCGCGCGAAGTCCAGGGTGGGCTCCAGCGGCCGGCCGGTGACCTTCTTGTAGGTGTCCCGGTCCCAGGACTTGATGTCGAGCAGTACAAGGTCCACGTCGCGCAGCAGCGCGTCGGTGGCCCGGGATCCGAGGAAGGCCGAGGTGTCGAGGGCCGTGTGCAGGCCCAGGTCGTTCTTCATGCGGTGCAGGAGCTCGCCTGCGAAGACGGGCTGGAGCAGCGGTTCACCGCCTGAGACGGTGGCGCCGCCGCCCGAGGCGGAGATGAACCGGGTGTACTTGCGGGCTTCGGCGATGACGGCGTCGGCCGAGGTGCGCCGACCGTTGCGCATCCGCATGGTGTCGGGGTTGTGGCAGTACAGGCAGGTCAGCGGGCAGCCGGCGAGGAAGGTCACGAACCGGGTGCCGGGGCCGTCTACTCCGGTGGACAGGTCCCAGGAATGCACCGAGCCCTCGCTCGGCCGCTGCGTCGCGGCGGCGGCCAGGGTCTGCGCGGGGGTGGCCGGGGGCTGCGCAGCGGCGGCCGGGGGGCGGGTGGCGCCGACGACGGCGGCGTTCTCGGGGCCGACGGGGAGGCTCGTACCGAAGTAGACGGTCACGGCAGGTGCTCCAGTCGCGTTCCGGTGTTCCGGTGTTCCGGTGTTCCGGTGGGAACGCGCGGCTCGGGTTCGGGGTGAGGGCCCGGCCCCGGGCCGCGCGGTCTGCGGACGGCGCTACAGCGCACCGTGGAAGGTGCGGTTCAGCACGTCGAGCTGCTGAGCCCGTGTGAGCCGCACGAAGTTCACCGCGTAGCCGCTGACGCGGATGGTCAGCTGCGGGTACTTCTCCGGGTGCTCCATGGCGTCCATGAGGGTGTCGCGGTTCAGGACGTTGACGTTCATGTGGAAGCCGTCGACGGCCATGTAGCCGTCGAGCACACCGGCCAGGTTCCTGATCCGCTCCTCGGGGGTGCGGCCGAGGCCGTCGGGGGTGACGGTGTTGGTCAGCGAGATGCCGTCTTCGGCGTCCTCGTACGGGAGCTTGGCGACGGACAGGGCCGAGGTGACGTAGCCGTGGGTGTCGCGGCCGTTCATCGGATTGGCGCCGGGGGAGAAGGGTTCGCCGGCCCGGCGTCCGTCCGGGGTGTTGCCGGTCTTCTTGCCGTAGACCACGTTCGAGGTGATCGTCAGCACGGACTGGGTGTGCTCGGCACCCCGGTACGTCTCGTGCTTGCGGATCTTCCTCATGAACTCCTCGACGAGCCAGACGGCGATCTCGTCGACGCGGTCGTCGTTGTTGCCGTACGCCGGGAACTCGCCCTCGATGGCGTAGTCGGTGGCAAGGCCGCTCTCGTCGCGCAGCGCGGTGACCTTGGCGTGCTTGATGGCGGACAGCGAGTCGGCGGCGACGGACAGGCCGGCGATGCCACAGGCCATGGTGCGGCGCACGTCGCGGTCGTGCAGTGCCATTTCGAGCCGCTCGTAGGCGTACCGGTCGTGCATGTAGTGGATGACGTTGAGGGCGTGGACGTAGGTCTCGGCGAGCCATTCCATCTGCTCGTCGAACTTGGCCATGACCTCGTCGTAGTCGAGGACGTCGGAGGCCGGCAGGCCGGTCCGCGGTCCGACCTGGGCGCCGGACTTCTCGTCCCGGCCGCCGTTGATCGCGTAGAGGAGGGTCTTGGCGACGTTGACGCGGGCGCCGAAGAACTGCATCTGCTTGCCCACCGGCATGGCCGAGACGCAGCAGGCGATGGCGGTGTCGTCGCCGAAGCGCGGGCGCATCAGCTCGTCGGATTCGTACTGCACCGAGGAGGTGTCGATGGAGACGCGGGCACAGAACTCCTTGAACCCCTGCGGCAGCCGCGAGGACCAGAAGACCGTCATGTTCGGCTCGGGGGCCGGGCCGAGGTTGTAGAGGGTCTGGAGGTAGCGGAAGGAGGTCTTGCTGACGAGTGGGCGGCCGTCCTCTCCCATGCCGGCGATGGACTCGGTGACCCAGGTCGGGTCGCCGGAGAACAGCTCGTCGTATTCGGGGGTCCGCAGGAAGCGGACGATGCGCAGCTTGATGATGAAGTCGTCGACGAGCTCCTGCGCCTGTTCTTCGGTGAGGAGGCCGGCGGCGATGTCACGCTGAAGATATATATCGACAAAGGTGGAGGTGCGGCCCAGCGACATGGCCGCGCCGTTCTGCTCCTTCACGGCGCCGAGGTATGCGAAGTACATCCACTGGATGGCTTCGCGGCCGGTGGCGGCGGGTCGGGAGATGTCGTAGCCGTAGGAGGCGGCCATCGCCTTGAGCTCGGACAGCGCGCGCATCTGCTCGGCGAGTTCCTCGCGCAGACGGATCGTCTCCTCCAGCGAGCGGTTGCCGGCGGGGAGGGAGTTCAGTTCCTCCTTCTCGTCCTTCTTGAAGGCGATCAGGCGGTCCACTCCGTAGAGGGCCACGCGGCGGTAGTCGCCGATGATGCGGCCGCGGCCGTACGCGTCCGGGAGGCCGGTCACGACGCCGGCCTTGCGGGCGGCGCGGATCTCGGGGGTGTAGGCGTCGAAGACGCCGGCGTTGTGGGTCTTGCGGTATTCGGTGAAGACCTTCTCCAGCTCCTCGGCGACCGGGTAGCCATAGGTCTCCAGGGCGCCGGCGACCATCCGCCAGCCGCCGTACGGCATGATCGCGCGCTTGAGCGGGGCGTCGGTCTGGAGGCCGACGATCAGGTCCTTGTCGCGGTCGATGTAGCCGGGGGCGTGTGCGGTGATCGACGACGGGATGTCGTGCGCGACGTCGTAGACGCCCTTCTCGCGCTCCTCCGGGAACTTGTCGGTGATCGCCTTCCACACGGCGATGGTGCGCTCGGTGGGGCCGGCGAGGAAGGAGTCGTCGCCTTCGTACGGCGTGTAGTTCTGCTGGATGAAGTCGCGGACGTCGATGGCGTCGCGCCACAGGCCGCCCTTGAAGCCCTCCCAGGCCTCGCCGTTCTTCGTGATCTCCACAGGGGCGGCAGTCATCACCGGCACCTTCTCCGAGTCGCCTCATTGCTTGTGTCCATTCCACGCCTTTTGATCGATCATTTGGTGCCGCGATGGTCCTGAGCTCAGGCCCGAAAGTCCCCCGACCGCCGGGACTTGGCCACCACCACCGCCTTTGAACTGCGATTTTCCGTGGGACCAAAGTCCATAGTGCGCTTGTGAATGCATTCACAAGATTTTGGGACGGGGCTGGAAAGTCGGAAGAACTGCATTTTGGCGGCGCCTGTGGATAGTGCGGCGCACGTCTTGAGCGACCCCGGCAGCATGAAGGAAGTCAGAGCGAGAACAGAGGCGGAGAGGAGCGGCAGCATGATGGCGAAGAACCAGGGGTGGACCTGCGCAATGCCGGGGCAGGACGGCCCGGACGGCCCGAAGACTTCGATGACGGCGATCCGGCCGAGGAGCAGGAGGAGGAAGAGGAAGGCGTACGCGGGCCAGCGCGCCGGCGGCGGAGGGGCCCCGGGGGCGGGGGTCTCGGCCTCCCCCGCGGTCGGCCGGAGTGTGTGCCCGGCGTCCTGGCCGAGCCCCTCGCGGTCCCCCGCCTGGACGGCGGCCGCGGCCAGGAGCCCCGGCGGGGCCATCGGTACCGCCCCGGCCGCGGGGCGGTGCGGGTGCCGGCCGCCACCGTCGTCCGGCCCGGTCGCGGCGGCCATGCCGGTGGAAACGGGGGACTCGGTAATACCGCAGCCTGCTGTGGTGGGGGGAGGGTGATGGGCCGCTCGGCCCGGACGGCGCCCTCCGGGGCCACGTCGTGGATGACGGGCGGAGGTGGTGAGCGGCGGATGGCATGAGGCGGACCCGACACCGAGGGCGAAGGCCCTCGCGGTGACGGACCAGGGGCGGCCGAACAGCCGGCGCACTCCGGGCCCGCCCCCGGCGACCCCATCTGGCGTGGCCGAGTGTCGGGGGCCGAGGACCGGGCCGGGGCCGGGGCCGGGCCGAGGCCGGGGCCGGGGCCCGAGCCAGGGCCGGAACGCGGGCCGGGGCCGGGCACGGGCCCGGAGCCCGAGCCGAGGCCGGAGCGGGGGCCGGCGCCGGGCCGGAGCGGGGGTCGGCGCTGGAGCCGGGGCGGGGGCCGGCGTCGGGGCCTGGGCCGGGGCGCGGGCCGGCGCGGGGACTCGGCGCTGGCGTCGGGGGGCTGGTGTTTGGGGATCAGGGCCCTGGCCCGTCCCCGCGCTGCTACATCGGACCCGGCGCCGGGCCCGAGGGCAGGGCCCCGAGGTCAGGAGGCGGGGCCGAGTCCCGGGCCCCGGTCCTGGGCCCCAGGCCCGGGTCTGGGCGCCGCAGCCACCTGCCCCGGGCTCGGGGTGGGTGGCTGCGGGGCCGGGGCTTTGGGTGGGGGCCGGGCGGGGGTGCCGCGGCGCCCGAGGTGGGTCAGCTGGGGGCTTCCGCGTTCTTGCGGGCGTAGAACCACCAGGTCACGGCCACGCAGCTGGCGTAGAAGGCGACGAAGCCCCACATCGCGCTGGTCACCGAGAAGTTGGCGAACATCGCCGGGATGAAGAAGAAGCCGTAGGCGGCGATGGCGGCGGTGAAGCCCGTCACCGCGCCGGACTCGATCTCCGCCTGCTTCAGGGCGGCCGAGTACTGCGGTGTGCCCTCCGTCAGGCCCTTCAGGTGCTGCGCCCGGAAGATGACCGGGATCTGCCGGAAGGTCGAGCCGTTGCCGATGCCCGAGAAGAAGAAGGCGGCCAGGAAGCAGAGGAAGAAGCCGTGGAACGAACCATGGTCAGAGCCCGCAGGCAGGAAGGTGATCACGCCGATGATCGAGGCGCCCATGCCCACGAAGGAAAGGATCGTCACCCGGGCGCCGCCCAGCTTGTCGGCGATCCAGCCGCCCGCCCAGCGGGCCAGTGCGCCCAGGGCCGGGCCCATCCAGGCGTAGGTGGCCACCGAGTAGGCGGGGAAGGTGGTCTTGATGAGCAGCGGCAGGGCCGCGGCGAAGCCGATGAAGGAGCCGAACGTTCCGACGTAGAGCCAGGTCATCAGCCAGTTGTGCTTGCGCCTGAAGATGATCTTCTGCTGGCTGAAGGGGGTGGAGGCGACCTTGAGGTCGTTCTGCCCGAACCAGGCGACCGCCGCGAGCACGAGCAGCACCGGGATCCAGACGAAGGCGGCGTTCTGGAGGTAGATCTCCGAACCGTCGGCCTTCTTCTGGCCCGCCCCGATGGCCAGGACGGAGGAGGTGATCAGGATGGGGGTGAGCAGCTGGACCACGGAGACGCCGAGGTTGCCGAGGCCTCCGTTGATACCGGTGGCGTTGCCCTTCTCCTGCTTCGGGTAGAAGAAGCCGATGTTGGCGAGGGAGGAGGAGAAGTTCGCGCCGCCGATTCCGCAGAGGGCGGCGATGGCGACCATGGTGGTGTAGGAGGTGTCCGGGTTCTGCACGGCGAAGCCGAGCCACAGCAGCGGGACGACCAGGACCGCCGTGGAGAGGGCGGTGAAGCGGCGCTGTCCCACCATCGGGCCGAGGAAGGTGTAGAGGATCCGGGCGGTGCCGCCGGTGATGCCGGGGACGGCCGTCAGCCAGAAGAGCTGCGACTGGGAGAAGCCGAACCCGACGTCCTTCAGGTTGGTCGCCGTGATGCTCCACACCTGCCAGGCCACGAAGGCCACGAGCAGGGCCGGGACCGCGATCCACAGGTTCCTGGTGGCGACCTTCTTCCCGTTGGAGTGCCAGAAGGCGGGATCCTCGGGCGTCCACTCCGTGATGGTGCGGCCCGGGCGGTACTGCGCCGGGTCGGCGAGGACCTGTGGCGCTTGCTGCGTGGCGGAACTCATGGCGTGGTCCTGAACATTGAGAAGGGTCCTGACCTATCCAGGCTCGGCTCCGGGGGGTGGGCCCCGGCAGGGGCGAACGTCGTGTGGGTGGCGGGACCTTGTCCCGCCGGTCGTGGTCCCTTCGGCTCGCGGCCGGACGGGGCGGGCCGGTACGAGTCCGCCCGGGGTACCCGGGGGCCGTCGGCCGCGCGCCTCGCCGGTCGGGGGGCCGGGCCCTGGTGTGCTGGGCGGTATGACGTACGTACCGATGACCGCCCGCAGCCGCGCCGAGGGGCACCGCACGGCGACCTCGCTGGAGCTGTTCTTCGACCTCTGCTTCGTCGTCGCGATCGCCCAGGCGGGGGCGCGGCTGGTGCACGCGTTGGCGGAGGGGCATCCGGGGTCCGGGGTGGTCGGCTATTTCTTCGTCTTCTTCGGGGTGTGGTGGGCGTGGATGAACTTCACCTGGTTCGCCTCCGCCTACGACTGCGACGACGTGCCGTACCGGATCGCGACGCTGGTGCAGATCGCCGGTGTGCTCGTCTACGCGGCGGGGGTGAGCCGGGCCTTCGACGACAACGACTGGACGGTGGCGGTCATCGGCTACCTGATCATGAGGGTGGCGCTGACGGCGCAGTGGTTGCGCGCGGCGGCCGGGGAGAGCGGTGCGGCGCGTTCGGCGGCGTTGAAGTACGCGGTGGGGCTGGTGCTCTGTCAGGCGGGCTGGGTGGGGCTGCTGTTCGCTCCGGATGCTTCGAAGCGCTGGCTGTTCCTGGTGCTGGTGGTGGCCGAGCTGATGGTCCCGGTGCTGGCCGAGCGGGGGCACCAGACGGCCTGGCACGCCCATCACATCGTGGAGCGGTACGGCCTGTTCACCATCATCGTGCTGGGCGAGACCATCGCGGCGAGCACGGTGGCGGTGAAGTCGGCGATCGACGAGCACGAGGCGCTGGACGTGCTGCTGCCCATCGCGGGGGGCGGGCTGCTGATCGTCTTCGCCGCGTGGTGGATCTACTTCGCGGTGCCGATGCACGAGCGGCTGAACTCCAACCGGGAGGCGATCCCGTGGGGCTACGGCCATCTGCTGATCTTCGCGTCGGGTGCGGCGATCGGCGCGGGCATCGAGGTCGCGGTGGAGCACGCGGTGGGGAAGGCCCACATCTCGCAGGTCGCCGCGAACGCGGCCGTGACCGTCCCGTCGGCGCTGTTCCTGCTGATGGTGTGGTTGCTGCACTCGCGCCACTTCAAGCGCGGCGCGGCCCAGCAGCTGGTGCTGCCGGTGTCCGCGCTGGCCCTGCTCGCCTGCACCTGGGCGGGGTCGTACGCGGTCCTGTACGCGGGCCTGGTCGCGACGGCCGCGGTGGTGGTCGGCATGACCCTGTCCGTCCGCGGCGGGCACCCCGGGCGTGCCGGGGCCGAAGTCTGAGGTTCCGGCCGTCACCCCCACACCCCCGAACGCGTTCAGCAGCTCAGCGGAACGGCTACAGGAAGAGACAGCCCCCATGACACTCCCCCCGCAACGGCACGGCTCCGGCACCGACCCCGGAGGGGAACTGGCCGAGCCGGGCTTCTGGCAGCGGCCCCCCGACCAGCGGCTCGCGGCCTTCGCCCGGCTGCGTGCGCTGGACTCCCCGGTGTTCGTCCCCGAGGGGGGCGGTCACTGGGCCCTCGTCCGCCATGCCGACGTGCAGGAGGCGAGCCGGCTGCCGAAGGTCTTCGCGAGCGCTCCCGGAGTCACGACGCCGGAGCCGGCCCGGTGGGTGCGGGCGCTGTTCGGGGACTCGATGGTCAACCTGGACGGCCCGGACCACGCGCAGCTGCGGAAGATCGTGCAGCGGGCGTTCACGCCGCGGCTGCTGGCGGCGGCCGAGGAGGACATCCACGCGGTGGCGGCCCGGATCGTGGACGACGTGCTGGCCGAGGGGCCGGAGGAGTTCGTCTCGGCGGTGTCCTCCCGGCTGCCGCTGGAGGTCATCTGCAACATGATGGGGATCCCGGAGCACTACCGTGCGGAGATCGCGGACCGGGTCAACCACGCCTCCGAGAACATCGGCGTGGAGCGCGGGCTGGCGGCACGGCTGCGGATGCCCGGCCGGGGGCTGCGGGCCCTGGCCCGGATGCAGCGGATGGTCGCGGGCATCGGGCGGGAGCGGCGCAAGAACCCGACCGACGACCTGATCTCGGCCCTCGTGTGCGCGAACGTGGACGGCCAGGCGCTCGGTGCCCGCCAGCTGGGCGCCTTCTTCAGCCTGTTGATGGTGGCGGGGGTGGAGACCACCCGCAACGCCATCAGTCACGGGCTGACCCTGCTGACGGACTTCCCGGAGCAACGGGACCTGCTGCTGTCGGACTTCGAGAAGTACGCGGACGGCGCGGTGGACGAGATGATCCGGCACTCGACGCCGATCATCCAGTTCCGCCGGACGGTCACCGCCGAACACACCCTGGGCGGGCATCTGTTCCGGCCCGGGGACAAGGTGGTGCTGTACTACGCGTCGGCCAACCGTGACGAGGCGGTCTTCCCCGATCCGGACGCGTTCGACATCACCCGCTCGCCCAATCCGCACTTGGGGTTCGGGGGCGGCGGACCGCACTTCTGCCTGGGCGCCCATCTGGCCCGGGTGGAGATGAAGGCGCTCTTCCGTGAGCTGCTCACCCGTCCGGTGGGCCTGCGCGCGGTGGGCCTGCCCGACCTGGCGGGCTCGAACTTCGACAACCGGGTCCGCTCGCTGCGGTTCGCCTTCGAACGGCCCTGACGCGCAGGGGCCGGCCGCCGGGCAGGCTGGGAGCCCGGCGGCCGGAGCACGGCGGCCGCCGCAGGCGCGGCGGCGGCTGCCGCGAACAGGGGCGCCCCCTGGCTAGCGCTGCAGGGTCTGCACGGCGACGATGCAGTGGGCGCTGCTGGTCAGCACGCCCTCGTCGCCGGCGAAGGCCTGGAGGAGCTCCGCGCTCACCGGCTTGCCGGGGACGGCCTCGGGCCAGGCGCGCGTGGCGAACAGGAAGTAGGCCTGGCCGCTCTCGGTGGCCGCCGCGACCCACTCGTCGGGGGCGGTGCAGGTGGCGTTCAGTCCGGGCAGGGTCAGTGCGATCTGGTTGTCCGCGAGGACGATCTTCACGTCGAACTTCTGCGGCTTGTCTGTCCCGTTCACCACGTCGCCGATGCCGAGGCCCATCTCCTCCAGCAGCCCGCGGGCGGCCGCCTCGCCCGCCTCCCGGCCCTGCGGCCCGTCACCGAGCGTGTAGGCGAGCAGGTACGGGATGTCGTGGCCCTCGGCGGGGTCGCCGATCCAGGCGAGCACGGAAAGGGTGCCGAGCCGGCTGCGGTCGATTTCGGCTTGCGTAGAAGTCATGCGCGCACCTTAGTGCTCCGGCGCCGGGCCCTTTCACGGCCTTTCACCCGCGCGGGCTAGACCGACCAGAATCCCCCTCCGGAATTCGCCTGCATGTTCGCGTCCTGGTACTGGAGCCGCACGATCCTCTGGTTTTCCGGAATTTCGAACACGACCCAGCCCTCTGCCCGCTCGCCGACCGCGAGGGAATCGAAGACGAGTGGTTTGCCGGTCGTCAGTTCACCGGTGCGCACCACCGGGTGGCGCTTGCCCGCGCCGTCGTACGCCCACATGCGCCCGAGTGCCCCGTACGAGGCCCCGCCGACGTTGACGAACGACATCGAGGCGGCCACCCAGCGCTTGCCGGCGGGCGGCTGGTAGTTCGGTTCGACGCTGACCGCGGGGTCCACGAACGCGGCCAGCACCACCTGGAGGTGGCGGCCCACCTCGTGTCCTTGCACCCGTACGGAGTCACCCACATGGGCGTCCTTCGCCGCACCGGGCACCGCCCCCGCCCGGTCCTGGGCGGCGGGGTCCTCGTCGGCGCCGGGCGCCCCGTCGTCGACCGGGACGGCGGGTGCCGCGGCGGGGGCGAGCGCGGCGCCCTCGGGGGCGCTCTGGCAGGCGGTGGCGGTGAACAGCAGGAAGGGCATCAGGGCGGCGGCGGCGAGGGCGGAGAGCGAGGTGGAGAGCGAGGTGGAGACGGAAGCGGGCTGACGCATGCGGGAACCCCTTCGGGGATCTTCGGGGCGGGGAGTATTTCCGGCCAGTCTCACGCGCCCGAGCGGGGAATTGCACACACCGACACGAGCGCACGGAACGAGTCGCCCGCCAATTGCCAGCACAATGCGTTCCGGTGGAATCCCGCCACCCACACCCACCTGGAGGCAGAATGCGCACGCCCGCCCGCCGAATGGCCCTGGGGGCCTTCTCCGCCCTGGCCGCGACGACCCTGTTCACGGCTCCCGCCCACGCCACCGTTTTCAATCAGGGAATTTCCGTACAGTCGGAAGCTCACATCGCCGAGGACGGTTCCATCACCCTTTCCGGCACCTACCACTGCGAGGCCGCGTCACCCTCGGGGGCGGTTCAGATCAAGGCCACCGTCATCCAGGACGGCACCCGGCTGAGCATCGGCGCGGGCGGGGTCGTCTGCGACGGCGCCGAGCACGAGTGGGTGGCCGGCAGCCCGCTCACCGGAGGCATCCACCCGGGCGCCGCGAGGGCCGTGGCGGAACTCCAGGAGATCCACCTCTCGGGCCTGATGCCGCGCGCCATCGACACGGTCGCGCAGGACGACCGGGCCATCCAGGTCGTCGAACACCCGTAGGGAGCGCGGCCGCCGCGCGGGTGCGGTAGCCGCCGCTACCGGCACTCGGGCGCGACGCCCGTCATCGACATGAACGCGACCGTCTGGCATCCGGGGTCCGTGTGCGGACGCCCCGTCGTCCAGTCGACGACCGCCCGGCCCCCGGCCGCCAGCAGCAGTACCGCCAGGGCCGCCACGATCCCCGTGACCGCGCCCCTGGTCAGGCGGCGCACCATACCCCCGTCGGCAGCGGGGCGCCCGGGAAGAGCGGCGCATCCCGAAGAACCAGCATCCGTTCCATGGCGGCATCATCACCCCGCACCCCGCACCCCGCCACCCGGAGCGACCGTCCGGTCACACAGTGCTGCCGGCCGCATCAAGTCCCGGTCGCACCGAGCCCCCCGGTCACGGCGTGCCGCGCGGGGTGCCCCCGGCGTCGAACTCGCACCAGACGGCCTTCCCGTCGCCCCGGGACTCCACCCCCCAGTGCGTGGCCAGCGCGTCCACCAGCAGCAGCCCGCGCCCCGTGGTGGCCGCCTCGCCCGGGGTGCGCCGGCGCGGCCACACGCTGGAGCGGTCCTTGACCCACAGCCGGATCCGCCGCACCGGCTCGGGCAGCACCTCCATGGTCAGCACCGCCCCGCCTTCGGTGTGCAGCAGGGCGTTGACCAGCAGCTCCCCCGCCGCGAGCTCGACGTCGTCGGCGAGTTCGGCCATGCCCCAGTCGCGCAGGGCCTGCCGCAGGGCGTAGCGGGCCTCGGACAGCCCCTCGGGGTCGGCCTGGTGGACGTACTGGTGGATCCGCGGCGCCCGGTGGGTGCCGGGGTCCGGGGCGCGGCGCAGTACGAGCAGGGCCACGTCGTCGCCGGAGCCCCAGCGTTCCCAGAGCCGGTCCAGGAGGTGGTCCGCGAGGGCGCCGGCGCCCTGGGGGCCGCTGCGGACGGCGTGGGCGAGGGAGTCCATGCCGGCGGTGATGGCGGTGCCCGGTTCCTCCACGAGCCCGTCGGTGCACAGCACGAGCGTTTCGCCGGGCACCAGGTCGAGGCGGGTCTCGGGGAAGTCCTCCTGTTCGAAGACGGAGGCCAGGCCGAGGGGGAGGCCGCCGCGGACGTTGGGCCAGCCGGTTCGGCCGTCCGTGTGGCGGATCAGCGGGCCGAGGTGGCCGGCGCGGACGGCCCGTACGCCTCCGGTCTCCAGGTCGACCTGTGCGTACATGCAGGTGGCGAAGCGTTCGGTGTCGAGTTCGGCGAGGAAGCGGGAGGCCCGCGCGAGCACGGTGGAGGGCGGGTGGCCCTCGCCCGCGTAGGCGCGCAGGGCGATGCGCAGCTGGCCCATGATGGCGGCGGCGTGGGTGTCGTGGCCCTGTACGTCGCCCACGACGATGCCGACGCGGTCGCGGGGCAGGGCGATCACGTCGTACCAGTCGCCGCCGACCTCGCGCCCGCTCCAGGCGGCGTGGTAGCGGACGGCGATCTCCCCGCCGGTGATGTCGGGGATGCGGCGGGGCAGCATGGCGGCCTGGAGGCCGGTGGCGAACTCGCGTTCCTGGTCGAAGAGGAGCGCCCGCTGGAGGGACTGGGCGACGATGCCGGCCAGGCCCAGGCACAGGTTGCGTTCCTCGGGGCTGAACTCGGTGCGCCGGCGGTAGAAGAGCACGAGTCCGCCGATGGCCTTGGCCTGGGCGATCAGGGGGAGGTAGGCGGCCGCGTCGTAGTGGATGCGGCGCAGGTAGTCGGCGAGCAGCGGGAACTCGCCGGCGAGTTCGGTGAGCGAGGTGACGAACCGTGCCTGCCGGCTGAGGATGGCCTGGGAGAGCGGCAGCGAACCGTCCAGTCGGGTGAACTTCCGCTCGCTGAGGATCTCCAGGGTTTCCCCGCTGAGCGCGATGATCTTGATGGTGCCGTTCTCGACGAGGCCCAGCGCCAGCCCGTCCGCGCCGAGCCGCTCCAGCGCGCCCGCGCCGGTCAGGGCGGCCGTCACGTCGTCGACGGTCACCGCCCGCGACAGGGCCTCGGTGGTGCGCTGGACGATGGCGGCCTGCTGGGTGCGGGCGGTCTCCAGCTTCCGCAGCACCGTCGCGTGGGCGAGCTCGGCGGTGGCGTCCCGGACGATCCCGGCAATCCGCAGGGGCCGGCCGTCCTCGTCGCGCAGCACCCGGCCCGTGGTGTGGGTCCACTGGTCGCGGCCGTCCCGCCGGCGCACCGTGAAGTACGAGCCGTACGTCGACCCGCCGGCCTCCAGCACCCCGGCCACCGTGTCCGAGAGCCGCGCCGCGTCGTCGGGCGGGATCCGCGCGCCGAGGGCCTCGGGGGTGCGGTCGAACTCGGCCGGCTCCAGGTCGAAGACGGCCAGACCGGCCTCGTCCAGGCTGAGGGTGCCCGCGTCCAGGTCCCATTCGAAGCTGCCCATGCCGTTGAGCGCGAGCCGCTCCCCCGGGCCCGTCACCAGCCCTGGAGTGTCGCGTTCCGGTTCGTCGCGCTCCGCCGCTGCCACGAGAGACACACCACCTAACGGCCTGGCCAGCACGGCTGGGAGATGAGCCGCTCCCACTCCTCGTCAGGATGCCCCGGAAGGGTGCGCCCAGCCTCCCGCCACCGCTTGACGAGGGACAGGTAGATCGCGGGCTGGTCACCGGCCCCGAAAGGGCCGGGGGACCGCCATCCGTACGACGCCCCGGCCGCCCCCCGCGGCGGCTGGCCCGCGGTCCCCCGCGGCGGCTGGCCCGCCGCCGCCCGGGCCGTGGGCTGCTCCCCGCGGCTGGCGGGGATGCGCACCCAGCCACGGCCGCCCTGTGCTCGCTCCGCGTCCATCGCGGACCCCTCTCAGGTGGATCTCAGCGTAGATACGTCTCCGGTCGCCCGGCGGCGGCCCGGACCGGCCGGGCAGCGCCGGAGGAGCCCGGCAGCGGACCCCGGGCGCCGAGGCGCTTGCGGACTCCCTTCACCAGTCTCCCCGCCGTGAACCCCGCACCGTGCACGAATCGCATGGAAGGTCCGAATGAGGGAGCCGTCAGCAGTCCCGCGAAGAACAGCCCCGGCCAGGAGGACTCGAAGCCCGCGCTCAGCTCCGGCGTGCCGCTGTCGCCCACGGTGGCCAGCGCGGCCCGCAGCCGCGCGTCGAGCAGTTCCAGCCGGTCCAGCCGCGCCGCGAACCCGGTCGCCGCGATGACGTGCGCGGTGTCCAGTACGACGGACTCCCCGGCCGGCGTGGTCAGTCCGAGCCGGGTACGGCCGCCCACCGCCACCGCCCGGTTCAGCCGGTGCCCCATCAGCGCGGGCACCCGCCGCTCGAAGCGGTCCCGCAGCCACCACGCCCCGGCGGGCCCCAGCGCCGTGGCGGCGATCCGCTCGCGCGTCGGCGCGGGCAGCCGCCGCACCGCCCACGGCAGCTCCGACCACACCCAGCTGCGCCACCCGGTGCCGAGACCGCTGTGCGGGTCGCGCAGGGCCCGGGCCAGCGGCCGTTCCAGGGGCTGCGGGACGGTGTTCCAGTTCAGCCGGGACCGCCGGGCCACCAGACACGGCCGGGCCCCCGCCTCCGCGAGCAGCGCGGCCGTCTCCAGCGCGGCCTGCCCGGCCCCCAGGACGGCGACCTCGCGCCCGGCGAAGCGGGACAGGTCGCGGTGGCCGCTGCTGTGCGAGTAGTGGCCCGGGGGCAGCTCGCGCAGCGCCCCGGGGTAGTGCGTGAAGGGCATCACGCCGACGGCCAGGGCGACCGTACGGGCGAGCAGCGGCGGCCCGTCGGCGGTGCGGACGAGGAAGCCGTCGCCCTGCGGGGTGACCTCGGTGACGGTGGCCTCCTCCACCTCGGGCAGGCCGGCGTGCCGGGCGAACCAGAGCCCGTACGCGCTGAAGGTGCCGATCGGCAGGGGGCTGCCGTGCTCGGCGGCCAGGCCCCGGGTGGCGCAGTACTCGGCCAGGGTGTAGCGGCCGCCGGGCGCGGAGAGGTTGGAGGACCAGGGCTCCGACTTCAGGTACATGCCCTCGGGCATGTGGTCCCGCCAGGACGCCATGGGCCGGCCCAGCACCCGTACCCCGAGCCCGGCCGCCGCCGCGTGCGCGGCGATCGACAGCCCGTACGGGCCGGCGCCGACCACCACGAGATCGTCCGTCCGCCTCACGGCCACTCCTTCCACCAGATCGCCACCGAGTCACCACGTCACCAAGCCACCACGTCACCACGTCGCCGAGCCACCACGTCGCCGAGCCGCGAACCACCGCGTCGCCGGGCCCACCCCGGCGCCGCGGTACGACACCGCCGCGCCGCCGCGTCACCGCACCGCCGGAATGCGACGCCGCGTCACATGTCACGGCGTCACATCCCACGACATCACCGCGTCACCGCGCCATCGGCGCGCGTCACCGCGTCACCGGCTCGCGTCACCGCGTCACCTCGTCACCGGCTCACCAGCTCGTCCGGCTCCGCCGAAGCCCCCGGCGGGGTCTGGCCGGCCGCCGGCCCCGAGGGCTGGGACGGCGGCCACGACCGTTCGCCGCCGCGCTGGCGCGGCGCCCGCACCGCCCGGACCGTACGCCGCCCCTGCGCCGGGACACCCCGCAGGGCGCGGACCCCCTTGCCGAAGCCGCGCCCCAGGAACGCGCGGAGCATCGCCAGGAACGGCCACAGGTCGTCGAGGGCGAACCAGGCCGCCTCCACCCGCACCCGCTCCCCGCGCGGCAGCACCCGCACCGGGCCGGGCCCCGCGTCACGCCCCCGCTCCCCGGCCCCGGCCTCCGCCGGACCCGCCGGACCCGCCGGAACGGGCGCGGCGGCGGCGCGGCGCGGCAGCGCACGGCCCCGTACGGCGGCCAGCAGCGCGTAGTTCTCCGCGACGAAGACCCGCCCGGGACCGCCCGACGGCGTCGGCACCCGCTGGCCCGTCAGGTCCAGGTACATGGCCTGGACCACGTCCAGCCCCGAGTCGTCGGCGAACAGCCTGAACTGCGCGCCCGGCCGCGGGTTGAAGTCCACCAGCCGGAACGTGCCGCACTCGTCCCGGCGGAAGTCGAGGTCCAGGATCCCCTGGTAGCCGAGCCGTTCCGCGAGCCGCAGCGCCGATTCCTCCACCGCCGGGTCCGGCAGCCAGCGCCCCACCGCCGTCAGCCCGGTCCGCACCGGCCAGGACAGCTCCTTGCGGCCGGAGCCGGCCAGCAGCGGCCGCCCGTCCCGGGCGAAGGCCCCGTGGAAGAACCAGTCGGTGTCCGGCCCCGCGGGCAGGAACCGCTGGAGCAGCAGCCGGCTCCCGGCTTCGGCGGAGCGCTCGTACAACCGGCGTGCGTCGGCGGCCGTGTTGACGAGCGTGGTGCTCCGCAGTCCGGTGCCGCCCGGCAGCAGCCACGGCCGGCTCCACTTCGCCACCACCGGCAGCCCGAGCCGCCACGCGGCCCGCGCCGCCTCGGCGCCGCTCGCCGGGATCACGGTCTCCGGGTGCGGGACGCCCCAGCGGCCGCACAGCCGCGACAGCTCCGCCTTGTCCGCCACCCGGGCGGGCAGGTCGTCGGGCTGATGGGGAATCCGGAAACGGTCCGTCAGCATCGGTGCGACCCGGGACACGGCGATCGCGCTCATGTCGTCCATGGCCACGAGCACCGCCGGCCGCCCGATCCGCTCCGACACCCCGACCAGGCACTCCAGCAGCACCTCGGGCTCCTCGGGATCCAGCCCGCCCACGGGGCCGGCGTGCACGGCGCGCAGATAGCGCGAACGCCCCACGGGACCTCCCCCGGCTTCGACGACGGCATGGACCTCCACGCCCTTGCGCCCAAGGGATCTGACGGCGCCGAGGGTTCCGTGGTGGAACGGATTCCGATCGAGTCTGAGCAGAACAGCGGGCACATGGCCGTCGAACGCGTTCATGGGAACGGTGTCTTTCACCTAGTCGGACCAAGCGGAGAGGATGCGCACCTGCGAATGGCCTACCCAGCGGCCACCGGACAGGCCATTCGTCAGATCTGATGCCTAACGTCTTTTACAAGCACACCGGTTCGCGAAAGCTCGGGAGACGCCATGCCCAGACCACGCCACCGCCTGGTGAGCACCTGCGTCGGTACGGTGACGGCCGGGCTGCTCGCCACCGGCGCCGCGCTCGCGGCCCCGGACGACGAGCCCCCCAGGGGCTCCGACACCGCCATGGGCGCCTACCTCGGCTACGGGCCGCCCGGGGTCGCCCGCATCCCCTACCTGTCGCGCTGGCTCGGCGGCAGGGAGATCCGGGTCGGGCACACCTATCTCCCCGGCGACCAGTGGCCGGGCATCGAGGGCAACGTGAGCTTCCTCGCGGACTGGGCCGAGTGGCGCCGGGCCGAGGACGACCGGATGTTCGTGCTCAACGTGCCGATGCAGGCCCGCAACGAGGACCGGGTGCCGGACTGGCAGGTGGTCCAGCTGATCCGGGCCGGCGCGGAGGGCCAGTACGACCGGCACTTCCGCAAGCTCGCCGAGCGGCTGGTGGCCCTGGGCGTGCCGGACACGGTGATCGTGCTCGGCTGGGAGATGAACGGCACCACGTACACCCACCGCTGCGGGCCCGACCCGCAGAACTGGAAGGCGTACTGGAAGCGCATCGTCAACGCGATGCGCTCCGTCCCCGGGCAGCGGTTCAAGTTCGATTTCGCCCCCAACCGGGGGACGGACGCGATCGGCTGGACCAAGTGCTACCCGGGCGACGACGTGGTCGACGTCATCGGCATGGATTCGTACGACCAGGGTCCGGGCCGGACCTTCGACGAGCAGGTCCGCCAGCCGTACGGGCTCCAGCAGCACGTCGACTTCGCGAAAGCACACGGCAAGCAGATCTCGTACCCGGAGTGGGGGCTGTTCCGGAACGGGGACAACCCGGAGTACGTCCGGCAGATGCTGAAGTGGATCGACCAGCACAAGCCGCTCTACCACACCATCACCGACTACTGCCCGCACGGCGTCTGGCGGTGCAAGCAGAACCCGCAGTCGGCGAAGGTCTTCCGCGAGGCGATGGGCGAGCACGAGCCGTCCGAGCCGACCCCGCACGTCCCGACGCCGCCCGTGGTCCCGACGCCCCCGGTGGTCCCCAAGCCGGACATCCCGACGCCCCAGGTCCCGATCCCGCAGTTCCCGACGCCGAACGTCCCGAAGCCCGAGGCGCCCAGGCCGGAGGCGCCCAAGCCGGAGGCCACGAAGCCCGAGGCCCCGAAGCCCGGCATCCCCAAGCCCGAGGCGCCCAAGCCCGAGGCTCCGAAGCCGGACGCCCCCAAGCCCGAGGCTCCGAAGCCCGACGTGCCCGCCCCGCAGATCCCGACCCCCGAGGCGTCCGTGCCGCCGGTCGGGCCCGCTCCGGCCGAGCCCGCTCCGGTCGACCCGGCGCCCGTCGACCCGGCGCCGGCTCCCGTCGAGCCCACGCCGGCCGTCCCCGAACCGGTGCCCGTCACCCCGTTGCCGGAGGTCACCGTCCCGCCCCCGTTCCCGCCCGAGCCGGCCCCGGAGCCGTCCCCCGAGGTCTCGGTGCCCGTGCCCCCGGTGCTGTCCCCGAGCCCCCTCGCACCCAGGCCCCAGCCGAGCCAGCCCACGCCGCCCACGCAGCCGACCAAGCCCGAGCCGAGGCCCCAGCCCAACGACAGCAGGCAGTGGTGCCTCCCGCTCGACCTCGGCGAGTGGCTGAACAGCCTCCTGGGAAACCAGTCGATCTGCTTCCGCTTCGACTGGGGCAAGGACTCCGGCTTCTGGCCCTTCTAGACGGGTCACCGGACGGATCGCTGGACGGGTCATCGCACCCGCAGTTCGTTCAGCCGCGCCCGCCAGTCCCGGGCGGCCGGCAGCGCCTCGCGCAGCGCGTCCACCGCCCGCTCGCGCCCCGTGATCTGCGACTCGTACAGCCGCAGCAGGGGCGCGAGCCCGTGCGTGGCCAGCAGCAGGCGCTGGTTGACCACCGTCTCGGGCCGCCAGTGGTTCTTGTACGGCTCGTTGCCGCGCAGGAAGCTCACCACCGGCCGGCCCTCCTCCAGGGCCCGGCCCGCCTCGTAGCGCAGCAGCAGCGTCGCGACGTCCACCTTCCGCTCGCGCAGGTCGGGGTCGGCCCCGTACAGGTAGCCGCCGCTCAGCGCGGCCGAGAGCAGCGTCACGTTGGCCGCGACCACCTTCCCGTCCAGCCGGAACTCGGTGAGCCGGCCCTCCCCCGCCCGCACCATCCGCCGGGTGGCCCGGGTCAGGTGTTCGGCGAAGCGGGGCCTCAGGTGCTCGGGGGTCACCCCGCGGCCCCGCCACTGCTTCTCGTGGAGCCGCAGCAGGGTGCGTACGGCCTGCGGCACCTCCCGCTCGGTGACCTCGTGCTCCTCGATCCCCACGGCGTCGGTCTTGCGCAGCTTGGCCCGCACGCGCTGCGCGCCGGAGGCCGGCATCCGCTTGACGAGCTGGTCGAAGGGCAGCGCGGGCAGCTCCATGCAGGTGGAGTCGGCGGTCTTGGCGCCGACCCCGGGCCACGCCTCGTACAGGGCCTCCGCGACGGCGCCCGGGCGCACCTCGCGCAGGTCGACGACGGCGGCGCGGGCCGCCCGGTGCAGCCCGTTGGCCAGGGCCGGGACGACCTGGTCGGCGTACTCGGCGGCGGCGAGCACGTCGAAGTAGTCGGTGATCGGCCCGCCGAGCGGCACCAGCCGCGGCAGCGGCCGGTGTACGAGCATCAGCGCGGCCGCGCCGACGAGTTCCTCGCCGCGCCGCACGAGCAGGACCCGGAGCCGGCCGTCCTTCCCGTACGACAGCCACCAGGAGTGCAGCCAGGCGTGGCTCTGGAAGGGGGTGGCGGTGGGGCAGTTCCGGACGAGCCGGTTCCAGGACTCCTCCAGCGCGGCGAACTGCCGGGGGTCTCGGCACAGCGTCACCGTCAGGGCCCCGGCGGAGCCCCGCGTCATCGCACGGACTCCTTCTCCTTGGTCTCGGTGTGCTCTCCCTGGGCGGGCAGCGAGGCGTACTCCTCCACCACCGGGCGGCCGGTCCCCTGTTCCTTGCGGCGGGCCGGCCGGGCCAGCATCCACAGCCCGCCGAGGAGCCCGCCGGCGCACAGTCCGACGGCTCCGCTGATGGGGGCGGAGGGGGAGGCGGGGTCGCTGGGCGCGACGGCCTGGTTGAACAGCAGCAGCTGCACGCCGGTGTTCTTCGCGGCCTGGTTGCTGCTCAGCGAGAGGGCGTCGGCGACGGCGTTGGCGATGTCTGCGGCCTCGGAGGGGCTCTTGGAGGTTCCGGTGATGGCGATCATCGGGGAGTCGGGGGAGGTCTCGGCGCGGACCTGGGTGCGCAGCCGCTGGGCGCTGATGCCGGCGCGGGGCTGGGCGTAGGCGAGGGTGGAGCTGCTGGTCGCGATCCGGCCGTAGGCCTGGGCGAAGCCGAGGGCGGTGGCCGGCTCGGTGGTCTCGTTCGGTACGGCGACGACGTAGCTGGTGGCGGCGTATTCGGGGGCCTTGAGCACCCCGTACGCGCCGCCCGCGGCCAGTCCGAGCAGGGCGCAGGCGGGCAGCGGCCACCAGGCGGGCGGCGGCAGGAGCCGGCGCTTGCGCTCGGAGCGGTGGTCGGACTTCTTCTGGTCGGGGGTGTCGGCCATGTGCGGTGCCTTCCTGGGTGGAGGGGGGTTCGTGCGGCCCCGGCCGTTCCCCTGGCCGGGGGTGGAGCGAGGGGGGATCAGCCGTCCCCGCCGGGTTCGGCGCGGGCCGGCCCCGCCTGGGGGCACCTCCCAGCGGGGGCTGGGGGAGTCCGGGGCGCGGGTTCCGCGGCCGGCGCGGGTCCGGGCACGGGCGCGGGCGCGGCCGACGCGGGGTCCTGCGGGCGGGCCGCGGGCAGCGGCCCCGGCACGGCGGGCCCGGACCCTGCCGGGCCGGTGGAGGCGGGCGCCGCACCGGAACCCTCCGCACCGGAACCCTCCGCACCGGACCCCGCCTCCGACGCCGCAGCCCCCGACGCCGGAGCCCCCGAGCCCGGTTCCGCCGCCACGGCCGCGGCGTCCGCCGCCTGCGGCACCGGCACCGGCGCGGCCAGCGCGAGGGCGTACACGTCCAGCAGCTGCGCGGCGGTGCGCGTGATGTCGTACCGGCGCACCACCGGGGGCGGCGGGAGCCGGCGCGCGCCCGCCTCCATGTGCCCGCGCAGCGCGGCGACCAGTTCCTCCGTGCCGGTGCCGATCCGCCGGGCCCCCGGGGCCTGGGCGGCGGGGAGGTCGTCGATGGCGGGGCAGGTCACGTGCAGCACGGGCAGCCCGGCGGCGAGGGCCTCGACGACGGCGAGCCCGAACGCCTCCTCCCGCGACGGCGAGACGAAGACGTCCATGGCGGCCAGCAGGGCGGGGATCCCGGGGGTGCGCCCGTCGGGGCTGTCGCCGAGCGGGTCGCGCTCGCCGAGCAGGTGGATCCGGCTCTGGGCGCCCAGTTCGGCGGCGAGCAGCCGCAGCGCGGCCCGCTCGGGGCCGTCCCCGGCCAGCAGCAGGTGCGCGCCGGGGAGTGCGGCGACGGCCCTGACGAGTACGTCGAACCGCTTGCCCGGCACCAGGCGCCCCACCCCGCCCACCACGAAGGCCCGTTCGGGCAGCCCGGTCCGGGCCCGGGCGGCGCGGCGTACGCCCTCGTCGAAGCGGAAGCGGGCGGCCTCGATCCCGTTCGGGACGACGTGCACCCGGGCGGCGGGCACCCCCCACCCCTCCAGCCGGGCGGCGACGGTTCCGGAGACGGCGACGGTGGCCGCGCCGAGCCGTTCGCTCGCCAGGTACAGGGCGCGTACCCCGCCGGTGAGCGGACGGCCCTCGATCTCGCCCTCGCCGAGGGAGTGTTCGGTGGCCACGGTGACCGGGACGCCGGCGAGCCGGGCCGCGAGGCGCCCGTACACGCAGGCCCGGTAGAGGTGGGTGTGGACGAGGTCGTAGCGGCCGCGCCGGATGAACCGGACCAGCCGCGGCAGTGCGCCGAGGTCGCGGTTGCCGCGCATGCCCAGGTGCACGACCCGGACCCCGTCGGCCCGCAGCCCCTCGGCGACGGGGCCGGGGTTGGTCAGCGTCAGCACGTCGCAGGGCATCGGCATGTGCCGCAGCAGCAGCCGCAGTTGCTGCTCGGCACCGCCGACGCCCAGCCCGGTGATGACGTGCAGGGCCCTGATGTCCTTGACGTCCTTGACGCCCTTGGCGGCTTTCACGCCCTTGCCGCCCTTGCCGCCCTTGATGCCCTTGGCGCCCTTGGCGGCTTTCACGTCGCTCACCGCAGCACCCTCCTGCGCAGCTCCCGCACCTGGTGCCGCAGCCGCTTGACGCGCAGCCGCGCGGGTCCGTCGGCCTGGCTGACGTGGGTGCGGGGCAGGGCGTGGCGGCCGGCGAGCCGGCCGGGGGAGATCGCGCAGGCGTAGTCGTAGCCGGCGGTCCGGGAGGCTTCGACGACCCGGGCGTCGAGGTGCCCGTACGGGTAGCAGAAGCCCTCGGGGAGGGTGCCGGTCAGTTCGCGGATCAGCTCGCGGCTGCCGCGCAGCTCCTGTTGGAGGACGTCGTCGGGGGCGGCGGTGAGGTCCTGGTGGAGCAGGCCGTGGGAGCCGATCTCCTGTCCCGCGGCGGCGACTTCGCGGATCTGCTCGGCGGTGAGGAGGGGCTTGCGGGGGCCCAGCGGGTCCCAGACGTTGTCGACGCCGAGCCGGCCGGGCAGTACGAACAGGGTGGCGGTGCAGCCGTGGCGGCGCAGCAGGGGCAGGGCGCGGGTCAGGAAGTCGGTGTAGCCGTCGTCGAAGGTGAGCCCGACGAGGCCGCGGCCGCGCCCGGCGGCGCGGGCCCGCAGCAGTTCGCCGACGCCGACGCCGCGCAGGCCGCGGGCGCGCAGCCACAGCAGCTGGGCCTCCAGGACGGCGGGGGTGACGGTGATGCCGTACGGGTCCTCGGCGGGGTCGGTGAACTCGGCGACCGAGTGGTACATCAGGACCCACGGGGACCTGCTCCGGCGGGCGGGGCCCGTCACGGCGGCGGGGGCCGTGTCGGTGTCAGCGGACATTGCGGAACCTCTGGGTGAGCTGGGTGATCCGGACGGCGGTGTGGGAGCCGAGCTGGCTGATCTGGCCGGGCAGGGCGGTGATCTCCAGCGCCCGTATGGCCATGCCGGTGGCTCCGAACATGGCGGGGACGAGCAGGCAGCCGAGGGCGGCGCTGACGAGCGGGTCGGCGATCATCGGGCCGGCGAGCCAGCCGGTGCCGCAGGCGGCGGCGGCCGCGACGGCGAGCCGGCCGATGCTGACGGCGACCCGGCGGACCTGGATGGCGATGATGCGGGAGCCGAGGCCGGTGAGGAGCAGGGCGGCGGTGGTGGAGATGCCGGCGGCGTTGGAGGCGGCGATGCCGTAGGTGCCCCACCAGCCGACGGCGAAGGCTCCGGCGACGATGTTGACGAGGAGTCCGGCGCCCATCGCGAGCGCCGGGAACCAGGTGGGCCGGGAGGTCGAGAAGAAGGGCCGGGACAGCGCGCCGACGAGGCAGTGGCCGAGGAGGCCGAGGCCGTAGACCCGCATCGCGGAGGCGGTGGCGAGGGTGTCCTGGTGGGTGAAGGCGCCGCGTTCGAAGAGGACCTGGATGATCTGCGGGGCGTAGCCGATGACGAGGGCGGTGCCCATGAGGACGGCCAGCGAGGCCAGCGCCAGGTCCTGCTCCACCCGCCGGCGGGCCTTCTCGCGTTCCCCGCCGGCCATGGCCTGGGCGACGACGGGGAAGGTGACGGTGCAGATCATCAGGGACAGCACCATCGGCATCTGCGCGACCTTCTGCGCGTAGTTGAGGTGCGAGATGGCGCCGGGCGGGAGGGAGGCGGCGAGGAAGCGTTCGACGAGTACCTGCGACTGCCGGAAGACCGCGAAGAAGATGACGGGGGCGATGAGCCCGAAGGCGATGAGGGTGGGCCGGTCGCGGTCGCGCTGGCTGCGCGGGGCGCCCTTGGCGCGGCTGGGGGCGAAGCCGACGTTGCGGATGAAGGCGGGGAGCTGCACGAGGACCATCAGCAGCCCGCCGGCGGCGACCCCGGCGGCGGCGGCCCGGACCCCCCACAGGGTGTGGAGGGCGACCATGGTGCCGATGATCCCGACGTTGTACGAGACGTAGATCGCGGCGGGCGGCAGGAACGAGCGGTGGGCGCGCAGGGCGGCGCTGAAGTACCCGGCGATGCCGAAGGTGATGACGGTGAGGGCGGTCATCCGGGTGCACTGGACGGCGAGTCCGGGGTCGGGCAGGCCGGGTGCGAGGACGCCGACGACGAGCGGCGCGGCGACGATGAGGACGGAGGCCACGGCGGCGAGGAACACGGCCAGCCGGGGCAGGGTCGCGCCGACGAGGAGCCGTACGGGGTCGGCCGCGCGGGCTTCCATGCGGGTGAGCCCGGCCCGGCTGGCGGCCCGGCGGGCGAGGGCGTGGCTGAAGGCGGGGACCATCAGCAGGGCCATGGCGTCCTCGATGAGGAGCGTCGAGGCCATCTCGGGGACGGTCCAGGAGATGAGGAAGGCGTCGCTGTCGTGCCCGGCGCCGAAGAGATGGGCGATGGTCTGGTCGCGTACGAGCCCGAACACGGCCCCGGCCGCGGTCAGTCCGGCGGTGACGGCGGCGGCCTTGGCGAGGAACCGCCCGAGCGGCGCGGTCCCGCTGCCGCCGGTCTCACCGGCTGCGGGAGCGCCCGCGCCGGGCCGCCCGCCGTGCCGCCCCCGCCGCACGGGAACCCGCCCGCCGGCGCCGGCACGGCCCGGCTCCGGGGCGCGGCGGCGGCCGGCGACCGCGCAGCCGGGCCGCGCGTCCCCGCGTACCGCGTCCCGCGCCCCGTCGCGCACCGCCTCCCGGGCTCCGTCGCGTACCGCGTCCCGCACGTCCGACCCCCACGGCTCGGCCACCGTCCGGCCACCTCCCGCCCCTGCTCGGCCCGTGTCCGGCGCACCGGGTGCGCGCCCGCGGCCGTCCGCCGCGCCCTGCTCCCCCGGGGTCCCGCCCCGGCCCGGGCCGTCGTGTCCCGGCACCGCGGCGGGCGGACCCGCCGGGCTTCCGGGACCCGGCGCGCCCGGGCCGGGGGCCGGGTCCGGGGCGGTGCGGCCGCGGCCGGCCGGTGGTCCGGCCGGGGCGGTACCCGCGGAGCCCGCGGGCGCGGCGACCTCGGTCGCCGCGGCCGCGGGCCGCCGCCAGGGAGTCGTATCGGTCACCGGCCGGCCGGCCCCTCGGCGGCCAGCGGGCCGCGCCCGGGCGGGGAGCCGCGGCCGGAGCCGGAGCCGGAGCCGAATCCCCCGGAGGGCAGGGCCCACCACGCCGCGAGCCCGATGATCACGCCGGTCAGCACGGTGGACGGCCCGCCGATGTCCGCGTACAGGAAGTCGGTCAGCTGCCACACGAACAGCCCGGTCGCGATCAGCCCGCAGTCCCGGACGGCCCGGTCGGCCCCCACCGCGCACCGCCGCAGCCCCGCGACCAGCAGCGCGGCCCAGCCGCCCGCCAGCGCGAGCAGACCGATCAGGCCCTGTTCGCTGAGGATGAGGAGGTACATGTTGTGCGGGGACAGCAGCGGCTGCTTGATGAAGGCCTGTCCGGCGCCGGCGGTGTCGCTGCCGGAGGACAGTCCCAGCGAGGAGTGGCCGTCGCGGTGCGCGGGGAAGCCCTTGAGGCCCACCCCCACCGCCGGGCGCTCCCGCCACATCGACTCGGCGGCGGCCCACATCGTGTAGCGGTCCGTCACGGACTGGTCGGGGGCGCTGGAGACCTGGGTGATGGAGGTCAGCCGCTCCGCGACCATCTCGGAGCCGACCCCGAGTCCGCCGACGAGGACGACGCCCAGCGCGGCCAGCGCGACGAGCACCCGCAGGGCCCGCCGGATCCCGGCCATGGCCATCACCAGTACGGCCGCCCCGAGGGTGGCGATCCAGGCGCCGCGGCTGAAGGACAGCACCAGCGGCAGCACCAGCGCGAGGGCGCAGGCCCCGGCGGTCCGGCGGACCCGCTCGGGCAGTCCGGGCGCGAGCGCGGCGGCGGTCGCGACGACGAGTCCGTACGCGACGACGGTGGCCATGCCCATCACGTCGCCGGGGCCGAAGGTCCCCACGGCGCGGACGTTCTCGCCCTGGTACGAGGCCCCGGTGTGGGTGGCGTACTGCACGACCCCCACCGCTCCCTGGACCAGCGCCAGTACGACGAAGCACCCGGCGGCGATCCGGAACTCGCGGGCGTCGCGCACCAGCAGCACCACGGCCGCCGGGACGAGCACGAAGACCTGGAGGTAGCGCACGAACCCGGGCAGGGCGGCGTACGGGTCACCGGCGGTCATCGTGGACACCGCGAGCCCGACGCCCGGGGCGCCGAGCACGAGTACGCCGAGCGGGCTCAGGGTCCGCACCCGGCCGCGCAGGGCCTGGATCCCGCAGACGAGGGCGAGCAGCAGCGAGGCGGCGTCGGCGGGGCCGACCTTGCCGGAGGCGGTCGCGTCGCCGGCGGGGAGCGGGGCGAGGAGGAACAGGACGGTCGCGGCGAGGGGCAGCAGCGGCCAGTGGCGGCGCAGCGGGCCCGCGACGAGGGCGCGTACGCCGTCGGAGGCGGAACCCGGTGCGGATGCGGCGAGGCTCATGCTCAGCTCCCTCCCAGCCGGAAGCGGAAGAAGGAGGCGGCGGTGCGGGCGAGGATCCACAGGTCCTGCCACAGCGACCAGGTGTCGATGTAGTGGTTGTCGAAGCGGGCCCGGTCCTCGATGGAGGTGTCGCCGCGCAGCCCGTTGATCTGGGCGAGGCCGGTGATGCCGACGGGCATCCGGTGGCGGGCCTCGTAGCCGGGGTGGACGGTGCTGAACTTGGCGACGAAGAAGGGGCGTTCGGGGCGGGGGCCGACCAGGCTCATGTCACCCCGTACGACGTTCCACAGCTGGGGCAGCTCGTCCAGCGAGGACTTGCGCAGGAAGGAGCCGACCGGGCTCATGCGGCGGTCGCCGGCGACGGTCCAGCGGGTGGCGGACTCGTGTTCGTCGGCGCGCAGGGTGCGGAACTTCAGCAGGGTGAAGGGCCGTCCGTAGAGGCCGACCCGCTCCTGCCGGAAGATCACCCCGCGTCCGTCGGAGAGCCGGACGGCGAGGGCGCAGGCGCCCATGACGGGGGCGGCGGCGAGCAGCGCGAGGGCGGCGAGGCAGGAGTCGATGGCCCGCTTCGCGGCCCGTTCCAGCGGCCGGGAGGGGCGCGGCAGCAGTGGTTGTACGGCGTATCCCCAGAGCTGGTCGGCGGGCTGCGCGACGCGCATGCCGGTGACCTTGGCGGTCCCGGCGGGGTCGGCGAGCCAGAGCCGGCAGCCGTGGTCGTGGAAGAGCCGGACCAGGGAGGCGGTGCGTTCGTCGGCCTCGGGGGGACAGGTGAAGACGGCGTGCCGGACGGAGTTCTGGATGACGGCGCGGCGGACGTCCTCGTGGGTGGCGAGGACGGGGAGCTGGCCGGGGTCCCCGTCGGCGGGGGCGGCGGTGTCGGCGATCCCGACGGGGCGCAGTCCGTACTCGGGGCGGCCGTGCAGGGCGGCGGCGACGGCGCCGGTGCCCTCGCCGGGCCCGACCACGAGGGCCGAGACGGGGCGTCGTACGGCGGCACGGCGGCGGAGCTGGTTGACGAACCCGCGTCCCGCGCACACCAGTACGACCTGGAGGCAGACGGCGCCGAGGAGCACGCTCCAGCCGAGGGCGCGCTGGGGTGCGGCGGCGGCGAGGAGGGCGGCGGCCCCGGACCAGAGCACGGCGGCGCGCCCGGCCAGGGCGGGCAGTTCGCGCAGCGCGGAGGGGGCGAGCCGGGGCCGGTAGAGGCCGGCCTGTGCGTGCAGGGCGGTGAGCAGGGCGGCGGCAGGCAGTACGGCTTCGGGGGGCAGGGTGCCGACGGGCAGGGTGGTCGCGGTGACGGCGGCGGCGAGCGCGTCGGCGGTCAGCAGCGCGGTGACGCCTTCGCTGCGGCGGGCCCGCTGCGGCCGGACGGCGGTGCGCGCCCGGTCGGCGCGGGGTCCGCGCGGGGGGTGGATGGCGGTCACGGCACGGCGGGTTTCGGCGGGAGCCGCGGGGGCGAAGGCGCTGCCGCCGGCGTGCCCCGTGCCGCCCTGCCCGGTGTGCCGGGCGGGTGCGCTGTCCATCGTCATCGGCTGATGCGCTCCTGGTTCATGGGCCGGGGCCTGCCCAGCAGTTCGTGGTACAGGCCGGTGACCGCGTCCGTGGTCCGCCGCACGTCGAACTCGGTCCGGGCGTGCTGCTGGGCCTGCTCCCCGAGTTCGGTGAGCAGCCGCGGTTCGGCGAGCAGCCGCCCCACGGCCTTGGCCAGTGCCGTCGGGTCCTCCGGCGGTACCAGGCAGAGCCGTCCCTGGCCGGACGGCAGGCTCTCCCGGGCACCGCTGACGTCGGAGACCAGGACCGGGCGGCCGCAGGCCATGGCTTCGAGCGGGGCGAGCGCCATGCCTTCCCACCGCGACGGCAGTACAACGAGATCGGCGGCGCGAAGCCACGGTCGGATGTCGGCGGCGGCCCCGGCGAAGTGGACGCCGGGGGGTGCGGTGCGGCGCAGCCGCTCGGCGTCGGGTCCGTCGCCGACGAGGGCGAGGCGGGCGTCCGGGACGGTGCCGAGGACTTCCGGCCAGGCGCGCAGCAGGACGTCCTGGCCCTTCTGCGGGCAGAGCCGGCCGACGCAGACGGCGAGGGGGCCGCCGTCGGGCAGCCGGAGTGCGGTGCGGGCCGCGGCGCGGCCGCCGTCGCGGTCGCCGCGGGCGGGGCGGAAGCGGGTGAGGTCGACGCCGTTGCGGATCACCGCCCAGCGGGCGGTGATCCCTTCGGACTCGCCGGCCCGGCGTTCGGCTTCGCTGACGCAGAGCACCCGGTCGGCCCAGCGGGCGCCGACCCGCTCCCAGCGCAGCGCGAGGGCGGCGGTGGTGCCGCTGACGGCGTCGAAGGACCAGGCGTGGGGCTGGAACACGGTCGGCAGGGAGCCGCGTACGGCGAGGCGTCCGGCGAGCCCGGCCTTGGCGCTGTGGGCGTGCAGCAGGTCGGGGCGCAGGCGCTTGATCAGCCGGGCGGCGCCGAGGACCTCGGCGGCCAGGCCGGGTCCGGGGGAGCGTCCGGCGCGCCAGGTGTGCACCTCGGCTCCGGCGTCGCGCGCGGCGTCGGCGAGCTGCCCGCCGCGCGGGCAGCCGACGAGTACGCGCAGTCCGGCGGCGGTCTGCCCCCGTACGAGGTCGGTGACGACGCGGGCGACGCCCCCGTCGACGGGCTGGACGAGGTGGAGGACGGTGAAGGAGGAACCGGAACCGGCCGGTGACGGGTCCGGCGAGGGGTGTTTCGGCACGTGGAGTGGTCTCCTGCGTTCAGCGGCGCGCGTCTGTCTGAACGAAGAGCACACCGAGGAATTGACCTTGGCTTTCGCCCGCGAACTTGAAGCTCAGGCTGCGGGCGCCACCGGACAGGGCGGGACTCAGATCGAACACGTCCGCGTCATATCCGAGATTATTCATATGTTCGGGCTGTCGCACGAACGAGGGATGTCCGAATTCCGTGATCGTGGAATTCATAACATCATTAAAAGGATTTTCTGCATCACTGACATTGACCCGTCGGCCACTGTCGGCGGTCACGGTGAGTGAGTCCCCGAGGGTCCCCCGGTCTCCGTCGTACGCGACCACCCCGGCCTTCCCGGAGGCGCCGGGCGCCACGTCGAGGCCGGCGACCTCCACCGTCTCCCCCGCGGCCTCGCCGGCGCCGGCGGCCAGCGACTCGAAGCCGTCCCACACCGAGACCCGGCGCACCGGCTCCTGCGGGTGCTCGTACGCGACGACCAGCGTCCAGCCGCCCCAGGCGCCCACCTGCGAGTGGCCCATGGCCACGTTGAGCTGGGCCACGGTCCACATCCCCGCCCCGCCCTTGCGCACCATCGGGGTGACGTCGGCCGAGGCCTGGTAGGCATCGCTGCCCTGGTCGGTGTGGTGCCCGATCACGGTGTCGGCCAGCACCGCCCTGTACGCGCCCCCGGGCTCGGCGACCAGCACCCGGCCGTTGTCCTCCGGCGGCTTCTGCTCCCCCACCCGGAGGTTCCCGCCCCAGTACAGGCGGGCGTACGAGACCTTCGCGCCCTGCGGGACCTTGAGCTCGGCCCGGGTGGAGTTGTAGGTGTCCGGGTCCTTGTCGACCTCGTCGTAGAACATCTCGAAGTCGCCGTTGACCCCCGCCGCGCCCTTCTTGACCTCGGCGCAGGGTTCGGCCTGCTCGTTCTCCTCGTGGCGGCAGCTGATGGCGGAGTTGGAGGCCCTGACCAGCCCGCCGTGCTGGACGGCCTGGTAGCGCTGGGTGAAGGGCACCCGGGGCATTTCGCGCGCCGCGGCGGGCACCGCGGCGCCCGCCGGGGGCACGTGTGCGGAAAGTGTGAGGCAGGACAGCAGACCGAGTGTGCCGAGGATTCTGCGGGAGGAACCCATGACCCTGTCTCCATTTTCGATCAAGGGGACAAAACAGGAGTGAACTTTGTCAGAAATCGGGCTGGAAATCACGTCGGACTCGCTCGTACGGCCTTTTGGGCGATAGCACGCACCCTCTACGTGGGCGGGTCGTTATGCCGGTGCACCATCGTTCAAACCGAAAGGAAATACGGAGATGAAGAAGAGGCTGATGCGCGGCAGCACCGTGGCGGTCGCGGGCGCGGCGATGCTGATGGGCGGCGCGGGCCTCGCCTCCGCGCACGGCGGCGCCTCGGCGGACGGGATCGCCGCCGGCTCCCCCGGCGTGCTGAGCGGCAACCTGGTCCAGGTCCCCGTCCACGTCCCGGTGAACGTCTGCGGCAACACCGTCAACGTGATCGCGCTGCTGAACCCCGCGTTCGGCAACACGTGCGTGAACGCCTGAACGTCAACCGCACCGCCCGAAACGGCGGCATCCGGGTGAAGCCACGCAACCCGAGCCGGGCCGAGGGCGTTGATCCGGATGCTCCAGCACCGGGCAATCCTGCAAAAAAGGGACGATAATGATCAAGAAGTTTGCGGCCGGCGCAGCGGTTGCCGCCACCACCGTGGGCCTCGGCGCCGCCATGGCCCCGCAGGCGATGGCCATCGGGAACGACAACGGCATCAACAGCGTCAACGGCAACAACTCGGCGCAGATCTACGGCAACCAGGCCACCTACGGCAACATGAGCCCGCAGATGGCGCTGATCCAGGGCTCCTTCAACAAGCCCTGCATCGCCCTCCCGGCCAAGGTCAACGCGCAGTCGATCCTCGCGCTCATCAACGTCGGCGTCCAGGACATCCCGGTCCTGTCCAGCCCGCAGAACCAGCAGTGCACCGAGAACTCCACCCAGGCCAAGGGTGACGAGGCCCTGTCGCACATCCTGGACAACATCCCGATCCTCTCCGGCAACGTCTCCGCCGGCAGCTGATCGCGCAGCACCCCGAGCGAGGCCGTCGCACCCCCCGGGTCGCGGCGGCCTCGCCGCATGCCGGGCCCGTGCAATTCCGGTCCCGTTCCGACACCCGTTCAAGCCGGTCCGAATTAACGAAACGGCCGCCCTCGGGCATCGGAGTGAATTGCGCAGAATCCCCGATGAATTCGCGGTTTCTTTTCCCGGACCCACTCGTTGATGTTTTTGCAGCGGATACACCTCTGCGGGAAGGATTGGAAAAAGAAATGAAGCACAAGAAGGCAGTGGTGCTGGCCGCCGGCGCGATGATGGCTGCCGGTGTCGCCTCCCCGGCCATGGCCGACGCGGGCGCCAGCGGGGTCGCCAAGGACTCCCCCGGTGTCCTCTCCGGCAACCTCGTGCAGGTTCCCGTGCACATCCCGGTGAACGTCTGCGGCAACACCGTCAACGTGATCGCGCTGCTGAACCCCACGTTCGGCAACACCTGCGTCAACGCCTGACGAAGCCCTCGGCCCGCGAGGGCGGGGCAGACCTCCTCGGGGTGGCCTCGGAGTGCACGGCGGTGCACTCCGGGGCCACCTTCGATCAGTACCGGCCCACGCGCCGGTGGACAGGGAAGGACCCATGCGACAGGTACTGAGCCGACAGGTACTGGGCAAGGGGGTGCTCACCGCTGCGGCCGCATCGAGCCTGCTGTCGATCGCGACCGGCGCGGCCTGCGCGTATCCAGGGGCGATGGCGGAGGCCTCGCATTCGCCGGGTGTGCTGTCCGGCAACAGCGTCTCGGTACCGATCACGGTCACACCGAACGTGTGCGGCAACAGCGTGGACGGGGGTGCTGCCCTCAACCCCGCGATGGGGAACACCTGCGTCAGCTCCACCGGATCCCACGCCGGCGACGACGGCGGCCGCGACTACGAGCGCTACCTGAGCCCCGAGCACCGCGCGGCCTTCGAGCGCTACCTCGACGAGCAGCAGGGCGGCCGGCACGCGCTGCCCCGCCAGCGCCACGAGGAGGAGCGCGGGTACGGGGAACCCCGCGCGCACGCCCCCAAGCACGCCGCACCGCGCCACGAGGCGCCCCGCCACGAGGCGCCCCGCCACGAACCCCCCGCCCCCCGGCACCACCAGGACGGCGGCGACGAGGGCGGCTACGGCGGGGGCGGCTCCGCCCAGGGCGCGGAGGAGTGCGACGACCACCCGCCGCAGCCCCCGCGCGCGGAGCACCCGGCACCCCACCCGGCACCCCCCGCCCCGGCACCGCAGCACCCGAAGCCCAAGCCCGAGCCGCGGCCCGCCCCCAAGCCGAAGCCCGGACCCGCGGCGGAGCATCCGGCCCCCGCCCCGACGCCGGCGCCGGCCCCCGCCCCGGTACCCGCCCCGCAGCCCGCGCCCCAGCCCGCCCCGGCCCCGGCTCCCCCGCCGCAGCCCCCGCAGGCCGAGACCCCGGCTCCGGTCCAGGAGGTCCCGCGGCCCGAGGAGCAGCCCCACACCCTCCCGGCGCCCGTCCCGCAGCCCGCCCCGGCCCCCGCCGCGGAGCTTCCGGCGCCGCGTCCGCCCCACGGCAGCCAGCCGCAGCGGCCCGAGCCCGCGCCGCACCCCGTCCCGGAGGTCGTCCGCCCGGCGGACCAGCCCCCGGCGGCCCCGGCGGGCGACCTTCCGGTGCACCTGCCCCCGGCTCCCGCTCCCGCTCCCGCTCCGGCCCCGGCTCCCGAAGCGGCACCGCCGGCCCCCGTCCCGGCTCCGGCCCGGGCGACCGCGCCCGAGCTGGCGGCCACCGGAGCCGGCGAGGTCTCGGCCATGGCGGCCCTCGCCTCGGCCCTGATCCTCGGCGGCGCGATTCTGTACCGCAGGTCCCGTATCGACTGACCGGGAATACCGGTAATCAGAAGAAATACCGGCCGGAGAATCCCATCGGATTCTCCGGCCGCTGCCGTGCGCCCGGCCCCGCGTTTCCGCAGCCGCCGGTAATCGTTACCCAGGTCGAAAGCGGCGCGACGGTCGCCGCTGGCACCTCTGTCCACGAATAGAAGAGGATTTTCGATAATGAAGCTCTCCAAGGCCGCCGCTGTCGTCGCCGGCTCCGTCGCCGCGCTCGGAGCGGCGGCCCCCGCCTTCGCGGCGGACGCGCCCGCCGTCCCCATGAGCCTGTCGGCCGGATGGAACACGGCGCTGAGCGCCGTCGAGCCGGTCGTCGCCTCGACCCCCGAGACCCTGGGCATGGCCCTCGCCGAGCAGGGCGACACCGTCAACAAGGTCGTCGGCACCGCCCAGGGCGTCAACAAGATCCGCAACAACGCCCCCGGCGAGGTGCTGGGCCTGGCGAACGGGGCGACCAAGGTCTCCCCGCTGCTCGGCGGCGTTCAGCTCAACGGCGGCCAGCACTGAGCAGCCCGGGAACGACTGTGGGCGCCCCCGGCGATGCCGGGGGCGCCCACAGTCGTGTGGTGCGGACCGATGTACGTCAGTCGTTGATGCAGACGTTGCCGAACGCGGGGTTCAGCGCGCCGATGATGTTCACGGAGTTGCCGCAGACGTTGACCGGGATGTGGACGGGGACCTGGACCAGGTTGCCCGAGAGGACACCGGGGGAGCCCACGGCCGCGCCCTCGGCCGCGGAGTCGGCGGAGGCGGCACCGGCGGCACCGGCGACGGCGAGACCAGCGGAGGCCAGGGCCACAGCGGCCTTCTTGGCAGCAGTGTTCATGGGAAGTGCACCTTCTCTTCGATGTCCTGCCCCGATCCGGGGCTCACAGGAAGCGAAACGGTCCAGCTTCCCCGACGACACGGCCTTGAGCCGAAGAAGACCCGAACCAGACCTGTTCAGCCCAATAGTCGTAACCATTGCCGCCGCTCGGCCTCCGCCGGGCCCCGTCTACCTGCGGATGGGAATGTCGGGGATGTCGGGCACATCCGGGATGTCGGGCAGCTCGGGGATCACCCCGGTGGCCGGCAGCGCGGGAGTGGCCGGCGCCGCCGGCACCGCCGGGACGGCCGGGACGGCCGGCACCGCCGGGAGCTCCGGGAGGTTGACCGGCGGGAGGGTCACCCCGGGCAGTTCCGGCAGTTTGATCTCCGGGAGCTTGATCTCAGGGAGCTTCGGCAGCTCGATCGGCGGCAGCTTCACTCCGCCCAGCAGACCCGAGAGGGAGCCCAGCAGGTCCCCCAGGGTCTTGCTCAGGCTCGCGAGGAGGTCATCGATCGGGCCGGCGGCGACCTGGTCGGGGGCGGCCTGCTTGGCCTCCTCGACCCGTTCGATCCGCTCCTGCACGACGGCCGCCCGCTCTTCGACGGCTGCTGCGGCGCCGCCGCCGTCGGCGGCCACCGCGGGGGCGGCCGCGCCGGACAGTATGACGACGGCGAGGGCCGACGGGACGAGGACGCGGAGGCGGGACGGCTTCGTGCGCATGGGGGCTTCCTTCGGGTGGTCGCGTAAACGGACGGGAACAATCCGTCTCCTCACCCACCGTGCGCACCCCTTCTACGGAGCGCAACACGATCTTGGCCGGAGGGGCCGGCCCCTGGGGGCTGCGTACGGGCTTCGCGCAGGCGTCCGCAGCAGCCTCACCCTCACCGGGGAAATCCCCGCCCCGGACGGGCCGTTCGAGTGAAGGAGCGGAACCAACCTCCCGGAGGGCCGGTTGATCAGGGCGCTCCACAAGCGGGCACTCGTGCGACAAAAGGATCAATGATGCTCAAGAAGATCATGGCCGCCGCCGCGGTCACCGCTGCCGCCGTCGGCGCGGGCGCCGCTCCGGCCATGGCCATCGGCAACGACAACGGGATCAACACGGTCAACGGCAACGGTGCCCAGCAGATCTACGGCAACCAGAAGACGACCGGCGACATGAGCCCCCAGCTCAGCCTGGTCCAGGGCTCCCTCAACAAGCCCTGCATCGGCCTGCCCGCGAAGGTCAACGCCCAGTCGATCCTCGCCGCGCTCAACATCGGCGTCCAGGACATCAACGTCCTGTCCAACCCGCAGAACCAGCAGTGCACCGAGAACTCCACCCAGGCCAAGGGCGACGAGCCGCTCTCCCACATCCTGAGCAACATCCCGATCCTCTCCGGCAACGGCTCCGTCGGCAGCTGACCTCCTCTGCTCGACCCCTTCCGGTCAGGGCCCACCGGTGCCCGTGGAGCGAAGTGACGAAGTGACGAAGTGAAGAGGGCCCCGGCGGCGACCAGCCGCCGGGGCCCTCTTCCGCGTACGCCCCCGTCCGCTCCGGTCAGCCCGTCCAGAAGTCCCACCAGCGGGTCAGGACCAGCATCCCGATCACCCCGGTGTGCAGGGCGGGCGGCGCCCAGGCGAAATCGGTGAACAGCCCCCGCAGCGGCCCGGGCACGGGCAGGTCGCCGGTGCGGACGTTGCGGGCGGTGACCGCCCAGAACATCAGCAGGGTCGCCACCCACGCCAGGCAGCACCACAGGCACAGGGCGTTGATCTCGTACAGCGACTGGACCATCAGCCAGGCGCAGAAGCCGGTACCGAAGAGCGTCCCGGCGTTCAGTCCCAGCCAGAACCAGCCCCGGTAGCGGGCGCCGGCCAGCAGGCCCGCGCCGACGCAGACGACGACGGCGTAACCGGCCAGCCCGAGCATCGGGTTGGGGAAGCCGAAGGCGGAGGCCTGCTCGCTCTGCATGACGCTGCCGCAGGACACCACGGGGTTCAGACTGCAGGCGGGCTTGAAGTCCGGGTCCTCCAGCAGGAGGAACTTGTCCAGGGTGATCACCCAGGAGGCGAGCAGCCCGGCCGCCCCGGTGACCACCAGCAGCCAGGCCAGCCCCCGGGAGGCGCCCGGTTCGCCCTCGGGGCGGATGCGGGGGCGGCCCTGCTGGCGGGGGACACCCACTGTGTTCGTTGCCATACCGCCCATGCTCCCGCGCAATGCGACGGACCGCCGCGAACCCGGGCCATCCGTACCCAACTTGACCTGAAGGTGTGGCGGGAACCCCTGATGCTTCCCGGACGTTTTACCGAATCCCGGACGTGATGTCAGCACCAGGGGCTACGTTGTGCTTCCGCGAAGTGACAAGCAGCGACGGCCTGGAGACCCACCTTGAGCGATCCGTACGAGACAACCGAGGCGCACCTCGAGCGACTCCTGGGCCGCGCCCTCAACTCCTTCGACCTGCCGGACAGGTTGGTCGAGCGCCTCGGCACGGCGCTCGCCCACAGCTCTTCGCTGTACACCACCCACCACAGCCCGTCGGCGGGGCTGTGGCGGGAGACCCACCGGCACACCTACCTGCTGCCCGACGGGGGCGCGGCCTCCCTGTGGGAGCTGGCCTACCGGCTCGGGGGCCACCGCAACACCCGGTACGAGGTGTTCGAGAGCAAGGCCGAACTGGGGCTGGCGGTGGCCCGGCTGTTCGGCGAGTCCCCCGCGGAGCCGGTGCTGTCCGAGGCGCACGGCCCGGGCGACGGGGACGGGAACGGGGACGGGGACGGGAGCGAGGGGCTGGAGGGCGATCTGGCGGTGCTGAGCGCACTGTTCGCGGCCCCGTCGCCGCAGCAGCGCCGCCGCGAGTACACGGTGGAGCAGTCCGCCGACCACGCCCGGCGGGTGCTGCGCCGCGCGGAGAACGCCGACCGGCCCGGTGAGGCGGTGGCGGTGCTGCTGCGCTCGGCGTACGCGCACCACATCACGCAGGCGTTCGGCGGCCGGCAGTGCCTGGCGGACGGGCGGGACGCCGGTTTCAGCCTGTACGAACACGCCTTCGTGCTGCTGGACGGGAGCGAGTTCAGCCTGTGGGAGGTCGAGCACACGGCGACTCCGGACGGGCGGCACATGTGCGAGGTCTACGACAGCGAGGCCGCCGCGCGCGGGGCGATGGAGCTGCGGGCCAAGGTCCGCTGACGCCGCCGCCGGCCGGCGGCCGCGGTGGCCGTCAGCCGGCGGCCGCCGGTCGCCGTCAGCCGGCGGACAGCGGGAGGTCCAGCGGCAGGTCCCGGGTGATGCGGACGGCCTCGGGGCGCAGGTCCGCCGGGCCGGGCATGACGCTGCCCGGCAGCTGTACGGCGGCCGCGCCGTGGGCGAGGGCCGAGGCGAGGGCGGCGGTGCCGGTGCCCCCGGCGGTCAGGAAGCCGGCGAGGGCGGCGTCGCCGGCTCCGACGTCGCTGCGGACCGCCGCGACCGGCGCCGTGCCGTGGTGGGCGCCGTCGGCGGTGACCAGGAGCTGCCCGTGTGCGCCGAGGGAGGCCAGTACCGCGCCGGCGCCGCGTCCGACCAGTTCCTCGGCGGCCTTGACGGCGTCGCCGAGGGTGGCCAGCGGGCGGCCCACGGCTTCGGCGAGCTCGGCGGCGTTCGGCTTGACGACGTCGGGGCGGGCGGGCAGGGCCGCCGCCAGGGCGGGGCCGGAGGTGTCCAGGGCGACGCGGGCGCCGGCTTCCCGGGCGCGGGTGACGAGTTCGGCGTACCAGCCGCGCTCCAGGCCGGGCGGCAGGCTGCCGCAGCAGGCGATCCAGTCGGCTCCGGCCGAGCCGCGGACGGTGTCGAGCAGGAGGTCCGACTCCTGGGCGGAGAGCTCCGGGCCCGCCGCGTTGATCTTCGTGAGGGTGCCGTCCGGTTCCACGACGGCGATGTTGGAGCGGGTCAGCCCGGCGATGGAGACGGCGGTGACGTCCACGCCCTCGGCGGTCAGCAGCTCCAGGAGCAGGGTGCCGGCGGAGCCGCCCAGCGGGAGGACCGCCGTGGTGGAGCCGCCCGCCGCCGCGACGGCCCGGGAGACGTTGACCCCCTTGCCGCCGGGGTCGACCCGCTCCCCCGCGGCCCGGAGCACCGCACCGCGATCCAGCGAGGGGACCTCGTAGGTCCGGTCGAGGGAGGGGTTGGGGGTGACCGTGAGGATCATGCGAGCCGCCTGTGGATTCGTGTCCGTTCAATACCGGATGCTGCCGCTTCTCCCCACCCTATGCAGAAAACCGGTGGAAAACAAAGAAAAACGGACATACCCGCTCAGTGGAGCGGGTATGTCCGCACTTCCCGGCCGGAGCCGGGGGCTGTCAGTGGGCGCCCTCGACGGCCCCCTCGCGCTCCGACATCGGGATCTGCCGACGCGGCAGCACGAACATCACCGCGAAGATCACGACGAGGACCGCCACGACCCACCACAAGGCGCCGCGGAAGGCCTCGGCGTACGGCACGCCGAAGATCCGGTCGTCCTCGATGGAGCCGAAGAAGACGACGGAGGTCAGCGCGAGGCCGAGCGCGTTGCCCATCTGGCCGGTGGTGTTGATCAGGCCGGACGCCGAGCCGGCGTGCTCGCGCGGCACCTGGGACAGGATGGTGTCGTTCAGCGGGGCGACGATCAGGCCCATGCCGATGCCCATCACGATCAGCGGGGCGGCCATCTGCCAGGAGGTGATGTCCATGCCGTAGCGCTCGGACTCCCAGATGTAGAGGAGCAGGCCCGCGGCCATGACCAGCGCACCGGCCTGGAGCACCTTGCGGCCGAAGCGCGGGACGAGCTTCTCGACCGAGATGCCGGCGGCGACGGAGACGGCGATGGAGAAGGGGATGCCGGTGCTGCCGGCGTGCAGCGGGGTCCAGCCGAGGCCCATCTGCATGTACAGCGTCCAGACCAGGAAGAAGATGCCGGTCGCCAGGCCGAAGGCCAGCTGGACCGTGATGCCGCCGGCGAAGCTCTTGATCCGGAAGAGGGAGAGCTCGACGAGCGGGGAGCCGTCCTTCTTGATCTTGTACTTCTCGTAGCCGATGAAGACGGCGAAGACGACCGGCGACGCGATCATGCAGATGAAGCCCCACAGCGGCCAGTCGTTCTCCCGGCCCTGGGTGAGCGGGTAGATCAGCATGACCAGCGCGAGCGTGGCGAGGACGACGCCGACGAGGTCCAGGCGCAGGGCCTTGGGGGCCTTGGACTCGGAGATGAACTTGCGGCCCATGATCACCGCGGCGATGCCGACGGGCAGGTTGATCAGGAAGATCGTGCGCCATTCGAGGCCGTAGAGGTCCCACTCGGTGAGCAGCGCGCCGAGCATCGGCCCCGAGACCGCGCCGAGTCCGACGATCGCGCCGAACATGCCGAAGACCTTGCCGCGTTCGTGCTGCGGGAAGGTGACGTGGATGATCGCGAGGACCTGCGGGACCATCAGGGCCGCCATGGCGCCCTGGAGGAGGCGGGAGGCGACGAGCATGGACGGGTCGGGCGCGATGCCGCAGAGCAGCGAGGCGATGGTGAAGCCGGCGACGCCGGCGAGGAAGAGGCGCTTGCGGCCGTAGATGTCACCGAGACGGCCGCCGGTGATCAGGCCGGCGGCGAAGGCGAGCGCGTAGCCGGCGGTGATCCACTGGATCGCGCTGGTCGAGGCGCCGAAGTCCTGGCGCATGCTGGGTATCGCGATGTTGACGATCGTGACGTCGACCAGGTCCATGAAGGACGCGGTCATCACGATGGCGAGCGCCAGCCAGCGGCGGCGGTCGGCCGGGGTGGCGGCGGGGTCGCCGGGGGCGTCTGGTGCGGGTGCCGCTTCGGCGGGTGCGTTCCGCTCTTCTCGTATGGGCCCGTTCTCTCTTTCGGGCGATGCCATGGACGTCTCGGTGCTCATGGAGAGAAACCTAGACGGGATCTAGGCCAGGACGTGTCCTATTTACCTGGCAATCTTGACCTATGAACACCACCCCCGCCCGGCTGCTCACCCTGCTGTCCCTGCTCCAGACCCCGCGCGAGTGGCCGGGCAGCGAGCTGGCGGACCGGCTGGGGGTGAGCCCGCGGACCATCCGGCGGGACATCGAACGGCTGCGGGAGCTGGGGTACCCGGTGGAGGCCACGCTGGGCACCGACGGCGGGTACCGGCTGGTGGCGGGGGCGGCGATGCCGCCGCTGCTGCTCGACGACGAGGAGGCCGTGGCGATCGCCGTGGGGCTGCGGGTGGGGGCCGGGCACGCCATCGAGGGGGTCGAGGAGGCCTCCGTACGCGCCCTGGCGAAGCTGGAGCAGGTGCTGCCGGCCCGGCTGCGGCACCGGGTGGGCGCCCTGCAGTCGGCGACGGTCGCGGTGACCCGGGGCGACGGGCCGAGCGTGGACCCGCGGACGCTGACGACGATGGCCGGGGCGGTGGCGGGGCCGGAGCGGCTGCGGTTCGCGTACCGGGCGCGGGACGGGGTGGACTCGCGCCGGCTGGTGGAGCCGTACCGGCTGGTGAGCACCGGGAGCCGCTGGTATCTCGTCGCCTACGACCTGGAGCGGGAGGACTGGCGCACCTTCCGGGTGGACCGGGTGAGCGAGCCCTTCGCGACGGGGGCCCGGTTCGTCCCGCGCACGCTGCCGATGGAGGCGGCCGAGTTCGTCCGGCGCGCGCTGCGGGGTGAGCGGACGTACCCGGTCGACGTGTCCTTCGCCGCGCCGCCGGAGGAGCTGCCGGCGTGGCTGCGCGAGGCGGCCGCCGCGGAGGCGGACGGGGCGCGGGTGCGCTTCGAGAGCGGGGACGCGCCGGAGTGGCTGGCGGCCCGGATCGCGCTGACGGGGCTGGAGTTCACGGTGCGCGGGCCGGAGTTCCTGGCGGAGGCGGCCGGGGCGCTGGGCGCGCGGCTGGCCCGGGCGGGGGTCTAGGCCGTCTCTTCCGGATCGGGCCGGCCGCGGGGGTGCCCAGGCCTGCCGGCCGGGGTGCCCGGGCAGGGGGAGCCCCGGCGCCGGGGGGGGGTGGCACCGGGGCTCGTTCGGGGGCGGGAGCGCGGGCGGCGGGCGGTGGCCGGTCAGGCCACCGCGTCGAAGCCGGTGTCGCGGGCCATGCGCTTGAGCTCCAGCAGGGCGTGCTTCTCGATCTGGCGGATCCGCTCGCGGGTCAGGCCGTGCTGCTTGCCGACCTCGGTCAGGGTCCGCTCGCGGCCGTCCTCGATGCCGTAGCGCATCTTGATGATGGAGGCCGTGCGCTGGTCGAGCTTGCCGAGGAGGTCCTCCAGCTCCTCGCTGCGCAGCAGGGAGAGCACGGACTGCTCGGGCGAGATCGCGGAGGTGTCCTCCAGCAGGTCGCCGAACTGGGTGTCGCCCTCGTCGTCGACCGACATGTTGAGGCTGACCGGGTCGCGCGCCCAGTCCAGGACGTCGCCCACGCGCTTCTCGGTGGAGTCGAGCTCGGCGGCGATCTCGGCGTGCTCGGGGTCGCGGCCGTGCTCCCGGTTGAACTCGCGCTGGATCCGGCGGATCCGGCCGAGCTCCTCCACGAGGTGGACGGGGAGGCGGATGGTGCGGGACTGGTCCGCGATGGAACGGGTGATGGCCTGGCGGATCCACCACGTGGCGTACGTGGAGAACTTGAAGCCCTTGGCGTAGTCGAACTTCTCGACGGCGCGGACCAGGCCGGCGTTGCCCTCCTGGATGAGGTCGAGCAGGGGCAGGCCGCTGCGCGGGTAGCGGCGGGCGACGGCCACGACCAGGCGGAGGTTGGACCGGATGAAGACTTCCTTGGCGCGCTCGCCTTCGGCGGCCAGGGCTTCCAGTTCCTCGCGGGCGGGCATCTCCCCGTCGCGCTCCATCTCGCCGTCGAGGAGCTGCCGGGCGTACACGCCCGCCTCGATGATCTGCGAGAGCTCCACTTCCCTGGCGGCGTCGAGCAGCGGGGTGCGCGCGATCTCGTCGAGGTACATGCCGACCAGGTCACGGTCGACGATCTCCCCGCCCGCAGCGCGGGCGCTGCTCGTGGACTGACGACGGGCGACGGCGCGGGTTGCCATGCGTGCTCCCTTGCGATGCGATGAATCGGTCGCGGTGCGTCCTCGGACACTCTTCCGAGTGCCCGCTTCCGAAAGGAAACAACGACTGGAATCGGGACAGAATTCCCACGCCGGTCTCCCTTTTCCGAGATCTTGCAGTATCCTGCCCCGCCACCCCCCGGAACCGAGGGTGGAGGCCTCCTGCGAGAACCCGGGAACGCGCAGGTCAGACAGGTCCTGGCGGCCGGTCCGGAGGTGCTCCCGGAGCCGTACGGCGACGGCGCCGGTGAGACCGCCGTCACATCCGGCACCCCCCGGTTCGAGCCCGGGGCGGCGCCGCCCGCGGGCGCGCTCCCACCCTGAAGACGGGCCGCACCGGCTCCTGGTTGCCTGGACCGGCGATCGAACCGCTGGAAGCGCGACAAACGGCACATATCACCTCGAAGAGGCGCCCACACCTCACCCGCACCCCCCATGACGGCCGGGCCGTGGACGCGCGTGCGTCGGACGTGCGTCCGTCCGGGTGATTCGGCCCTCGTCCGGGTGAAGCGCGGGCATATTCCGTCGGCATGCCACATTCCGGCCGTAGCGTGCCGGGAGTGATCGCACACATCCCGCGGCCGTCCCGCACCGCGGCGCCGACGAGCGCCGGTCCCGACCCAGACCCCGAGCTCGACAAGGCCCTCTGGCGGGCCTGGCAGGCCATCGACCCGCCCGAGACCTTCCGCGTCGAGATCGTGGAGGGGCTGATCGAGATGTGGCGGGTGGGGCGGCCGTTCACGCACGCGCTCACCGCGAACCGGCTGCGGTCCGGCCTGGCCGCCCACCTGGAGGGGGGCCCGTACGCCCCCTACATGGCGATGTACGTGGTCGGCGGCTACCAGGCCTGGGCGCCGGACGTGCTCCTCGCGCCGGACGACCTCACCGGGCACGCCGCCCGGGGGGAGCTCGGGATCAAGGCGTCGAGCGTGCCACTGGTCGCCGAGGTCGTCGCCCCGGGACCGCAGGACGTCGCACGGGACCGGGTCCGCAAGCGCCGCGCGTACGCCCGGGCCGGGATCCCGGTGTACGTGATCGTCGACGACTACGACGGCCACGGCACGGTCAGCGTGCTGACCGGCCCCGTGCCCGACGAGGCGCGGTACGCCTGCGAGGTGCGGGCGCCGTACGGGACCGGAGTGGCCGTGCCCGAGGGGCCGGCCCGGGGCTTCGTGATCGGCGAGCCGATCACCGGGCCGGCCCGCGTCCCCTAAGCCGCGGGAAGGCCCGCGCCGAACTGGACGGAGCGCTTCGACAGGCCCATCCAGAAGCCGTCCACCGGGGTGTGCTGGGCGGCGAGGTCGGGTCCGGCCGCCCCGAGGGTGACGAAGAGCGGGGCGAAGTGTTCCGTGCGGGGGTGGGCCAGGCGGCCCGCCGGGGACTTGGCCTCGAAGTCGAGCAGGGCGTCGACGTCCTGCGCGGCCAGCGCCTCGCGGCCCCAGTCGTCGAACTCGGCCGACCAGCCGGGCACTCTCCCCCGGCTACCGCTGGGGGTACCCCCAGGCCCGGTGTGGCGCAGCGCGGCCAGGTTGTGGGTGAAGAAGCCGCTGCCGACGATCAGGACGCCCTCGTCGCGCAGCGGGGCGAGCTTGCGGCCGATGTCCATCAGCCGGGCCGGGTCCAGCGTGGGCAGGGAGATCTGGAGGACCGGTATGTCGGCCTCCGGGTACATCTCGACGAGCGGGACGTACGCGCCGTGGTCCAGGCCGCGGTCCGGGACGTCCTGGACCGGGGTGCCGGGCGCCTTCAGCAGGGCGCGGACCGAGGCGGCGAGTTCCGGGGCGCCCGGGGCGTCGTAACGCACCCGGTAGTAGTGCTCGGGGAAGCCCCAGAAGTCGTGGACGAGCGGGACGGGCTCGACGGCGCCGAGCGCCAGCGGGGCTTCCTCCCAGTGGGCGGAGACCATCAGGATCGAGCGCGGCCTGGGCAGTCCCGCGGACCAGGCGGCGAGCTCGGCCGGCCAGAGCGCGTCGTCGGCGAGCGGCGGGGCCCCGTGGCTGAGGTACAGCGCCGGCATGCGGGGGGTCTCGGTGGTCACGGGAGCGCTCCTCGGTCGTCGGTGCGGGGTGCCGGGAAAAGACCGGCCCCGCCTCGTTCAAATTTGAACGAGGCGGGGTCCCCAGTCATTCCCGCACGGGGCGCGGCCCCGTCAGTGGGCGATCACCGGAACCTTGATCTCGGCGTCCTCGCCGGTGCCCGAGCCGGAGGCGACCGGGCCGGAGGGGCCCGGACGGCCGGTGTTGATCAGCGTGAACGCGATGGCCGCGCTGGCGACGAGGATGCCGACGGCCCACCAGATCGCGGACGAGTAGCCCTCGACCATGGCCTGCGCCTGCACCAGCTTCCCGGCCGGGCCGCCCGCCGCGGCCTCGGCCGCGTGGTCGGTCAGGTAGGCGGTGGTCGCGGAGGCGGCGATGGTGTTCAGCAGGGCGGTGCCGATCGCGCCGCCCACCTGCTGCGAGGTGTTGACCATGGCCGAGGCCACGCCGGCGTCGGCCGGGTCGACCCCGTACGTGGACAGGGACATGGCCGGCATGAAGGCCGTGCCCATGCCGAGGCCCAGCAGCAGCTGCGCCGGCAGGATCAGCGCCGGGTAGGAGGAGCCGACCTCCAGCTGGGTCAGCATCAGCATGCCGGCACCGGCGAGCAGGAAGCCGGGGCCCATCAGCAGGCGCGGGGCGACCCGGGTCATCAGGCGGGCGCCGATCTGGGTGGAGCCCGTGATCATGCCCGCGATCATCGGCAGGAAGGCGAAGCCGGTCTTGACGGGCGAGAAGCCCTTCACGACCTGGAGGTAGTAGGTGAGGAAGAGGAACAGGCCGAACATCGAGATGACGGCCAGGCCCAGCGAGAGGTAGACACCGCCGCGGTTGCGCTCCAGCAGGACGCGCAGCGGCAGCAGCGGGGACTTCACCCTGGACTCGACGAACACGAAGGCCGCGAGGAGCAGCGCCGAGCCGGCGAACATGGCCACGGTGACCGCGTCCGACCAGCCGGCTGACTCGGCGCGGGTGAAGCCGTACACGAGGGCGACCAGGCCCAGGGTCGAGAGGATCACGCCGGGCACGTCGAGGCGTGCGCTGTTGCGGGAGCCGGCCGGCTCGCGGACGACCAGCCAGGCACCGACGGCCGCGACGACCGCGAAGGGGATGTTGACGAAGAAGGTCCAGCGCCAGTTGAGGTACTCGGTGAGGAAGCCGCCGAGGATCAGGCCGACGGCGCCGCCGCCGCCCGCGATCGCGCCGTAGATGCCGAAGGCCTTGGCGCGCTCCTTGGCGTCGGTGAAGGTGACCGCGAGCAGGGAGAGCGCGGCCGGGGCGAGCAGCGCGCCGAAGGCGCCCTGGAGGGCGCGGGCGCCCAGCATCATGGCCTCACCGGTCGCGGCGCCGCCGAGGGCGGAGGCCAGGGCGAAGCCGATCAGGCCGATGACGAAGGCGTTCTTGCGGCCCCACTTGTCGGCGATGCGGCCGCCGAAGAGGAGCAGTCCGCCGAAGGCCAGTGCGTACGCGGTGATGACCCACTGGCGGTTTCCGTCCGAGATGCCGAGGTCGGTCTGGGCGGAGGGGAGGGCGATGTTCACGATGGTCGCGTCGAGGACGACCATCAGCTGCGCCAGGGCGATGAAGACCAGGGCCTTCCACCGGCTGGGATCGACGGCGGCCGGTGGGGCGGTCGCGGCTGTTTTCGGCATGGGGGTACCCACTTCACTGTGCGGATGACTGAAAAATTACGGAAAGTCTGGAAAGTCTGGAAATTACGGAAAGTCTGAGAAGTCTGGTTCTTCAGGCCTGGGGCATGCGCCTGAGGTCCTCCAACGTGGCCGCCGTTCCGGGCAGTTCGGACCGGGCCGGGGCCCGCAGGCCGTCCAGGAAGAGCTGGAGGTGGCGGTGGACGAACCGCTCCACGCCGAGACAGTCGGTCCCCGGCAGGGGGCGGCTGAGCTGGGACAGCGCGACCATCAGGTCGCCGACGCCGATGTCGGGGCGCAGCAGGCCCCCGCTCTGGCCGGCGCCGACCAGGCCGTCCACGGCCGTCTCCAACGCCGCTCGGGCGGCGAGGAGTTCGGGGTGTTCGTGGTCGAAGCCCTCCGCGAGCATCGGGCACAGGGCGCCGATCCGCTCGTCGGCCGCGCCGTGCGTGAAGCGGCAGAGCGCCGCGAAGGCGTCCGGCTCCTCGGCGAGCGCGTCCTCGGCCAGGGCGGTGACCCGGTCCATCACGTAGAGCACCACGTGGTGGACGAGGGTGGCCCGGTCGGGGAAGTGCCGGTAGAGGGTGGCGTTCCCGACGCCGGCCCTGCGGGCGATCTCGTCGAGGGGGGCTTCCGACCCGGACTCCACGAACATCTCGCGCGCAGCCACCAGGATCCGCTCCCGGTTGCGCACGGCGTCGGCGCGGGGCTTCGGGGCCCGGCCGGGCGCCACTGGGCCGGCCGCGGCCGGGCCGGCCGCGGCGCAGGCTCCGGGTCCGGCGAGGTCCACGGCAGCTCGGGGTGCGGCCGCCGGGGTGCGGGCGGGGCTCTTCATTCCGGGGCCTTCCTGGGGCGCGGGATCCGGCGGATCCGTTCGTACGGCCCGCCCTAACCGGGGAGCCGGTCCCCGCTTCGTGGGACTCTCGTTCAAACGGGGATCCAGTCCCCGGTTATTTCACTCGACAGTGTGAGCCGCGCCACACTCTCAAGAGGGGCTTTTGCCCCGGTCGGATCACATTTGGAGGCTTTCGACGCGCGGGCGTGTCGCAATCGTCAGAGGGTGAGCCCACAGAGAGCAGTCCGGACCCGGCCGGCTGCCGCGGACCGAAGGCGATCTCCATGCCGCAGACCCGCCGCCGGATACGCAGACCCTGTCGCACCAGCGCCTTCATCGGCCTCACCGCACTGGCCCTGGGCGTCACCGCCACCGCCAGCGGCGGCATATCCGGCCGCGGCCACTCGGCCTCCGGCCCGGTCGCCACCAGCGCCGAATCCGTACTGGCACCGTGCCGGATCGCCGGGACCATGGGCGTCCAGATGTCGGAGGGCCTGCCGACCCCGCCCGGGTACTCCCGCTCCACCGGCGAGGTCCGCGCACTGAACCTGATGATCGACTTCCCGGACGCCAAGGGCGAGGGCACGGCCATGGACCGGCTGGCGGAGTTCTTCCCCCAGACCTCCGACTGGTTCCGCACCAGCTCCTACGGCCGCCTCAGCTACCGCGCCGAGTCACCGGTGCGGGACTGGCTGCGGATGCCGATGCCGTTCGCGGCGTACGGGATCGAGCGCGGGTCCCCGTACGAGCCGGGCTACCGGCAGCTCGTCGAGCACATCGCGAAGGCCGCCGACGCCGAGGTCGACTTCAGCCGGTACGACCTGGTCAACATCCTGGTCACCCCGAACGCCGGACCGTCCGCACTGGACACCGTCCTGTCGGTCACCTTCTCCGGCAACGGGGAGGCACCCATGGCCGACGGGGTCCCGCTCGCGAACACGTCCTTCATCTACAGCCGCCAGGACGACGGCTCCGGCTCCTACCGGGAGACCGGCTACCGGGTGCTCCCCCACGAGAACGGGCACGTCTTCGGACTGCCCGACCTGTACACCGCCGACGGCGGCGGCACGGTCGGCCACTGGGACATCATGAGCGAGGACTGGGGCGCCAACAACGACCTCCTCGGCTGGCACAAGTGGAAGCTGGGCTGGCTCGACAGCGGCCAGGTCAGCTGCGCCTCCACCTCCGGCAGCAGCGACCACGTCCTGAGCCCGCTGGCCGTCGAGGGCGGCACGAAGCTGGCCTTCGTCCCCCTCTCCGAGAGCTCCGGCTACGCGGTGGAGGTCCGCACCCGCGCCGGGAACGACGAGGCCGTCTGCAAGCCCGGGGTGCTCATCTACAAGGTCGACTCGGACGTGGACACCGGGCGCGGGCCGGTCACCGTCTCGGACAGCGCGACCGGCAGCGGCGGCTGCACCCGGCGGCCCAACGTGCACGCCGAGCTGTCGGACGCGCCGTTCCGGCCGGGCGAGACCTTCACCGACGAGAAGGCTGGCATCCGCATCGCCGTGGTGGGCGAGCTCACGGGCGGCCGCTACCAGGTGCGCGTGACCCGGCCCTGACCCCTTCTCCCGCCCCCACCGCCTGCCCTGAGGAGACCTCCGTGACCGCGACCCCCACGACCCCCGAGGAACGCCTGGCGGCGGCCGGGCTGGAACTCCCGCCCGCCCCCGCGCCCGTCGCCGTCTACGTACCGGCGGTGGTGAGCGGGCACTACGTCCACACCTCCGGCCAGCTGCCCATGACCGGAGGGGCGCTGCCGGTCACCGGCAAGGTGGGCGCCGGGGTCACCCCGGAACAGGGCAAGGAACTGGCGCGGCAGTGCGCGCTGAACGCCCTCGCCGCCGTGGCCTCCGTCGCCGGGGACCTGTCGGCCGTGAAGCGGGTGGTGAAGGTGGTCGGCTTCGTGGCGAGCGCCCCCGAATTCACCGGCCAGCCGGGCGTGGTCAACGGCGCGAGCGAACTGCTCGGCACCGCCTTCGGCGACGCGGGCATCCACGCCCGGAGCGCGGTCGGGGTGGCGGTGCTGCCGCTGGACGCCCCGGTCGAGGTCGAGATCACCGTGGAGCTGCACGCGCCGATGGGGGTGTGAGGGCCCCCGCCGGGCGGGGGCCCGGGCAGGGCTTCAGAACCTCCGGCCCGCCGGGCGCGTCACCAGGGGCATGACCCCGTACGTGACACCCCGCCGCCAGGGAGCCGCGGCCCGGCTCCGCCCTCCCCGCGGGAGCGTGGTCGCGGCCCTCGCCGTCCTGACCGCCCTGCTGCTGGTGGCACATCCCTGGCTGCCCGGCGGCCCGGCGAGCGGCAACCCCCGCAGCCTCGTACAGACCTTCCTGCCCTGGACCGGGCTCGCGGTCCCCGTCCTGCTCGCCGCCGCCCTGCTGCGCCGATCCCGGGGCGCGCTCGCCGCCGTACTGCTGCCGGCCCTGGCCTGGGGGTGGTCGTACGGGCCCGCCCTGGGCGACGGCTCGCGGGGCGGCCCGGCCGACCTCACCGTCGTCACCCACAACGTGGACGACGCCAACCCCGACCCGGCGGGCACCGCCCGCGCCGTCGCCGCGTCGGGGGCGCAGCTGATCGCCCTGGAGGAGCTGACGCGGCCCGCGCTGGACTCGTACGAGCGGGAGCTGGCCGCGAGCCACCCGTACCACGTGGTGCAGGGCACGGTCGGGCTGTGGAGCACCTTCCCGCTGCGCGACGCGGGCGGCACGCCGATCGTGCCGTGGCGGCTCCTGCTGCGCGCCACCGCCGAGACCCCGAAGGGGCCCGTCACCGTGTACGTGGCCCACCTGCCCTCCGTCCGGCTGGGCACCGGCGGCTTCGCCACGGACCGCCGGGACGAGGCCGCCCGCAACCTCGCCGCCCGGCTGCGGGAGGGGCCGGGCGGGCGGACCCTGCTGGTCGGGGACTTCAACGGCACCACCGACGACAGTGCGCTCGCCGCGGTGACGCGGGGCTTCACCGCCGCCCAGGAGGAGGCGGGCGCCGGCTTCGGCCTCAGCTGGCCGGCCCGGTTCCCGGTCGCGCGGATCGACCAGATCCTGCTGCGGGGCGGGCTGACCCCGGTCTCGGCGTGGACCCTGCCCGCTACCGCGAGCGACCACCTGCCGGTGGCGGCGTCGCTGCGGTACTGACCGGCAGCGCGCGCAGGGCGTGGAACCTGAAGGTGGTGGTCCACTCCAAGTCGGCGGCCGGCACGGCGAGTCGCAGGCCCGGCAGCCGGTGCAGCAGGGCGCCGAGGCCGAGGGTGAGCTGCGTGCGGGCCAGGGGCGCGCCGAGGCAGTAGTGGAGCCCGTGCCCGAGCGCGAGGTGTGCCTTGTCGGTGCGGGTGACGTCGAAGCGGTCCGGCTCCGGGTACCGGGCGGGGTCGCGGTGGGCGGAGCCGAGCGAGAGGAGCACGGTGTCTCCCGCGGGGATGCGTACGCCGCCGATCTCGACGGGCTCGGTGGGGAAGCGGCGGATGGCGGTGTGGCTGGCGAGGGAGTGGCGCAGCAGTTCCTCGACGGCGTCGGGGAGGAGTTCGGGCCGCTGCCGCAGCAGTTCCGCCTGCGCGGGATGGGCGAGCAGGGTGAACAGCCCGTTGGCGATGAGGTGCTGGACGTTCTCGCTGCCGACCATCAGGATCAGGAAGGCGAGCGAGACGAGTTCGTCCTCGCTCAGCCGGTCGTCCAGGTCGCGGGCGGCGATCAGCCCGGACAGGACGTCCTCGCCGGGCGCGGCGCGCCGCGCGGCGACGAGTCCGGTGAAGAACCGGTGGATCTCCCCGACGGCACGGGCGAGTTCCTCGCGGCCGGCCGGGTCGAGCATGGTCAGGATCCACCCGGAGAACCGCTCGCGGTCCGCCTCCGGGACGGCGAAGAGGTCCCCGATGACCTTCAGCGGCAGCGGCCTGGCGAACTCGGCGACCACGTCGGCCGTGCCGTCCTCCTCGGCCCGCGCGGCGAGCCGGCCGGCGAACAGGTCCACGGCGGCCTGGATCGACGTGCGCATCCCCTCGACGTGCCGGGGCGTGAACCCCTGCGCGACCAGCCGCCGCAGCCGCAGGTGGTCGTCGCCGTCCATGTTGAGCAGGTTGGCGTCGAGCGCCGGGGGCAGTGCGAAGCCCTTGAAGCCGTTCCCGGCGTGCTTCTTGTCCACCGACAGCCGCGGATCGGCGAGTCCCCGGCGCACATCGGCCTCGTGCGTGACCAGCCACACCTCCGACCCGTCGGGCAGCGCCACCCGGTGCACGGACCCCCGCTCGCGCAACTCCGCGTAGACGGCGTACGGATCGGCCCGGAACCCGTCCCCGAACGGCTGCGGCAGAACACCCTCTTCAACGACTCCGGCCATGATTCCCCCACCCCTCGCCGGCGGCCCCGCACGCGCCGGATCATGGAACCAGGTTAAGAGGCGGCACCCGCGCACCACGATCCGCTAGGCTGTTCAGCGGTCAGCCGAAGACCGGCCCGCGATACCGGGTCGGGCCAGGCAGTCCCGCCTTCGTAGCTCAGGGGATAGAGCACCGCTCTCCTAAAGCGGGTGTCGCAGGTTCGAATCCTGCCGGGGGCACGGGTACAGAGGGGCATCACCTGCCGATTCCGGCAGGTGATGCCCCTCTGGCGTCGGGCGGGAGGAAGGCCGATCCGGTCCCGGCGCGGGTGCGTGAGCCGTGAGGCCCTCCCGGGCTTGCCGGGAGGGCCGCTCGTGTCGTGACTGGGGACGGTGGACGCCCGTCAGCTGAGGCCGGGGCTCCGCTCGCCGATCCGGTCGCCCTGCGGGGTGCCGGCGCGCTTGAGGGCCGCCTTGGTGTGGGCGCCGCCCTTCACCTTGCTGCGGACCGGGCCCTCGAAGCCGTGGCCCTGCGCCCGTGGCGCCTGGAGCTGCTCCGCCGCCTTCTCGATCGCCGTCCGGACGTCCTGCTTCTGCTCTTTGCTCATCCCGTCGTCAACTCCCTCGGGAAGCACCCAATCGGATTACTGGGATCGTATGCAGATATGCGGGCGAATGCACCCGGGACGGACGTAAAGAATCCGGCGCGGGGAGGACGGGTCAGGGGCGCCGGGGAAGGCCCGTGGCCTGCTGGATCAGCTGTTCCGGGCACGGCGTACCGCGCGGGAGCTGGTACTTCGCCGAGACCCGGTACTCGCCCGGGGCCGGGGCCAGCAGCTCCGTCCACACGTCCCCGGCGGCGTCCGGGGCCGCCTTGAACAGGCACCCGGACGTGTTCGCGTCCCGCGGCGGCGCCACCGGCCTGCCCGCGCCGTCCACCAGCCCCAGCCACGGGGAGTGCGGGATCCGCACCAGCACCCGGCCGGGCGCGGAAACCTCCACCACCAGCTGGTCCGCGCCCGCCCGGACCACCTTCGCGGGGCCCGAGACCAGGCTCGCCGGGGCGTCCACGCGGAACAGCCGCCAGTTCGCGTCGCCCCACACCTGGCTCAGGTACGGCAGGCCCCCGCGCACGAGCTCCGCCTCGGCCTCCCCGCCCGAGTCGGGCTTGTCGGCGGGCAGCACCACGTAGTGCACGGCCCAGCGCTCCAGCCAGGCCCGGTAGCTCTCGGCGGTGAGGGTGTCGTCGTAGAAGAGCGGATTGCGCTCCAGGTCGGCCTGCCGGTTCCAGCCGCGCGCGAGGTTCACGTACGAGGGGAAGGCCGAGGACTCCCGGTGACTGCTGGCGGGGACCACCTCGACCCGGCCGCGGTCGGCGCCCGCCTTCTGGAGCTGGTCGACCAGCGGGGCCAGCTCGCGGTTCCAGGCGGCCACCGGGGTGGTGCGGACGATGTCGGTGACGCTGTTGGTGGTGATCCAGGCGGTGAGCCCGGCGAAGGCGAGCAGCACCGCGTACCGGTGCCGGGTGCGCGGGGCCGTGTACGGCACGGCGGCGAGCAGCACCGCCCCGCCGAACAGCATGACCAGCCGGGTGACGTTCGAGCCGACCTGGGAGTCGATCGCCCAGGTCAGGAACACCCCGAGGGTGTACACGGCGGCGGCGGCCCGGACCGTCCGCCACGCCTTCGGCACGAGGAGGGCGACGGCCAGCCCGAAGACGAACGGCAGCCCGGCCGAACCGATCTTCATCGGCTGCGTCCCCGAGAAGGGGAACAGCCACGCCGACAGCCCCACGACCGCCACCGGGGCCAGCCCGAGGGCGTACGCGCCCGGCCGCCGCCGGCTCAGGAACAGCGCGGCCGCGACCACCCCGAGGAAGAGCCCCGCCACCGGGCTCGCGGCGGTCGCCAGCCCGGCCAGCGGCGCCGCGACGGCGGCCTTGGCCCAGCGCCGCCGGGCCCACTTGCGGGGCCAGCAGAACACGGCGGCGACCGCGCCGAGCGCGAAGAGGGTGCCGAGCCCGAAGGTGACCCGGCCGGACAGCGCGTTGCACAGCAGCCCGTAGACCCCGGCCAGGGCCGGCCACAGGGGGCGCCGGACGGCTCCGCGGCAGCGGGTGAGGATCAGCGCGAGGAGTCCGGCCGAGGCGGTGCCGGCGATCATCATGGTGGTCCGGACGCCGAGCACGTGCATCACGTACGGGGACACGACGCTGTACGAGACCGGGTGCATGCCCCCGTACCAGGCGAGGTTGTACGCCGTGTCGGGGTGCCGGCCGACGAACTCCGCCCAGGCGTCCTGCGCGGCGAGGTCCCCGCCGCTGTTCGCGAAGCAGAAGAACCAGACGACGTGCAGGACCGCCGCCGCGGCGGTGGCCACGAGCACCGGGTGCCGGTGCGCCCAGCCGGGCGTGCGGGCGGGCGGGCGGGTGTGCGGGCCCTCGGGCGCGCCGGGCCCCCGCGGCGGCTCCGGCTGCCCGGCCGCCCCCGCGTGCTGCTGCTCGGCTGTGGTCACGAACGACACCCTCTCCCGGTTCGACTCCCTGGACGCGGCGCGGCGCCCCGGGGTTGCCCGGGGCGCCGCGTCCGCCGGCCGTCAGCCGATCCGGGTCAGCTTGCTGCCGAAGCCCGGGGTGTCCAGCGCGCTCTGGAGCGCCACCGGCACCTTGACCTGGCTGGCGCCGTCGCCGACGGTCAGCACGCCGACCTGGGTCCCGGCCTTCGCCGACTCCGGGATCGCGGTGCCGCCGTCGCCGAGCTTGATGTCCACGGTCAGCGAGGACCAGCCGACGGCCTGGACGTCGGCGGTGGCGACGACCGGGGTGTGACCGCCGAGCCCGTCGTCCACGTAGCCCACGACCTGGCCCTTCTTCACGACGGGCGCCCCCTGGACCTCCTTCTGCGTGGCGATCAGCAGCGAGCGGCTCGCGGCGATGACGGTGTCGATGATCGGCGGCTTGTGCTGGCCGAGGACCGCGCCCACGAGCAGCTGGTTGGTGTCGCCGACCTTCTTCTGAGCGGCGAAGAGGAGGTTTCCGCCCGCCTTGGTCGTCGTACCGGTCTTGATGCCGAGGGAGTCGTTGAACGGAACCAGGCGGTTCCAGTTCGGCCAGGGCTTGCCGGTCTGGTCGGTCCAGCTCGGCATGCGGGTGATGTCGATGAGCGCCGGGATCTCGACGATCTTCAGACCCAGCTTCACCTGGTCCTCGGCGGTGCTGACGGTGGTGGCGTCCAGGCCCGAGGGGTCGGTGTAGGTGGTGTTGGTCATGCCGAGTTCCTTGGCGGTGTCGTTCATCTTCTTGACGAACGCCTCCTGGGAACCGGAGTCCCAGCGCGCGAGGAGCCGGGCGATGTTGTTGGCCGACGGGATCATCAGGGCGGCGATCGCGTCGTACTCGGAGATCTTGTCGCCCTCCTTGACCGTGTTGAGGGTGGACTCGTTGTCCGACTTGTCCTTCTGGCCCTCGGTCTCGGCGGTCTTGTCGACGTCGATCATCGCGCCCTTCTCACCCTTCTTGAAGGGGTGGTCGCGCATGATGATGTACGCCGTCATCGACTTCGTGACGCTCGCGATCGGCACCGGCTTCTGCTCGCCGGAGCTGCCGATCGTGCCGAGGCCGGCGGCGGCCATGGAGGCCTGGCCCTCGGTCGGCCAGGGCAGGTTCGGCGCCCCGCCGGGGAAGGTGTACGTGGCCTTCGCGGTCAGCTTGAGCTTCGGCGCGGGCAGCGGGCGCACCAGCTGCACGACGGAGATCACGACGACCAGGAGCAGCACGAGCGGCGCGTAGATCTTGACCCGCCGGACCGCGTTCCGCATCGGGGTGGGCGGCGGGGGCGGGTTGTTGGTGAGGTCCGCCAGCATGTCGAGCGGCGGCCGGGGCGGCAGCGGCTGCTGGGTGGTCCGCTCGCTGGGGTCCAGCCGGGGCGGGGCCGGCGGGGCGGGCTTCACCGGGGGCTTGGCGGCGGGGGCGGCCCCGCCCTCGCCGCGCAGCGGTACGAAGGTGCTGACGCGGCGGTCGCTCTCACCGGCGCCGGAGCCTGCGGCGCCGGAGCCTGCGGCGCGGGGGTCCTGGGAGGGCTTCCCCGGCGCGCCGGGCCGGTCCGTGCCGGGCCGGGCGGTGCCGGGCTTGGCGCCGTCGGGCTTGGCCGCGTCGGGCTTGGCGCTGTCGGCCTTGGCCGCGTCGGGCTTCCCGGGCTTCTCGGCACCCTTGGTGCCTGCGGAGTCCTGCTTCACCACCCCGAACGCGGTGGTCCGCACGTCGGCGGAGGGCTTCGCGGCCGGCTTCTCCTTCTCCGCGTCGGGCGAAGCGGAACCCGGCTTCACGGCGCGGAAGACGGCGGTGCGCTCGCTGTCGGAGTCCGCCGGGGGCGTGGCCGGCTTCTTGGAGTCCTTGGAGTCCTTGGAGTCCTCGGCGTCGGACTCGGCGTCCGGCTTCACGACACCGAACGCGGTGGTCCGCACATCGGCGGACGGCTTCGCGGACGGCTTCTCGGCGGGCTTGTCGGCCGGCTTCTCGGCGTCCGCCGAAGCGGAACCCGGCTTCACGGTACGGAAGACGGCGGTGCGCTCGCTGTCGGCGGCGGCCGTACGGGGGTCCCGGGCGGGCTTGTCGGCCTCCGGCGCGGGCTCGGACGTCGCGACACCGAACGCGGTGGTCCGCACGTCGGCGGACGGCTTCACGGCCGGCTTGTCGGCAGGCTTGTCGGCAGGCTTGTCGGCGGGCTTCTCGGCATCCCCCGAACCGGAACCGGGCTTGGCCGAACCGGAACCAGGCTTCACCGCACGGAAGACGGCGGTGCGCTCACCGTCCGCGGCGGGCTTGTCCGCCGCGTCCGCGGACGGCTTTTCGGGCGCGGAACCGGAACCCGGCTTCACGGTACGGAAGACGGCGGTGCGCTCACCGTCGGCAGCGGCCGGAGTCGCGGCCGGCTTCTCGTCGCCCTCGGCGTCGGCCCCGGCGTCCGGCTTCACCACGCCGAACGCGGTGGTCCGCACATCGGCGGACGGCTTCGCGGCGGGCTTGCCGGCCGGCTTCTCGGCATCCGCCGAAGCGGAACCCGGCTTCACGGTACGGAAGACGGCGGTGCGCTCACCGTCGGCAGCGGCCGGAGTCGCGGCCGGCTTCTCGTCGCCCTCGGCGTCGGCCC
>NZ_JBVIRQ010000010.1:87317-98851 GCF_055575955.1 Streptomyces sp. NPDC033966 | reverse complement strand
CCCCGGCGTCCGGCTTCACCACGCCGAACGCGGTGGTCCGCACATCGGCGGACGGCTTCGCGGCGGGCTTGCCGGCCGGCTTCTCGGCGTCCGCCGAAGCGGAACCAGGCTTCACGGTACGGAAGACGGCGGTGCGCTCGGCGTCGGCGGCGGCCGTACCGGGGTCCCGGGCGGGCTCGTCGGCCTCCGGCGCGGGGTCGGGCTTCACCGCACCGGACGGCTTCGCGGAGGCGTCGGCCTTCTCCGCGTCCCCGGCGGGCTCCTCCGCCTCCGGAGCGGGGTCCGGGCTCTCGTCCCGGGACGGGGACTGGCGGACCACTCCCGCAACCGGCGTCTTGGGGTCCACCCGACCGGGGGACGGCCGTGACGGAGCGGCCTCGGGCTCCGCGTCCGTGTCCGCGTCCTCCGTCTGCTCGTCCGGCTCGGCCGTCGCGACCCACGCCGCCACGGCCTCCTTCAGCGGGTCTCGCGGCTGGAAGACCGACAGCCTCGGGTCCTGCTCCCCGGACGCTCCTTCATCTACCGACTTGTCGGGGGACTCGCCCGCCACCGTTCCTCCTCGATCGCTGTCCGGTCACTGTCCGAACCGTCTAACAGTGTCCCGTCTAGGGGGCATCGCCCAACCGCTAGACGAGAACGACATAGCTACTGGTTCCCGCACAAAGCGTCCAGGCACTCTCGACAGATGAATGTGAGAGGCGTCACCCTGTCACTCATCCACGCGGGGAGGCATGGATGGGCAGGAGCCGCAGAACAATTCCGGAGGAGCTTCTGCTGCTCGCTTTGGACCCGGCCACGGGTACCACGGCGCAGCCGCAGTCGCTCGACCTCGGCCTGGCCGGGGCACAGCTAGTGGAGCTGGCTCTGGCAGGACGGATAGCCCCTGACGGGGATCGTATCGCCGTGGTGATGCCACGGCCGACAGGAGATCCGACTCTGGACTCCGCACTGGAACTGCTGCGCAGGCGCGGCAGCCCGGTACGGGCCGTCCACTGGATCGGTGGACCGCGGTTGGGTCTCCGCCAGATCTACCTCGCTCATCTGGAGCGCTGCGGCATGGTGCATGCCGTGGCGGGACAGATGTGCGGGGTGCTGCCGACGACTCGCTACCAGGCGACCGACACGGCGATCAGCCGGGAGATCCGTGCCCGGCTGGACAGTGCGATCCGCACCGGCGTACCGCCGGACCCGCGGACCGCGGCGCTCGCCGCGCTGGCCCACGCGGTCGGACTCGGCAAGCACCTGTACCCCGGCAACGAGGGGCGGTCGTCCAGGTCCCGGCTGCGGGACCTGATCCGGCACGACCCGATGGGCGGTCTCGTCGCGCACGCCGTGATGGACGTCCAGAACGGCGTGGCCGCACAGCCGCGCCGGGACCGTGCCGTACAGCCGCAGCCCCAGCCGGCCGTCCGGGCCACGGCGACCGGCGGTGTTCCGCTGCAGCCGCGCCGGACGGGTGCGATGGCCCGCGCGGCCGCGCACTGAGCGACGGCACGGGTACGCGTACCACCCGCATGACCCGCATGACCCGCCACACCCCTTGACCCACCGGCGGGGCACAGATCCACAGATCCACCGACACCGCGGCCGGAGGTCCCCCAAAGACCCGGCCCCGGAGCCGCCCGCGCGCGGGGTGGCGAAGCCGACGAGACGGCTTCGCCACCCCGCGTGCCGCTTTCGCGCGTTCCCCAGCGCCGTCGCACCCTTCGGTGGCAGTCTGCTGAACACCAGACACTCAGCGAGACAGCGACAGAAGAAGGCGGAGGTGCCGTTCACGTGGCGTCCAATGTCAATCCCACCGTCCGACGCCGCCGACTGGGCATGGAGTTGCGCAAGCTCCGCGAGGACAAGGGCATGACGGCCGAGCAGGTCGCCGAGCGCCTCCTCGTCTCCCAGTCCAAGATCAGCCGTCTGGAGAACGGCCGCCGGTCCATCAGCCAGCGCGACGTCCGCGACCTGTGCGAGGTGTACGAGGTCGAGGACCCGCGGCTCGTGGACTCCCTCATGCAGATGGCCAAGGACTCCCGCCAGCAGGGCTGGTGGCACGCCTTCGGCGAGATCCCCTACAGCGTCTACATCGGCCTGGAGACCGACGCGGCCAGCCTGCGCACCTACGAACCGCAGATGGTGCCAGGCCTGCTCCAGACCCCCGAGTACGCCCAGGCGCTGATCCGCGGCGCGCTGCCCGAGACGGCGCCCGCCGACGTGGAGAAGCGCGTCCAAGTGCGCATGCACCGCCAGAAACGGTTGTCCGAGACGGAGAACAACAATCCGGACGTGGGGCCGCTGCGCCTGTGGGCGGTCATCGACGAGGCGGCGCTGCGCCGGCACGTGGGCGACCCGCAGTTGATGATCCGGCAGCTGGAGTACTTGATAGAGCAGTCGCAGCAGCCCTACATCACCGTGCAGGTGATGCCCTTCACGATGGGCGCGCATCCGGGAATGAACGGGCAGTATGCAATTCTGGAATTCCCGGACGCATCGGACTCGACGGTCGTCTACATCGAGGGCGTCACGAGCGATCTGTACCTGGAGAAGGCCAACGACGTCCAGAAATACAGCGTGATGTACGAGCACCTGCGCGCCCAGGCCCTCAACGTCGACCAGACCCGGCAGTTCATCTCCGAGATCATCGAACAGCACGCGGGCAAGGCGATCTGACCGCGAACTCCGCAGAGCGGCAGGAAGTGGACGGAAGTGGTGAGAGGGCCAGCACGGTACACCGTCGCTCCCCGGCCACAGAAGGCCTGAATGGAATATGCCACCCGGTCGAGTGAATGCCTCCTTCGGCCATCGGAAGCTGCCGGTAGCGTCGATCACGTCGGCCGGGGATATCCCCGGCCGGCACGCAACCGGAACTACTCGCTGAAACCGGAGAAGAACATGGCTATTCGTCAGGGTGCCACGGAAAACTGGACCAAGTCCTCCTACTCCGGCGGAAACGGGGCCTGCGTCGAGGTCAAGTCCCCCGTCACGCAGGCCATCGCCGTCCGCGACTCGAAGGTGCAGGACGGTCCCTCCCTCACCTTCGCGCCGGGTTCCTGGACCTCCTTCGTCACCGGCGTGACCGAGGGCGGACTGGGGCACCTCGCCTGAACCGTCCGAACCCCCCACACAGCAGCACCCCGTACGGAGCCCTCTCGACCGGCCCGCCGTCCTGGCCGAGGGGGCTCGGCCATGTCCGCCGCCCCCCTACCCCTGCCCCCCGTCGGCCGTCAGCGCAGCTGGTCCACGTACCGGTCGGTGCCCGGCACGGTCGGGACGAACGGCGCGACCAGCTCCACCCGCCCCAGCCCCGACTCCGCGACCTCCGCGTCCAGCCCCTGGAAGCGGTCCCAGCAGGTGCGCGGGTCGGCCTCCAGGAACCACAGCAGCGTGAGCCGGGTGTCGACCCCCTCGACCTGCTTGACGTAGGTCATCCGGTCGCCGGGCAGCGGGGTCGGCCGGAAGACGGTGACCATCGCCGCCGGTGAGCCGTGCAGCCGGCGCGGCAGCGCCCTGGAGCGCAGCCACTCCAGCAGCTCCGCCCGCCGCCCCGGCCCGTCGGCGTCGACGACCTGGAGGACCAGCCCGGCGTACGGGTGGTCGAGGGCGTGGAAGTCCCGGGGTCCGGCGGCCCCGTCGCGGTAGACCGTGGCCTCGTGGTCCTGGAAGGCCGTGAAGACGTGCGTGCGGTCCTGGTAGACGCGCCCGTCGCGGTTCAGCCGCTTGTTGATGCCGACGGTCCACTTCATGTGCTCGTCGTAGCGGCCCTCGGTGACCCAGTACGTCGATACGTAGCAGCCGGCGGTGACGGGCTGGGCGACGGCCGACTTCTCCGGGTAGCGCAGCTCCTGGAGCTCGCGGGTGGCCACCCAGCGGCGGCCGGCGTACATCCAGGGCATGGCCATGGCGCCGGCGTAGTAGTGGTCGTCCTCGTACCAGCGGTTGTACGCGTACTCGTGGCCCGGGTGCGGTTCCACCATGGTGATCAGGGCGTGGCCGGGGCGGACCCCGTACGGGCCGACGGCCGCGAGCTCCGCGTAGTCGCCGGCCCGGGTGTCCTCTCGTTCCCGCTCGTCTCTCGTCATGGCACCGGTGTATCTGATGCCACGTCAGTTGTGGAGGGGGCGTGCGGTGTTCAGCCATCGGAAAGGTAGGTGCCCACTGCACCTTCCCCCGTTAGGCTGCGGCCACCTGCCACCGAAGGAGCCGCCCCATGCCGCCGAGCACCGCCGCCGCCCCGACCTCCGCGAACGCCGCGACCTCCGCGAGCGCCACCTCCGCGACCGCCGCCGCTCCGCCCGCCTTCGCCGCGCGGGCGCGCGCCGTGGGCGGTTCGCCCGTACGGGAGATCCTCGCGCTCACCGAACGCCCCGGGGTGATCTCCTTCGCCGGGGGCCTGCCCGCGCCCGAGCTCTTCGACACCGAAGGCCTGCGCGCGGCGTACGACGCCGTCCTGACCGGTGCCGGAGCCGCCCGCGCCCTCCAGTACTCCACCACCGAGGGCGCCCCCGAACTGCGCTCGGCCGTCGCCGCCCGGGCCGCCGCCCGGGGCCTGGCCACCACGGCGCAGGACGTCCTGATCACCACCGGCTCCCAGCAGGGGCTCACCCTCCTCGCCGCCACCCTCCTGGAGCCCGGCGACACGGTGCTCGTCGAGAACCCCACCTACCTGGCGGCCCTCCAGTGCTTCGCCCTGGCCGGGGCCCGGGTCATACCCGTGCCCTGCGACGGGCAGGGCCTGCTCCCCGACGCCCTCGCCGAGATCACCGAGCGGGAGCGGCCGAAACTCCTCTACACGATCCCCACCTTCCAGAACCCGACCGGCCGCACCCTGCCGGGGGACCGCCGGGCCGAGGTGGCCCGCGTCGCCGCCCGGCTCGGGCTGTGGCTGGTGGAGGACGACCCGTACGGCGACCTCCGCTACGAGGGCGCCCACGAGCCCTGGATCGCCGCCCACCCGGGCGCCGAGGACCGCACCGCCCTGCTCGGCAGCTTCTCGAAGGTGATGGCCCCGGGGCTGCGCCTGGGCTGGCTGCGCGCCCCCGCCGCCCTGTGCCGCGCGGCGGTGGTCGCCAAGCAGGCGGCGGACCTGCACACCTCGACGGTGGACCAGCTGGCCGCCGCCCACTACCTCGGCGCCCGGGACCTCGACGCCCACGTCGCGCGGGTCCGGGACGCCTACCGCGCCCGCCGCGACGCCCTCCTCGCGGGACTCGGGGCGGCGCTCCCGGCGGGCTCGGAGTGGAACCGCCCCGAGGGCGGCATGTTCGTGTGGGTCCGCCTCCCCGAGGGGTACGACGCGGGGGCCCTGCTGAAGTCCGCCGTCGCGCACGACGTGGCGTACGTGCCCGGGGCCCCCTTCCACACGGGCACCCCGGACCCGCGCACGCTGCGGCTGTCCTTCACCACGCACACCCCGGAGGAGATCTCCGAGGGCCTGGAGCGGCTGCGGACCGCACTGGCCTGATCCGAAAGACACGGCCGGGCCCGGCCTGATCCGAAAGACACGGCAGTCTTCTAGCGGTACAGCTCCTCGATCTCGGCCGCGTAGCGCCGGGCCACCTCCGCGCGGCGCAGCTTCAGCGTCGGGGTGAGGGTGCCGGCGCCGACCGACAGGTCCTCGTCCAGGACGCGGAAGGCCCGGATGCGGGCCGGGCGGGAGACGGTGGCGTTGGCCGTGGCGACGGCCGCCGCCACCAGCTCCCGTACCGCCGGGTGCGCGGCCGGGGCCGGGCCGAGGTCGAGGGATTCGCGGGCGGCCCAGGCGGCGACCTCCTCGGCGTCCAGGGTGATCAGGGCCACCGGGTGGGGGCGCCGGTCGCCGATCAGCACCGCCCGCGAGACGAACCGGGAGGCGGCCTGGACGGCGAACTCCACCTCGGTCGGGGTGATGTTCTTGCCGGCGGAGGTGATGATCAGCTCCTTCTTGCGGCCGGTGATGGACAGGAAGCCGTCGGCGTCCAGTTCGCCCAGGTCCCCGGTGTGCAGCCAGCCGTCCGCGTCCAGGACGCCGGCCGTCGCGCCCGGGTCCGCGTGGTAGCCAGGGAAGACCATCGGGCCCCGGGCGAGCACCTCCCCGTCCGGGGCGATCCGCACCTCGCAGCCCGCTATCGGCCGGCCCACCGTGCCGTACCGGACGGCGTCGGGGTGGTTGAGGCTGATCACCCCGGCGGACTCGGTCATCCCGTAGCCCTCGAACACCCGGATCCCGCAGGCGCGCAGGAAGTCCAGGGTGGCCGGGGCGATCGGGGCGCCGCCGGTCAGGGCCCACTTGAGCCGGCCCCCGAAGGCGGCCCGGACCAGGGCGTAGAGGGACTCCTCCGCCGCCTCCCACGCCGGGCGCAGCTCCTCGGGCAGGGTCCCGTCGGCCGCGAGCACGCCGAGGCGGACGGCCTCCTCGAAGCGCTCCCGGCCGCCGTCGCGCCCCTCGGCCAGCCCCAGCACCACCGCGTGGACCTTCTCGAACAGCCGGGGCACCGACGGCAGGTGGGTCGGCCGGGCCTCCGCGAGTTCGGCCACCACGTCCTCCACCCGGCCCCCGAAGTAGCACAGCTCCCCGCCCTCCAGCAGGGTGGTGAACTGGATCAGCTGCGCCAGCAGGTGCGCCAGCGGCAGGTACAGGTACGTGGAGTCGCCCGGCCCGCCCTGGACGAGGGGGAGGGTGGCGTCCTGGACGGCCCCGAGGTTGCCGTGCGTGAGCCGGCAGCCCTTGGGCAGGCCCGTGGTGCCGGAGGTGTAGACGATCGCGGCGTCCGCCTCGGGGGTCACGGCGGCGGCCCGCTCGGCCAGTTCGGCGTCCGAGACCCCCGGAGCCGAGACCCCCGGAGCCGGCGCCCCGGAAGCCGGCGCCCCGGAAGCGGGCGCCCCGGCCGGCAGCACCTCGTCCATGCGCACGACCGCCCGCAGCGCGGGCAGTTTCGGCCGCAGCGCCTCCACCCGGGCCGCCTGGGCCGCGTCCTCGCAGACGGCCACCACCGCCTCGGAGTCGGACAGCACCCAGGCGAGCTCCTCCTCCCCCGCCGTCGGGTACACGGGCACCAGGACCGCGCCCGCCGCCAGGATCCCGAAGTGGGTGTACGTCCACTCGGGCCGGGTCTCCGCGAGCACCGCCACCCGCTCCCCGGCCCCGACGCCCAGCGCGAGCAGGGTGCGCCCGGTCCCGCGTACGGAGGCGCCGAGTTGGGCGTACGTACGGGTCTGCCAGCCGTCGCGCTCCGGTGTGCGGAAGCGGAGCGCCGGGGCGTCGGCGTACCTCTCCTCGGTCCACTGGGTGAACACCGCCAGCGTGCTCGGACGACCGTCCATCGCTTGCCCTCCCGGGATAGGTGACCCCCGATGGTGGGCCCGCCCGGACCCCGCCCGGCATGACCGGAAGCGTCACCCCCGCTGACCGCAGCGCTCATTGGGGCTACCTTCGAGGGCATGGGGAGGCGGACGGTCACCGTGCACCACGTGCGGGCCGTGCTCGCGGGGGCGCGGCGCGCCGGCTTCGACCTGGTGCCGCTGCTCCAGGAGGCGCAGATCCCGCCGCTGCTGCTCGGCGACGACCGGGCGCGGATCACGCCCGCGCAGTTCGCGCGGCTCTTCCGGGCCCTGTACCGGACCACCCAGGACGAGTTCCTCGGGCTGTCCGCCGTGCCGAGCCGGCCGGGCACCTTCGCGATGATGTGCCACGCCTGTCTGGGCTGCCGGGACCTGGGCGCGGCGGTGGAGCGGGCGGCGGCGTTCTACGGGCTGTTCCCGGGCGGGCCGGAGCTGTCGCTGGAGACCGCGGGCGGGCAGGCCCGGTTCACCGTGCGCAACGACTTCGACGGGGACGAGGAGCGCTTCCTGACCGAGTGCGTGCTCGCGATCTGGCACCGGCTCTGCAGCTGGCTCGTCGGACGGCGGATCCCCCTGGTCCACGCCGCCTTCGCCTATCCCCCGCCGCCGCACCGGGACGAGTACGACACCCTCTTCGGCTGTCCGGTGCGCTTCGGGGCCGGGCGGACGGAGGCCGTCTTCGACGCGCGCTGGCTGACCGCGCCGCTGGTGCGGGACGAGGCCGCGCTCGACGCGATGCTGCGCCGGGCCCCCTTCGACCTGCTGTCGCGCCCCGAGTACGGGACCACGGTCGCCGAGCAGGTACGCCGGACCCTGACGCGGCGGCTGCGCGGCTCACCGCGGCTGCCCGAGCTCGGTGAGGTGGCGGCGCGCCTGGCGGTGTCCCCGGCGACGCTGCGGCGCCGCCTGCGGCAGGAGGGGACCTCCTTCCAGCAGCTCAAGGACGACGTGCGGCGGGACGCGGCGATCGCGGGGCTGGCCGAGGGCGGGGAGCCGATCGCGGAACTCGCCGCCCGGCTGGGCTTCTCGGAGGACACCGCCTTCCACCGCGCGTTCCGCCGCTGGACGGGCACGACACCGGGGGCGTACCGGATCGCCTCGGGCGGGTAGCGCGGCGGCGCGGCGGGCGGGGGGGGTGGGAGGCCCGGTCAGGAAAGGTGAGCTTTCCGGTCAGCGACGTGCCGACCGGTCGGTCGCTACCTTCGCCTCACCTGCCCCCACACTTACGCACGTTGGGAGTTCCGCCCATGCGTTTGCGCAGCAGCACCGCCCTGGCCGCCGCCGCGGCCGCCCTGAGTCTCTTCGCCCAGCTGCCCGCCGCCACCGCCGCCGCCGAAGAGGCCGGCCGCCCCGGCGACATCGTCAGCAGCGCCCCTTCCGCCTTCCACCCGCTGCCCGGACAGCCCACCGGCACCAGGGCCTGGAAGGTGCACTACCGCTCGACCACCGCCGACGGCGCCCCGAACGTGGTCTCGGGCACCGTCATCGTCCCGCAGGACGGCCGCACCGGCCCGCGGCCGCTGATCACGTACGCCGTCGGGACGGTGGGCCTCGGCGACTCCTGTGCGCCGAGCGGCAACCTCCCGAACGGCACCGCGATGGAGGCCAACCTCGTCCAGCAGTACACCCAGCGCGGCTGGGCCGTGGCCGTCACCGACTACGAGGGCCTCGGCACCCCCGGCGTCCACACCTACACGGTGGGCCCCTCGGCCGGGCACGCCATGCTCGACGCCGCCCGGGCCGCGATCCGGCTGCCCGGGACGGGGCTGTCCGCCGACACCCCGGTCGGCATCGTCGGCTACTCCCAGGGCGGCCAGGCCAGCAGCTGGGCCGCCGAGTTGCAGGGTTCGTACGCCCCCGAGCTGAAGGTGAAGGGGACGGCGACGGGCGGGGTCCCCGCCGACCTGATGGAGGTGGCCGCCTTCAACAACGGCTCCTACGGCTCCGGGCTGATCTTCATGGCGGCGGCCGGCCAGGACGCGGCCTTCCCCGAGCTGAAGCTCGACTCGTACCTCAACCCGGCGGGCCGGGCGCTGGTGGCCGGGATGAAGGAGAACTGCGTGGCGGTCGACGCCATCGCCGGCTCCTTCAAGCGGATCTCCGACCTGACCACCCGCGACCCGCTCGCGCAGCCCGACTGGCAGGCCCGCCTGGACCAGAGCCGGCTGGGCCGGACGGCCCCGGCCGCGCCCGTGCTCCAGTACCACGCGCTCGGCGACGAGCTGATCCCGTACGCGGTGGGGCGGCAGCTGCGCTCGGAGTGGTGCGCGCGGGGCGCGGACGTCCAGTTCGACACGATCGTGCTCGGTGAGCACGTCAGCGGGGTCATCACGCACTCCCTGGCGGTCGGGAACTGGCTGGCGGACCGCTTCGCCGGCCGCGCCACCCGCCCCGACTGCTGAGCCGCCCACCGTTCCCGCCCCGCCGTTCCCGCCCCGCCGGTTCACTCTCCGGCGGGGCAGGAGCGCGTCCCGGCCGGCAGCTTCCCGGCGATCAGGAACTCGTCGACGTACCCGCGTACGCAGGCGGAGGAGTCGTAGCCGGTGTGCCCGTCGCCCTTGTGGTCGATGACCACCGCCGAGCCGAGCCGGCGGGCCGTCTCCTCGGTCCACTCGTACGGGGTCGCCGGGTCGCCGCGCGTGCCGACGAGGAGCATCCGGGGCGCTCCCGGGTGGTCGATGCGGCGGATGTAGTCGGTGCCGGCGGGGCGGCCGTAGCAGGACAGTACGGTCATCAGCTGGCCCGGCCCGAAGACGGGAGAGGTCCGGTGGAACTCGTCCCGCAGGTCGCGGATCTCCTGCTCGACCGCCTCCGGGCTGGCCTTGTCGTTGCTCCGGTCGGGGTCGTCGGCGCAGTTCACGGCGGTGAGGGCGGCCTGGGCGTTGTCGTCGGGGATCTTGGTGGGCCCGTCGACGGGCGGTGATTCGGCCGGGCCGCCCAGTTCCATCAGCGGGACCGGGTCGCGGTCGCGCTCCACGCGGGCGAGGGCCTCGGCGAGGTCGGGCCACAGGCTCGTGGAGTACAGGGCGGCCCCGATGGCCCCCACCGCGTCCTGGCCGGTGAAGTGGGAGCCGTCGTCCCCGACCAGCGGGTGCTCGTCGAGCCGTTCGACCAGGGCTTCGACCTTCTCGCGGGCGGTGCGGGTGTTGGTGCCGTAGACACAGCCGCTCTGGTGGGCGCACCAGGCGAGGAAGTTCTCCAGGGCCCGCTGCTGGCCGCGTGCGGAGACCAGGGCCTGCTCGGTGAGCGGTTCGGTGAGGGTGTCGACCCCGTCGAGGACCATCCGGCCGGTCCGCCGGGGGAACTGCGCGGCGTAGACGGCGCCGAGCCGGGTTCCGTAGGAGAAGCCGAGGTAGTTGAGCTTCTTGTCGCCGAGGGCCTCGCGGATGCGGTCCATGTCCCGGGAGACGTTGACGGTGCCGATGTACGGGAGCACGGGCCCGGAGTGCAGCGCGCACCGCTCGGCGACGGCGCGGAGGGCGGCCAGCTGGGAGGCGGCGTCGCCCGGCACCTCGTCGCCGGTCTCCTGGGAGCCTCCGCAGGAGACCGGGGTGCTGAGGCCGACGCCGCGGGGGTCGAAGGCGACGAGGTCGTAGCGCTCGCCGAGCTTCGCGAAGGGCTTGGGGTCGGCGGCGAGGGAGGCGATCCCGGGGCCGCCGGGGCCGCCGAAGTTCAGCAGCAGCGAGCCGAGGGGCCGACGGCCGGGGGCGGTGGCGGGGATGCGGGCCACGGCTATCCGGGTGGTGCCCTTGGCGGGGGCGGCGGGGTCGAGGGGGACGGTCACCTCCGCGCACCGCATCCCGGCGGGGACGCGTTCGAGGGGGCAGTCCCCCCAGCGTATGCGCGGGCCGGTCTCCGTGGCGGCCGCCGGGGTGGCCGGGACCGCGGGGGCGGCGGGGGCGGCCGTGAGGGAGGCTGCGAGCACCACCGCGCAGGCCGCGCCCGCGGCGCAGGCGGCTCCCGCGGATCCGGCTGCGGCACGGGGACGGGTACGGGGACGGGGCATGCGCCCTCCTCGGGTCGCCCCCCGGACCGGTCGGCCCAGCCCACCATAAGCGGGGCCCGGCGGCCCCGCCCCTCGGGGCGGCCGCCCGGGTCGGGCGGGGCGGGCGCCCGGGCCACGCGGTGCGGGGCGCCCGGGCCACGCGGTGCGGGGCGCCCGGGCCACGCGGTGCGGGGCGCCCGGGCCACGCGGTGCGGGGCGCCCGGGCCACGCGGTGCGGGGC
>NZ_JBVIRQ010000010.1:0-87218 GCF_055575955.1 Streptomyces sp. NPDC033966 | reverse complement strand
CGCCCGGGTCAGGCGGTGCGGGGCGCCCGGTACAGCTCGTCGATCTCGCTCGCGTAGTCCCGGGCGATGGCGCCGCGCCTGAGCTTCAGCGAGGGGGTCAGGTGGCCGCGCTCCTCGGTGAACTCCCCCGGCAGGACGGTGAAGCGGCGGATGGACTCGGCCCGCGACACCAGCTTGTTCGCCTCGTCCACCGCCCGCTGGAGCTCGGCCAGCAGCTCCGGGTCGGTGACCAGCTCGCGGACCGGCACGCCCTGCTTCTTGTGCATCTGCCGCCAGTGGGCGAGCCCGTCCGGCTCCAGGGTGACGAGGGCCGCGACGTAGGGGCGGTTGTCGCCGATCACCAGGCACTGGCCGACCAGGGGGTGGGCGCGCAGCCAGTCCTCCAGGGGCGCGGGGGCGACGTTCTTGCCGCCGGAGGTGATGATCAGGTCCTTCTTGCGGCCGGTGATGGTCAGGTACCCGTCGGCGTCCAGCTCGCCGATGTCGCCGGTGGCCAGCCACTGCCCCGGCTGGTGGGCGGCCACGTTCCAGTACCCGGCGAAGACGTGCCGGCCGCGCAGCAGCACCTCCCCGTCGTCGGCGATGCGCACCGCCGTCCCCGGCAGCGGCCAGCCGACGGTGCCGAGCCGGGGGCGCTGGGGCGGGGTGACGGTCGAGGCCGCCGTCGTCTCCGTCAGGCCGTAGCCCTCGAAGACGTCGATCCCCGCGCCGGTGTAGAAGGCGGCCAGGCGCCGCCCGAGGGGGGAGCCGCCGCTGAGGACGTAGCGCACGTTGCCGCCGAGGGCGTCCCGGATGCGGCGGTAGACGAGCGGGTCGTACAGGGCGCGGGCGGCCCGCAGCCCCATCCCGGGCGTCTTGCCCTCCACGGTCTCCCCGTACTGCCGGGCGATGCGGGCGGCCCGGTCGAAGGAGGAGGCCCGGCCCATCCTCTCGGCGGTGGCGCGGGCGGTGTTGTAGACCTTCTCCAGTACGTAGGGGATGGCGAGCAGGAAGGTCGGCCGGAAGCCGGCGAGGTCGGCGAGCAGTTCCTCGGTGCTGATGCTCGGCGCGTGGCCCAGCTTGACCCGGGCGCGCAGGCAGCCGACGGCGACCATCCGGCCGAACACGTGCGACAGCGGCAGGAACAGCAGCGTGGAGGCGGGCTCCTTGCTCACGGACCGGAAGACGGGGTGCAGCAGCTCCACCGCGTTGTCCACCTCGGCGTAGAAGTTGCCGTGGGTGAGCACGCAGCCCTTGGGGGTGCCGGTGGTGCCGGAGGTGTAGACGAGCGTGGCGACGGATTCGGGCGTACGGGCGGCCCTGCGCGCGTGCACGATGGCGTCGGGCAGGTGCTCCCCGGCCTTGACGAGCCGGGCCAGCGCGCCCGTGTCGAACTCCCACAGGTGCGCGAGCCCGGGGAGGCCGGCGCGTTCGGCGCTGATCAGCCGGGCCTGGACGGTGTCCTCGACGGCGCAGGCCACGGCCCCGGAGTCGTGGATGATCCAGCGGGCCTGGAGGGCGGAGGAGGTCGGGTAGATGGGTACGGTCACCAGGCCCGCGGCCCATCCGGCGAAGTCGAGCAGGGTCCACTCGTAGGTGGTCCGGGCCATGATGGCGAGCCGGTCGCCTTCCATGAGCCCCTCGGCGATCAGCCCCTTGGCGACGGCGAGGACCTCGCGCGCGAACTCGGCGGCGGTGACGTCGCGCCAGGTGCCGTCGCGCTCCTTGCGGGCGAGGACGGCCTCGCGGGGGGCCTCGCGGGCGTTCTGGAACGGTATGTCCCCGAGGGACCCGCTGGTCGCCGGCCCGGCGAGCGCCGGCACGGACACCTCGCGCACCACTCCGCCGACGACCGTCTTGACGGGCTCGACGGGCTCGACGGGCTCGACGTGCTTCGGCTCGGCTGCGTGCACGGCGTTCTCCTCGCTCGTCCCGGTGTTACCGCCGGTAATCTACGCACGCCCCCGCGCCCGGGACCACCCCTCGTACACCATCTCCCCGGCGGCTCCACACCCCGTCGACGGAACCATCCCGCAGCGCGCACACGCCGGCCCCGCCCCGCATGCCGGAACGCCTGCGTCAGCGGGGCCGCACCGGGCAGAATTCGGCACGGGTCCGTCCCCACCCCTAGGAGCAGCCCGTGTCGCCGTCCCAGGAAATCGAGTTGACGCTCACCCCCGCACAGGCCGCCACGGGCGTCGTCCTCCCCGTCACCCTGCCGACCGGCGCCCAGCGCCTGCGCATACCCCCGGCCCGCAACGGCGACCTCGTCCGGGCCCGCATCGGCGAGACCGAGGTCCTCCTCCGCATACGCGTGTCCGGCCCGCCGGCACCCCCGCCGACGGCCCCGGCGCAGCCGGCCCCGGCGGGCAGGAGCGGGGCGCTGGGCTGCCTGGTGGCACTCGGGGTCGTGGCCGCGCTGGTCATCGGCATCGTCATCGCCAACGATGACGACGACTCGGCCACCACGGCGTCCTCGACGCCGACGGCCGGGCCGACGTACACCCCGTACACCCCGCCGACGTACAGCCCTCCCACGTACACCCCGCCGACCTACACGCCGCCGACGTACGACGCCGCACCGCCTCCCGCCCCCACCACAGAGGCCGCCCCGAGCCCCTTCGAGACGGGCACGTGCCTCAACGGCCAGCTCCCGGACTCCACCACCGCGCAGACGGTCCACGGGGTGAAGGAGGTCTCCTGCTCGGCCTCCGACGCCCACTACCGCGTCATCCAGCGCTTCCCCGGCACCGACGACATGAGCCGCTGCGACGAGAACCCCCGCACCGAGTACGGCTTCTCGTACCAGTACACGATCAACGGCAGCGTCATCAACGAGTACGTCTACTGCCTGGTCGGCATCGGCTCCTACTCCCGCGCCTGACGCTTCCCCGACACCCGCCGCCACACCCGGACGGCCGCCCCGACGACGACGGCGGCGGCCACCCCGCCGACCGCCTCCGGCACGGCGGCGAGCAACAGCTCCTGTACAGCGGACATGCGGATCTCCTTCACCCGAGGGCCCCGGGACCGGGACACGGGAAGACCCTGGCCCGTTTGCGCCCGGTCCCCACCTGGGCAGGGACGCCCCGGGACGGGCGCGGCCGCCGACCGGGGCGGACCCCGGGCCCGCCGGGGACGAACCGATCCGTCCCAGGGACGACCAGGGGGGAACATGCGGTCCGACACGGAGGCGTGGCAGCGGTACGGGGACTTCCTGCGCGCCCAGGCCGCGGAAGCCGGCATGGGCTCGCGCGACATCGAGCAGGCCTTCAAGGAAGCGGCCCTCCTGGAACCCGACCGCCGCATCGACGAGATGGCGTACTCCAAGTCCCACATCGACCGCCTCTACGGCGCGCAGGCGAAACCCAAGCCCCCCGTCCCCTTCACCATCCAGTTCCTGCGCATCACCAACAAGGCCGCCCGCCTGACCCGACAGGAGCACGACCGCCGCTGCGACGAGGCCCGCTCCCTGCTCCGGGCCGCCACGGAAACGCCCCGGCCGACCGACCGCGAGGACGACACCGCCTCCCTCCGCCACCAGCGGGACCTGGCCCTCGCACAGCGGGACCTCGCCCGCGTCGAGCGCGACCTCGCGTCGGCCGCCGGCACCGAGACCCGCCTGCGCTACGCCCTGCGCGACGCGGAGTTCCTGCTCCTGACGCTGTTCCAGATCACCGGCGCACTGCGCGAGATCATCGCCGGGAACGACGTCCGCGCCCTCCGGACCACCGACGCGGGCGAACTCGCCCGGGTACGCGACGAGACCCGCCAGGCGGAGGACTACAAGTCGACGGCGCAACAGGAGGCGGACAGAGTCATCGCCCGCAAGCGCACCCTGGAACGGCTCTGGGACCGCGCCCGCGCCGACCTCCGGCGACTGACCCTGCACTCCGACGTCTCGGAGCTCGCCGTCACCCACGCGGACTCCGACGGTCTCCTCAGCCCGATGCCACCCGCCGACCTGTTCGCACAGGCCGCCCTGGACGACATCGCCGCCGCGCTGACGAAGGCGCACGAGGTCAACACTCGCGAGGAGGAGACGGCCCGCGACCTGCACCGCACCCTCACCGACGCCGAGGGCTTCCTCGAAGCGGACGACGAGCTCACGGTCCTCCTGGCCTCGACCCGCCTCACCGACCACGATTCCCGCTGTGCGGCCATCACCACGCTCGTGGCCAACTGGAACCACAGCGAGGCCGCCCGGGACGCCGTCATCAGACTGTCCGCCGACCACTCGGCGACGGTACGCCACCAGGCGGCCGCAGGCCTGGCCGAAGGCTGGCCGGGAGACCGCGCGGCCGGAGAAGCACTGCAACGGCTCGCGCATGATGCGGACATGCGGGTCCGTCGGCTCGTCCTCCGGTACCTCACGAGTGACTGGAGTGGCGACCCGAGCGCCCGGGACGCCATCATCCGACTGACCGGCGATCCCGACCCCGGCATCCGCGACCATGCCGTGGCCGCGCTCCCGTCGGGCTGGGCCGGCGACCCGGCCGCCCGGGACGCCGTCCTGCCGTTCACGGCCGACCCGGAGACCGTGACCCGTGAGGAGGCGGCCTTCCATCTCGCATCGGGCTGGAGCGGCGACCCTGCGGCCCGGGACGCCGTCCTGTCGCTCACGGCCGATCCGGACGAGCTGGTCCGCGGGTCCGCCGCACTGGCGCTCGGGCAGGGCTGGCGCGGCGACCCGAGGGCCCGGGACGGACTCCTGCGGCTCGCGAAGGACGGGGACGCCGAAGTCCGTCACTGTACGGCCGAGGCTCTGGGCTGGGGCTGGGCGGGTGACCCCGCTGCTTTGACGGTCGTAGTGGAGCTGAGCTCCGACGACAGCCCAAAGGTCCGTCAGGAGGCGGTCGAGTCGCTCGCGAGAAGTTGGCCGGGCGACCCCGCGGCCAGGAAGGCGGTGCTCCTCCTGGCCGACGACGCGAACATCCCCCATGCCATCGTCAACGCGCTCCAACGCAGTTGGGGCGGCGACCGGGACGCCCGGGACGCCGTCATCCGGCTGGCGGACGGCCCGAACCGGGATCTACGCCGCCGGGTCGCGGCTGCGCTTGCGGACGGATGGCCCGGTGATCCCGAGGGCCGAAATGCCGTTCTGCGCATCGCCGACGCCGACAACCCGGCCTTGCGCTCCGACGTGGCCCGCGCTCTGGGCCGCGGCTGGCCGGACGACCCGGTGGCCCTGGAAGCACTCCTGCGGTGGTCGGACGACGGCAACGCGCTGGTCCGCTCGTCCGCGGTCGATGCGCTCGCCGAGGGCTGGGCCGGGAACCCCGCGGTCCTGGAGACCGCGCTGCGGCTGAGCTTCGACGCCGATGAAAGCGTGCGCGTGGACGCGGCCCACGCACTCGCGAGCGGCTGGCCCGGCGATCCGGCCGCCCTCAAGGCCGTCCGGCGTCTCGCGGGAGACCGGAACTCCGACGTCCGAAGGGCGGCCGCCCTGGCACTCCTCAGCGGGTGGCGCGACGACCCGGCGGCCGAGGAGGCCGTGCGGTGGATGACGGCCGACCCGGCGCTCGCCGTGCGGCGGGTCGTCGGGGCGGCCCTCAGGGAGCGGGGCGCTACTGCCGGCGGTACGGCTTGACGGTCGGGTCGTAGGAGCAGGTGACCGTGGTGCCGTTCGTGGCGCGGGCCGTGTCCGAGGGGCGCCCGTACGGAGGTGGCGACGACCACGCCGCGCAGGTGGCGGAGGTCTACGCCTGGGCGGTGGAGCACGACATCCCGGCCCGGGAGAAGTAGCCCACGCCTCCCTACTCCACCCGGCTGCCGTACGCGCCCAGCCGGCTGCACTCCACCGCCGTCGCCGTCACCGGGCGCTCGCGCAGGATCCGGCGGGCCCGGTGTTCGCCGAGGCTCGTCGCGTACCAGGGGGCGTCGGCCGCGCGGCGCAGGTCGGCTTCGATGCCCATCAGGGCGCAGGAGCGGCGGGGTTCGGGCAGGCGGTCCAGGTACGGGGCGGCGTCCGACGACAGGTCGCGCAGGTAGGCGAGGTCCAGCTTGTTGTCCTGCTGGTAGCGGGTCACGTTGTACTCCGCGATGATCCCGTCCGGCGAGGCCAGTCCGAAGGCCAGGACCGCCGCCGCCGCGCTGCCGACCACCGCGCGGGCCAGCCAGCGCCCGCCCGCGATCCCGGCCGCCATCAGCAGCACGATGACCAGGCCCAGCCACAGTTCCATGGTGACCACCGACAGCCGCAGCCTGGTCAGGCCGTACGCGTCCACGTACAGGTCCATGCGGCGCACCGCCGACGCGACCACCACCAGGGTCAGCAGGCACAGCGTCCCCAGGACCGAGCGGACCAGGCGCCGGTCACCGGCCCCGCCGCGCGGCGCCCAGCGCAGCGCGAGCGCGATGACGGCGAGGACGAAGAGGGTGGCCCACAGCAGCTGCCAGAACCCCTGGCGGGCGTACTCGGCGTACGTGAGCCCCGTGCTCTCCAGCACCTTGTCGTAGCCGCCGAACAGCACCGCCAGCTGCACGGCGTTGAACCCGGCGAAGAGCAGGTTCAGCACGATCAGCGGCAGGCTCCACTCCACCCGCGAACGCGCCTTCCACTGCCGGGTCTTGACCCGGTCCCAGCGGTGCGGGGCCGCGGCCGTGCGGGCGGCGGCGAGCGCCAGGACCGCGCCGAGCAGGAAGAGCAGGAACCGGAACGGCCCGTCCCCCACGGAGACGTCGGGCAGCAGGCCGCCGAGCAGGTCCGCGAAGGCCGCGTCGGCGGAGGCGAACAGCGCTCCGAAGACGACCAGCAGGACCACCGCCACCAGCGCCGCCTTGGCCACGGACAGCCAGCGCTCGCGGCCCGCCCCGCCGCCGCGCGACCGTACGCCCGTCCAGGCCCAGCCGACGCCGGTGACCGCGCTGTCGAGGAAGCCGAGCGGGGCGAGCAGTACGCCGGGCCAGCGGCGGGTTCCGTGCAGGGCCAGCGCGGCCAGCAGCACGGCGGCGAGGATCGCCAGCGTGGAGGGCCAGGCGGAGTCCCGCAGCGCCGGAACGGTGAGCAGCGCCACGCAGCCGGCCGCCCACACCAGGCTCCAGGGGCGGGCCTTGCGCCCGGCCGCCCGGGCGGACGCGTACGCGGCCACCATGGCGGGCAGCACCGCGAGCAGCAGGCCGGGGCCCATGCCGTCCCCGAGGACGACGGCGGTGGTGAGGCCGGCCGCGAGGACGGCGACGAGGGTGGCGGTGTGGATCGGCGCGGCCTCGGCGGGCCGGATCCGGCGCCACATGGAGTTCGCGGCCCGCGCGGCGGCCGCGTCCCGGGCCTGCTGCTGGCGCAGCCGGAGCTGCTCCATCTGCCAGAGGTGCCAGGCGGCCGGATCGTGCCCGGCCATCCCGGGCGCGACGGGCGGCGGAACCGGCGCCTGGCCGGCGGCCACCGGGGCCTGCCCGGGCTGACCGGCCTGCGGAGCCTGCCCGGCCTGCCCGGGCTGACCGGCCTGCGAGGCCTGCGAGGCCTGCGGGGCCTGCGGGGCCTGCGGCGACGGAGCCGGCGCTTCCCCGGCCGCCGGGGCCTGGGCGGCGACCGCCGGAGCCTGCCCGGCCTGCGGAGCCTGCCCGGCCTGCCCGGCCGCCGGTGGCTGTGCGGGGCCGCCCGCTTTCGCCTCTTCGGCGTTGTCGGCGTTCTCGGACATCGGGTCCCTCCCCTGTTGCGGAGCGGCCAGCGTAGGCCCGCGGCACCAGGTTTTGAACACATTCAACTCGCCCTTGTGGCAGGACCGTGACAATCCCCGCGCCTCAGGGACGGGCCGCCACGAGCTCGGCGTAGGGAACCATCGTGAGAGGGGTGTCGTACTGGGTGACGCCGTACCTTTCGGCGTTCTCCAGGTCCGTCGACAGCCGGCCCCTGGAATCCAGCGGGGAGATCTGGAACGTGAGCCCGCTCTCCGTCCCGTTCACCCACCGGGTCGACGTGAGGTAGCGGGGCCTGCGCGTCACATTGACGATGTTGTTGTTGTGGCGCACCCGCCCGTGGTGCATGACGTAGTCGTCGCACGGCTCGGGGCAGTCGAAGTACCTGCCCGGCTTCTCCTTCCACGAGAAGATCGGAAGGTAGTACCTGCTGTCGACCGTCCCCCGGTCACCCCTCATGAAGATGATCGACATACGGGTCATGACGACGTCGTACTTCTGGTCCGTGGGGATCTGGATCACCCGCTCCAAGGAGAAATCCGTTCCGGACGCGATCCAGGCACCTGCTCCCGGGACGACCGGGCCGGTGTCGACGAGCCTGTAACCCGTGGGCCGCACGTGGATCTCCGTGCCGGTGGCGGACTCCATGTCCACCCTCCACTTGTCCCGGTCCAGCTCGGTCTTCGCCGCGTCGAAGACCGCCTCCCGCCCCCACACCCAGTAGATGCTGTTCACGACGTACCCCGGAACGACCCCGTCGTTCGTGACGCGGAGCTTCACCGGGAGGTAGACGACGGGGCGTTCCGGATCCTTCCTCGGCGTCCCGAACTTCGCCTCCACCTTGAAGTGGAAGAGGGCCGCGGCCGGCTGGTACACCGCCGAGTAGACGAAGTTCGCCGACGCGAACACCGCGGTCGCCACCACACCGGCGGTGAAGCTCCTCGGATGCGGGATCCCCTTCCAGACCCGCTCCCGCCAGACCGTCCACAGCGCCCACAGCGCCCACACCGACAGCGCGAGGAACACCGGCAGGTACGGGGTCCACTCCCGCTCCTGGAACCACACCGTCAGCAGCAGGGCCTCGGTCGCCGCCGTGACGAGTACGCCCACCAGCACCGCCGCGCCCGAGTACGGAATCGTCCGCTTCCCCCAGAAGTCGAAGACCGCGGCCGCCGCGACGACCTGCACCGCCCCCGCCAGCACGAACAGCATCCCGGCCAGCCGCCCCGAGAAGGTCAGGGCCCCGAGCGCGTCCACCATCCCGACCCGGGCGAGGAGCAGCGCCGACACCAGCAGCCCGGCGGCCAGCACGGCCATGGTGGCGCGCCGGCGGCCCGCCCGGTCCGGCCAGGTGGCGGCGTCCGCCCCGCGCCAGGCCACCCGGGCCCGGTCCGACAGGTCCGTGCCGGGCGGCAGCCCCGCGCGGCGGAGCTGCCTGCGCAGATCACCCGGGGACCAGGCGCTCCCGGCCGGCTCGCCGTCGACGGTGACCGCACGCAGGCCGCGCGCGTCCGGCGCCTGCACCACCACCCTGCGCGTACCCATGCCCCCAGGCTCGGCGCCGGGCCGGACCCGCGCACCCGGGGCTACTCCACCCCGCGCCGGGCCGCTCCCCGACCGGAAGCCGGCCCCCCGTAGGGTGCCCGGGTGACGACGCACCTCCCCACCTGCTCCTGCTGCGGTGACGCGCTCGGCGACGAGCGGCGCATCGACTTCGGCTTCAACCTGCCCGACGCCGCCTTCGGCCTGCCCGAGGACGCCCTCCACCGGCTCGGCGTGCGCGCCCTGCTCCGGGTGGACGGGGTCGGCTCCTTCATCCGCTGCCTGCTGCCCGTCCGGCTGAGCCACGGCACCGAACTCGTCCTCGGCGCCTGGGTGGAGGTGGACGACGCCACCCTGCGGCGGGCCCACGAGCTGTGGGAGGAGCCCGGCTACGCGGACTTCGCCTTCACGGGCACGTTCGCCAACCTGATCCAGCCCTGGGGGGACGACCTGCTCGGTGCCGAGGTCGCCACCCGCGTCGCCGACCCGGACGAACTGCCCGTCGTCACCGACGTACGCCACCCCGTGGCCGCCCGCGTGGTGACGGAGGTCTGGGACCGCGACGAGGTCCTCAGCCGCTTCCCGTACCCGCTGCCGCTGGACGTGCGCACCGACCTCGGCGACCACTGGTCGGTGCTGCGCACCGCCGGCCTCACGGCCGGCTTCGCCGACGGCTACGACCGCTACACCGCCCCCGACCGCACCGCGGCCGTCAGCCTGAAGCGGGACGACGTCCCGGGCCGCGCCCCGGCGGACTTCCTCACCGCCCTGCTGTCGGGCGCCCCCGACACCCGGCCCGCCCAGCGGGTGCGCGAGGAACTGCCCGACGGCGGGCTGCGGTACGCGTTCTGGATGACCCCGCAGGACCACGGCCGGCCGCGCCACGAGTTCTACGGGTTCACCCTGCACCCCTCCGGCAGCGGCGCCGGGATCTTCTGCACCCACGAGGACCCCGACGCCCTGGCCTGGGCGCAGCGGATCTGGCGCTCCCTGGAGTGCGACCCGCCCGGGAACGGGATCAGCTGACGGCGGCGCCGAACCACCGGGGGAGCTGGGCGAGGAGTTCCCGCGGGTCCTCGCCCGCCCAGGCCACGTAGCCGTCCGGGCGCAGCAGCACCGAGGGCACGCCCGGGGCCTCGCCGGTGTCGGTGACGTGGTCGACCCGGTCCTCCCAGCCCGCCACCGACAGCCCGCCACCGGTCCGGTCGAGGAGCAGGCCCCGGCCGGCGTGCATCAGCTCGTAGAGCCGGCCCGTCTTCAGCGTGACGTCCCGCATCCGGCTGCCGAGCAGCTCGTGGCCGTCGCCGAGGTCGTAGCGGACGCCGACCGCGGAGGTCAGTTCGGTCACGTACCGGTTGACCTCCTCGAAGTCCAGCAGCTTCGAGAACAGCTCCCGCAGCGCGACCGCGCCGGCGGTGTTCTCCAGCAGCGCGGTCTGCGCCCGGGTGTTGGCGATGACGGCGGCGCCCACCGGGTGCCGTTCGGTCTCGTACGTGTCGAGCAGCCCGGCCGGGGCCCAGCCGTTGACCTCGGCGGCCAGCTTCCAGCCGAGGTTGAACGCGTCCTGGACGCCGAGGCTGAGGCCCTGGCCGCCGGTCGGCGGGTGGATGTGCGCCGCGTCGCCGGCCAGCAGCACCCTGCCGACCCGGTAGCGCTCGGCCTGCCGGGTGGCGTCGCCGACCCGGGACAGCCAGCGCGGCGAGTGCGCCCCGAAGTCGGTGCCCGCGTGGGCCCGCAGCCGCTCCTTGACCTCGTCGAGGGTCGTCTCGGCCGTCCGGTCCGCCGCCACGCCGTCGGCGGGCACGATGACCCGGTACACGCCCTCGCCCATGGGGACGGTGCCGAACCGGACGTGGACCTTGCGCACCTCGGCCGTGACGGCGGCCACGGTCTCCGCGTCCTCGGCCAACTCCATGTCGCCCAGCAGCGTTTCGACCTTGGCGGCCTCCCCCGGGAACCCGACGCCGAGCAGCTTGCGCACCGTGCTGCGGCCCCCGTCGCAGCCGACGAGGTACCGCGCCCGCAGCCGCGTCCCGTCGGACAGTTCGACGTCCACGCCGTCGGCGTCCTGGTCCAGCCCGACGACCTCGCAGCCGCGCCGGAGCTCGGCGCCCAGCTCCACGGCCCGCTCGGTCAGCAGCCGTTCGGTGACGGTCTGCGGGGTGGCGAGGCCGTACGGGTGCGCGGTGTCCAGCAGCTCCGGCCGCAGTTTGACGAGGCCCCCGAAGTCGCTGACCCGGTACGGCTCGCTGACCGCGAGGAACCGGTCCAGCAGGCCCCGCTGGTCCAGCATCTCGACGCTGCGCACCTGCATCCCGCGCCCGCGGGACTGCCCGGCCGGTTCGGTCAGCCTTTCGAGCACGACGGTCCGCACCCCGGCGAGGCGCAGCTCGGCGGCGAGCATCAGGCCGGTCGGCCCGCCGCCTGCGATGACCACGTCGATGGTGTCGATCGCGTCGGTCGCGTCGGTCGTCTTCAATTTCTCCCCGTTTCCCCAGGTCATGACTACGAGTGGGGATTCTGGACCACGACGGGGGCCTTGCGGCAAGGCCCCCCGCGGGCTATAAGTTGATCATGGCCGCCGTCGGCTCACTCGCCGCCGACGCCCCAGATCCCGGCCAACTGCGCGCGTGCGGCGGCGGCTTGCCGCGAACCCGCCCGGAACGCGGGCACCCACACCGACATGTCCGACGGGTCCGTACCGAGTGCCGCCGCCGAGGCCTCGTCGGGGAACAGCGACACCACCGTCTCCACGCCCATCGCGTCCGACGCCTCCCGCTCGGGGGCCTGACGTGCCATCGGCTCCACGACGACCGCCGTACGCGCGCCGGCCGCGAGGTCCAGGTTGGTGCCCGCCCGCAGCGCACCGTCGATGTAGTGGCGTCCGCCGAGCGGGACGGGAGGCGCCGCCCCGGGGAACGCGCTGGAGGCCGCGACGGCAGCCGCCAGCGGGACGCCGCTGTCGCGGTCCCAGACCACCGGCACGCCGCTCCCCGCCTCCACGGCGGGGATGAGCAGACGGCTCCCCGCCGGCCAGGTGTCCGTGCCGACGAGCCGGCGTCGCGACGCGACCAGGGCCCGCTCGGCCTCCGGGTCGGCCGCGTCGAGGGCGATCCGCCCGACCCGGCGGCGGGCCTCCTCCGGCGGCAGGCCGGCCCCGAGGACCGCGAAGACCTCGCCCATGCGCCGCGGGTCGGCCTGCGGAGGCCGGGGACCGTCGTCGCCGTCACCGGCGGGGTCGGCGAACCGCGCGAGGTCCTGGCCGCTGAGCAGCGCGGCGCCCACGATCGCGCCGGCCGAGGTTCCGACGACCAGGTCCGCCGCGGCCAGGTCGACGCCCAGGCCGCGCAGGCCGTGGGCCAGTCCGGCCATCCAGGCGGTGCCGACGGGCCCGCCGGGCCCGAGCACGAGCACCTTGTCCGATGAATACACCGCTCCCCCATCCGTCGCCGTGACGGTCTCCACCCTAGGCGGCGGTCAGGGACGGTTCGGGCGGGCAGTCGCGGCAGCGGCCCGGTGCGGGGGCGCGGAAGGCCCGGTCGCAGCCGTCGCAGTTCTGCATGGGGTCCGGCCGCCGGGCGGCCTTCCCGGCGGGCGGTGGCGTGGCCGGCATGTGCGGTGGGATCCCCGCCTTGAGCCGGTGCCCGATCAGCGCGGCCGGGCTGCGCATGTCGGGCGGCAGGTTCGTGGCCAGCACGTGGCGTACGGACTCCGGATCGGCCCCCCGGTCCAGCCAGGTGGCCACCCCGGGCGCGAGCCTGCGTACGTCCCGCTCGGCGAGCAGCAGCCGGGGGTCGTCGCCGCGCAGCCGGACGAGGAGGTCGGCGGCGTCCTGCCGGGTCGCCGGCGCGGTCTCCGCGGGCGCGGCGAGGATCGGCACGGGCGCCGCCACCGAGGCGGGGGCGGGCTCCGGGTCCGGTACGGACACGGCCAGCGCTACCCGTTTCCCGGAGAGTGAGGCGCGGATCGCCGCCGCCGTATCCGGCGGGCGGAGACTCCCATGAGGCTGTTGACCAACTTCGAGACTGCAACCGTGGGCGGGTGGTGCACCAGGAGGTGGACGTGATCGCGTTCGCCGTGTACTCCTTCAGCTCGGCCTCGAAGTCCTCGCAGACCTTGCGCGTGATCTCTTCGCAGCGGGTCAGCATCTCGTCGTTGAACACTCCGTGCCGGTACTTCGTCACGACAACCAAGTGCGCGTGCATGAGGAACATGCAGTCTCCCCCCAGCACGAACGTTCTGATATCCAGCCATAAACCAGTGGCTTTACGCTGATCGTCATGCAGCTCCGCTACAACTACCGGGCCTACCCGGACGCCTCCCAGCGCCGTGCGCTGGGCCAGGCGTTCGGGTGCGCACGCGTGGTGTGGAACGACTGCCTGCGCGACCGGAGGGAAGCGCACGCGGCAGGACTGCCGTACGTGAAGTCGGCCGAGCTGTCCCGGCTTCGCATCACCCAGGCCAAACGCACCGAGGAACGGGCCTGGCTCGCCGACGTATCGGCGGTCGTCCTGCAACAGTCTCTGCGGGACCTGGACACCGCCTACAAGAACTTCTTCGACTCGGTCAAGGGCAAGCGCCAGGGCCGCAAGGTCGGCCCTCCCCGCTACAAATCGAAGAAGGACACCCGGCAGTCGATCCGCCTCAACACCAACGCCTTCTCTCTCAAGGACAACGGCACGGTGCACGTGGCCAAGGTCGGCAACCTCAAGGTCCAGTGGTCCCGACTGCTTCCGGCCGCACCCACGTCCCTGACCGTCACCAAGGACAGCTCCGGCCGGTACTTCCTCAGCTTCGTCGTGGACACCGAGCCGGACATCCTCCCCGGCCTGGAGACCGACGCCGGTATCGATCTCGGTCTGTCCGCCTTCGCGGTCCTGTCCGACGGTCGGAAGATCGACAGCCCCCGCTTTCTGCGCCGGGCCGAAAGGAAGCTCAAGCGCCTTCAGCGGGAGCTGTCTCGCAAGTCAAAGGGCAGCAAGAACCGGGCCAAGGCCCGCATCAAGGTCGCACGCCAGCACGCCAAGGTGGCGGATCGGCGCCGGGACTGGCACCACAAGGCATCCACTCAGATCATCCGCGACAACCAAGCGGTGTATGTGGAAGACCTCGCGGTGTCCGGCCTGGGACGGACCCGCCTTGCCAAGTCCGTGTACGACGCGGGGTGGTCCGCGTTCCTCGGCATGCTGGAGTACAAGGCGGTCAAGCACGGCCGCACCTTCGCCAGGGTGGACCGCGCTTTCCCGTCCTCTCAGGTCTGCTCGGCCTGCGGATTCCGGGACGGCCCAAAGCCCCTCCATGTCCGCGAGTGGACGTGCGGCGCGTGCGGCACCGTGCACGACCGCGACCACAACGCAGCCCGCAACGTCCTCTTCGAAGGACGCCGTATCGTCGCCGCCGGACGGGCGGAGACGCTAAACGCCTGTGGAGCGCCGGTAAGACGGGCATACGTGCCCGCACAGCGCGGCGAAGCAGGAAGCCCCCGGAAGGGTCAGACGACCCAGGCCGGAATCCCTGGACTTTAAGCCAGGGAGCACGTCAATTGAGTGGTTATGTCGGGGGTCGCCGGGTCCCGGTCCCCCGCGTCCCGGATGAGTACGCGGACCGGCGGAGGCTGAGTACGCGGGCGCAGGCGCCCCGCCCCCGCAACGGCTTGCATGGACCCCATGCACGAGAAGACCCCCGCATCCGACACCGCCCTGACCTGGGGCACGGTCCTGGCCGTGGCCCTGATCCCGGTGGCGTTCCTCTTCGGGGCCCTGTCGGGGATGGCCCAGGCGGTCCACCCCGAGGCCGTGGCGGTCGTCATGGCCTTCTGGTTCGCCTCCTGGACCGTCACCCCGGTGCTCGCCGTGGCCTACTGGCTGCTCCGGCGACGCCCCGGCCTGGCCACGGCGGCACGCTGGGCGGGCTGGATCGCGATGGTCCCGCCTCCGGTCACGATCCTTCTGGCGTGCCGGCTGTAGGCAGGTCCACCTCCGCCCACACCGCCTTGCGCGGCGGCGGCCCCTGCTCCACCCCCCACCGGTCGGCCAGCGCCTCCACCACCGCCAGCCCCCGGCCGCCCTCGGCCTCGACGTCCGCGTCCCGGAGGACCGGGATCCGGTCGCGGCACGTGTCCGCCACCTCGATCCGGAGCGCCCCGTCGGCCAGACTGAGCACCACCAGGAAGTCCCGCCCGGGCACCCGCCCGTGGGTCACGGCGTTGGCCGCCAGCTCCGCCACGATCAGCGCGGGCCCGTCCGTGGGCAGCCCCCACGCGGTCAGCTTCTCGACGGCGAGCCGCCGCGCCTGCCGGGCGCCACGGGGCGTGGCGGGCAGCTGAGCACCGAACTGATGTGCAGAGCACCAGATTTGAATAGTCACGTCACCCAGCGTGGAGCGGCGTGGCTACCGTGAGAAGCAATACCGCCGGTGCGTCCGGGGTTTGTCCCGCGCTTGTCCGGCGCTGTCCGGGCTGTCCTGACGGCCGCATGGGCAGGGGGCGTTGAGGAATTTCGGTGCGTCGAAGGTGGGGCACGCATGGCTGTGGACAACGACGGTACGGAAGACGCGGGCTGGGACGTAGACCCGGAGGACGAACAGGGCGTCGCGGTCCTGGCCGCGCTCGGCCGCCAGCTCAGGGCCTGGCGCGAGGAGGCGGGCATGCGGGCCGCCGACTTCGGTACGGAGGTCGGCTACGGCGAGGACCTGGTCCGCAAGGTGGAGTCGGGCAAGCGGATCCCGCGCCCCGAGTACCTGGACAGGGCGGACGAGGTGTTGCGGGCGGGCGGCAAGATCACCGCCATGAAGGCGGACATGGAGCAGGTCCGCTACCCGAAGAAGGTGCGGGACCTTGCCAAGATGGAGGCCAAGGCCGTGGAGATCGGGGTGTACAGCATCCACGTCGTCCACGGCCTGCTCCAGACCCCGGAACACGCTCGGGCCCTATTCGAAATGCGGCAGCCCGCTTACGTGCAGGACGAGATCGACCGCTACGTGAGCGCACGCATGGCCCGGCGATCCGTCTTCAACCGCGAGCCGGCCCCGTCACTTACCTTCGTCCAGGAAGAGGCGTCCCTGCGACGTCCCATCGGAGGCACAATGGTGTGGCGGCTACAACTCGAACACCTGTTGCACATCAGCCGGTTGAGGCACGTGTCGTTCCAGGTAATGCCGGCGAGCCGCGAAGTACACGCCGGCATGGACGGCGGGATCGAGTTCCTGAAGTTCGAGGACGGTACGGCGGTGGGCCGCTCGGAAGGCGCGTTCGCGGGACGGCCGGTTTCGGATCCGAGGCAGCTCAGGATCCTCGAACTCCGCTATGGCATGATCCGAGCCCAGGCGCTGACACCCCTGGAGTCTCGTGACTTCGTCGAAAAACTGCTGGGAGAGACATGATCCACAACCCCGGGATGGTCTGGTTCAAGAGCAGCTACAGCAGCGGCAGCGAAGGCGACTCCTGCGTCGAGGTCGCGCACGCCTGGCACAAGAGCAGCTACAGCAGCAGCGAAGGTGACGACTGCGTCGAGGTGGCCTCCACCCCCGCCGCGATCCACGTCCGCGACTCCAAAGACACCGCCCTCCCCCACCTCACCTTCGGTCCCTCCGCCTGGGCGGGGTTCCTTGGGGCACAATGACCCCTTGCACGCGCAGTAGTTGACCGGGTCGGCCAGGGGGCGGGGATGCAGCCGGGGGAGCAGCTGGCCGGGCGGTACCGGCTGGACGAACCGCTCGGGCAGGGCGGCATGGGCGAGGTGTGGCAGGCGTACGACGTCGACCTCGGCCGGGCCGTGGCGGTGAAGGTCCTGCGGGAGTTCGACGCCTCGGAGGAGGAGCTCGCCCGCTTCCGCCGCGAGGCCGCCATCGGGGCCCGGCTCCAGCACCCCGGGATCACCGTCGTCCACGACATCGGCCACCACGACGACCGGCTGTTCATCGTGATGGAGCTGCTGGAGGGGCGGGACCTGTCCGACCTCCTGGCCGACTCGTCCGGCGAGGGCCTCGCCCTGCCCCGGGCGCTCGATCTGGCCCTCCAGACGGCGGAGGCGCTGGCCGCCGCGCACGCGCAGAAGGTGGTGCACCGGGACCTGAAGCCCGGGAACCTCTTCCTCCTCACCGACGGCCGCCTCAAGATCTGCGACTTCGGCATCGCCCGGGCCGCCGACGCCACGGGCGGCCTGACCGTGACCGGCAAGGTGTTCGGTACGCCGCCCTACATGGCCCCCGAGCAGTGGCGGGGCGAGCCGGTCGAGGGGCGCTGCGACGTGTACGCCCTGGGGTGCGTGCTGTACGTGCTGCTGACCGGCGCTCCGCCGTTCTCCGGCACCGGCCAGCCCTGGGCGCTGATGCGGATGCACCTGGAGGTGGAGCCCCCGGCGCTGGACTCCGTAGGGGCGGACCTGCCGCCCGCGCTGGTGGAGCTGGTGGCTTCGATGCTGGCCAAGGAGCCGGCCGACCGGCCCGACGCCCCGGCCGTCGCGGCGCGGCTGCGCGGGCTGCTGCGGGAGCCCGCCGTGCGCGACGTACCGCCCGCCGTGTGCGACGTACCCACCATGCACCTGGGGGCGGGCGCCCCCACCGCCCCGGCCGCTCCGGGGCCCAGCCGCCGGAACGTGCTGCTCGGCGGGCTCGGTGTGCTGGCGGGGGCCGGCGGCGGGACGTACGCCGTGTGGCGGCTGACCGGCGACAAGAACGACGGCGGCAAGAACCCGGGCGACAGGAAGAACAGCGGCACGGGTTCCGACAACGGGACCGACGGGCCCGGCACCGCCGGGGTACGCACGGTGCAGGAGATCAAGAAGCACGCCGGCACGGTGGAGTCGGTGGCGATCAGCCCGGACAGCAGGTTCCTCGTCAGCGGCGGCAACGACCGCAGCATCCAGTTGTTCAACTTCGCCGGCGGGGGCAGCCTCAGCCTCTCCCCGAGCCCCGACGCGGCCGTGACCTGTGTGTCCTACAGCCCCGACGGCAAGGTCCTCGTCGGCGGGAGCGACAAGGCCCTGCGCCTGTACGACGTCTACAGCCTGGAGCTCTTGGGCGTCCTGGCGGGACACACGGGGCAGGTGCGCGCGGTGGCGTTCAGTCCGGACAGCAAGACCCTGGCCAGCGGGGCCGATGACGGCACCATCCGCCTCTGGGACGTCGTGACGCGTTCCACCGTCGCCGTCGCCTCCCTCACCGGGCACACCAAGCCGGTGCTGTCACTGGCGTTCGCTCCCGACGGCACCCTCGCCAGCGGCAGCGCCGACGGCACCGTCCGCCTCTGGGACCCCGCGAGCCGCACCTCCGCCGCCACGCTCACCGGCCACACCAAGGCCGTGGCCGCGGTGGCGTTCAGCCCCGACGGCAGGACCCTCGCCAGCGGCGGCGCCGACGGCACCGTCCGGCTGTGGGACCCGGCCGCCCGCACCGGCACCGGCACCCTCCCGGGCCACAACAGCAGCGTCCGGTCGGTGGCGTTCAGCCCCGACGGACAGACCATCGCCAGCGGCGGCGGCCGTACCATCCGGCTGTGGAACGTCCCTTCCCGCGAGCACCGCGCCACGCTCAACGGACACACCGGGGCCGTGACCTCGGTCGCGTTCAGCCCGGACGGCAAGACCCTCGCCAGCGCGAGCGAGGACGCCACCGTCCGGGTGTGGAACCGGTCCTGACGGCGACGAAGATGGCCGGATGACGTCCATAGACCGGCCCGAGGACCAGGGGTGCCTGCGCTGGGTGCTCGCCGTCCCCCTGGCCCTCGTGTACCTCCTCGCCGCGTACTTCTGCTGGATCGCCCTGGCCCTGCGGCCGGACTCCCCGTACGACCCGCTCCACGACGACGTGCGCTTCACCGCCGGGATCTCGGTCTTCCTCTGCTTCTGCGGGCTGCTCCTGACGGCCGTCCCCGTCTTCCACCGCAACCTCGGCCGCTGGTGGTACGCGGCCCCGTTCCTCCTCGCCGCTGTGGCGTACTGGCGCGGCCAGACGGTCTAAGCCAGGTCGGCCAGCAGCTTCGCCGCCACCGCCGCCCCGTCCGCGTCGAACGCGGCGGCCACCGCGGCCGCCCGGGCGGCGGTCTCGGGGGTCAGGGCGGTCCCCAGCGCGGCCGACAGGGACTCCACGGTCGGGGTCGGGCCGTCGTGGGCCGCGCCGATGCCGAGCCCGGCCACGCGGGAGGCGAAGTACGGCTGGTCCGCCCCCTGCGGGACGATCACCTGGGGCGCGCCGGAACGGGTGGCGGTGGTCGTCGTGCCCGCGCCGCCGTGGTGGACGACGGCGGCGACCCGGGGGAACAGCACCTGGTGGTTGGCCTCGCCGACGACGAAGCAGTCGTCGGCGGCGTCGGACGGGGCGAGGCCGGCCCAGCCCCGGGAGAGCAGCACGCGGCGGCCCTGCGCGCGGACGGCCTCCACGACCACCCGGGCGAGCCCGGCCGGGTCGGCCATGGGGATGCTGCCGAAGCCGACGTACACCGGCGGCTCGCCGGCGTCGAGGAACTCCACCAGGTCGGCGGGGAGCGGCCGCTCGTCCGGCAGTACCCACGCACCGGTCTGCACGACCTCCAGTCCGGCCGGCCGCACCCACGGGGCGAGGACGGGGTCGGTGGCCAGCCAGGGGCGGTCGGTGAAGACGTGGTCGCGGACGTCGTCCACCGCCGGCAGGCCGACCGACTCCCGGAAGGCGTTGACCGCGTCGCCGAAGACGTCCTGCGCGTCGCGGGCGTCCCGTTCCCACAGCACCTCGTTGTCGGTGATCTCCGGCGGCAGCGGCCTGCCGGGGCGCGGGATCGGCGGGTGGTGCGGGGAGGGCAGGCTGACGGGCTGGTAGCTGGCGTAGACGTACGGGACACCCAGCTTCTCGGCGGCGGCCTTCACCCCGGCCACGGCGGGCACCAGGCCCGTCGCGAGCAGTACGTCGCAGCCGTCGGCCGCCACGGCCATGACGTTCTCGTAGAACGCGGCGACCAGCTCGGCCGCCCGCTTCGGGACGCCTCCCGGCGAGGGCGGCACCTTCCCGGTCACCAGGTCGCGCACCGACGCGCCGGTCGGGACCATCTCCACGCCGACCCCGGCGAGCCGCCCGGCGAACTCCTCGTCCGGCGGCGCGCACACCAGCACCTCGGCCCCCAGCTCCCGCAGCCGCACCGCGAGCCCCACGAGCGGCTCGACGCCTCCGCGCGAATCGTACGCGGACAGCACTACACGCATTCCGTACTCCCAATCACCCGTGTTCCGGCTCAGGTTGGTGAGTCTGCACCACCGTGGTGATCTTGTGGCAAGCCCCCTGGTGCGCTATACGTTGGTCATGGCCAAGGAAGTCCAGGTGACGTACGACTGCGCCGATCCGGCGGCTCTGGCGGCCTTCTGGGCCGAGGCGCTGGGCTACCGCGTCCAACCGCCGCCGGAGGGCTTCGCCGACTGGCCTGCCGCGCTGACGGCGTGGGGCGTGCCGCCCGAGCAGCACAACAGCCGGTCGGCGATCACGGACCCGGAGGGCAAGGGTCCGCGGATCTTCTTCCAGCGGGTCCCGGAGGGCAAGACGGCGAAGAACCGCCTGCACCTGGACGTCCGCTCGGCCCCGGGCCTGAAGGGCATGGAGCGGATGGACGCCCTGGAGGCGGAGGCCGCGCGGCTGGAGGCCCTGGGCGCCAAGCGCCTGTACCGCCTCGACCCGGACGGCGTCGACGAGGGCATCATCGTGCTGGCCGACCCCGAGGGCAACGAGTTCTGCCTGGACTGACGCGTGAACGCCGCAGCCCCCGCCCGGATCCCGGGCGGGGGCTGCGTCACATACCGTGGGGCGACGGTCAGGCCGCGACGGGCACCGGCGCGCCGGCCGGCTCGTCGAGCGGGGAGGACGAGGCGGCGGCGTAGGCCTCCTTGTCGAGGATCCCCTCACGGGCGGAGACGATCACGGGTACGACCGCCTGGCCGGCAACATTTGTCGCCGTCCTCATCATGTCGAGGATCGGGTCGATCGCCATCAGCAGGCCGACGCCGGCGAGCGGCAGGCCCAGGGTGGAGAGGGTCAGGGTGAGCATCACGGTCGCACCGGTCAGGCCGGCCGTGGCGGCGGAGCCGACCACCGAGACGAACGCGATGAGCAGGTACTCCTTGATGCCGAGCTGCACGTCGAAGATGTTCGCGATGAAGATCGCGGCGAGCGCCGGGTAGATCGCGGCGCAGCCGTCCATCTTGGTGGTGGCGCCGAACGGGACGGCGAAGGAGGCGTACTCCTTCGGGACGCCGAGGCGTTCGGTGACCTTCTGGGTGACCGGCATGGTGCCGACCGAGGAGCGGGAGACGAAGGCCAGCTGGATCGCGGGCCAGGCGCCCTTGAAGAACTGGACCGGGTTGACCTTGGCGACCGTCGCGAGGAGCAGCGGGTAGACGCCGAACATGACGAGCGCCGAGCCGATGTAGATGTCGGCGGTGAAGGTGGCGTACTTGCCGATGAGGTCCCAGCCGTAGCTGGCGATGGCGGTGCCGATGAGCCCGACGGTGCCGATCGGCGCGAGGCGGATGACCCACCACAGGGCCTTCTGGAGGAGCTCCAGGACGGACTCGGCGAGGTTCAGGACGGGCTGGGCCTTGGCTCCGAGCTGGAGGGCGGCGATGCCGGCGACGGCGGCGAGGAAGACGATCTGGAGGACGTTCAGCTCGGTGAAGGGAGTGACGATGTCCTTCGGCACGATGCCGGTCAGGAAGTCGATCCAGGAGCCGTGCCGCTTGGGCTCCTTGCCGTCGGCCGGGGTGAGGCCGGTGCCGGCGCCCGGGTCGGTCAGCAGGCCGATCGCGAGGCCGATGCCGACCGCGATCAGCGAGGTGATCATGAACCAGAGCAGGGTGCGGGAGGCGAGCCGGGCGGCGTTGTTCACCTTCCGGAGGTTGGTGATGGACACCAGGATCGCGAAGAAGACGAGCGGGGCGACGGCCAGCTTGAGGAGCTGGATGAATATGTCGCCGACCTGCTCCAGGGTGGTCTTCAGCCAGCTGACGTCCTGGCTGCGGGCGAGCCATCCGAAGAGGACGCCGAGCGCGAGACCGGTGACGATCTGGGCCCAGAACGGGAAAGTGAAGGAGGCCTTGGCGGGAGCCTGGGCCTGGGGGGACGCGGACACGGCAATCTCCGGGGGACGCACGGACGTACGGCGGAAGGTTTCTGCAAGGGGTGCGGTACGGCGGCAGCCGGAAAGGGGCCGGGCCGGCCGGGGACCGCTGCTGGGGGCGGCTGGGCTTCAGCTTCAGCGGCGACAGCAACAGGCCGCGGACACGCGGCGGCAGAGGTCGACGTGCAGGCGCGCCACGAGCGGGGCGCTCGGGCTCATCGGGTGCGCGGCTGCGGTCAACATGTTGAACACGCTAACACTTCGGCTTTGAGAATCTCAAAGGGATGCTTTGAGCACGGATCGCGCGAGGTCTGATCCGCCGGCCCGGCACGGCCCCGGAAACGCCGAAGCCCCAGCATGGCGGGGGGTGTTCCCGGTGCTGGGGCGTATCGGTGGGCGGAGCGGCCGCAGGGCGGCTGTGAGGAAGGACTCAGGCGCGCGCGGCGTCGTCGGCCGCGTCCTCCTGGCTGCGGTTCGCGGCGAGCTTCTCCTTCGCACCCGCGACGCGTCCGGAGATCTGCTCGGACATCTCGTCGCGCTGCTTGCGCAGCAGGATGAAGGACAGCGGGGCGGAGAGCACCAGCGCGAGGAGCACGATCCAGGCGACGTTGGCGTCGCCCAGGCCGGCGGGCACCCAGCCCACGTTGACCAGGACGGCGACGAGCACCAGGCACCCGACGAAGATGCCCAGGCGCATCGCGGTGTAGCGGATCGTCGCGCTCGGCTTGAGGGCCATGATGACCCCTCCCTCTCTTCTTGCGTCGGCACGTGCCCGTCCAGTGAAGCACGCCGGGCCCCCGCCGCGGCCCGGTGGGGTCAGTGCAGGGGCAGCAGCATCGTGATGTCGTCGCGGTCGTCGCCGGGGGCCACGCGGATGGCGCCGGGCACCCGGCCGACCTCCTTGTAGCCGCACGCCGCGTAGAAGTGCTCCAGCCCGACCCCGCCACGGCACTCGAGGCGGATGGCCTCGATGCCCTCCAGCGAGCGGGCCGCGTCGGCGAGGGCGGCCATCAGCTCGCGGCCGGCGCCACGGCCCTGGAGGGCGGGGCCGACCATGACCGTGTACGCCCAGACCCAGTGCTTCCGCAACGGGTGCGGCTCGAAGGCGAGGAAGGCGACGGCCTGGACGGCACCCCGCGCGTCGTGCCCGACCAGCAGCCGGTGGCGGCCCTCGGCCAGCGCGACGAGGTGCTTGACCAGTGCGGGCCGGATGTCGTCGACGGTGACGGGCGGGACGAAGCCGACGGCGCCGCCGGCGTTGGTGACCTCGGTCCACAGCTGTGCGATCCCGTCGCGCAGGGTGGGGTCGACGACCGGATCGAAGGTGAAGGTAAGGGCCATGGGGGGAGAGTATCTATTACCTCTCCTTCGGGCAACGGCTTTCCCGGGCCCGGGCCGGGGGCTTTCCCGGGCCCGGGCCGGGGGCTTTCCCGGTCCCGCCCGGTCCCGCCCGGCCCGGGAACGCGGAGGAGCCCCGGACCGTCGGGGACGGTCCGGGGCTCCTCCGGCGCGAGCCGTGCCGCGTCAGACGCGCATCGCCTGCGGGGTCTCGCGCAGGGAGGCGTCCGGGCCCGGGTACTCGCGGATGACCTCGTAGCGCGTGTTGCGCTCGACCGGGCGGAAGCCGGCCTCGCGGATGAGCTCCAGGAGGTCCTCACGGCCCAGCTTGTTCGGGGTGCCGTAGTTGTCCGCGTCGTGCGTGATCTTGTACTCGACCACCGAGCCGTCCATGTCGTCCGCGCCGTGCTGGAGCGCGAGCTGGGCGGTCTGCACGCCGTGCATCACCCAGAAGACCTTGACGTGCGGCACGTTGTCGAAGAGCAGCCGGGAGACCGCGAAGGTCTTCAGCGCCTCGGCGCCCGTGGCCATCGTCGTACGCGCCTGGAGGCGGTTGCGGACCTTGCCGTCCTTCATGTCCACGAAGTCGTGCTGGTAGCGCAGCGGGATGAAGACCTGGAAGCCGCCGGTCTCGTCCTGGAGCTCGCGCAGCCGCAGTACGTGGTCCACGCGGTGGCGCGGCTCCTCGATGTGCCCGTAGAGCATGGTCGCCGGGGTCTTGAGACCCTTCTCGTGCGCCAGGCGGTGGATGCGCGACCAGTCCTCCCAGTGGGTGTCGTGGTCGACGATGTGCTGACGGACCTCCCAGTCGAAGATCTCCGCGCCGCCGCCGGTGAGCGATTCGAGGCCGGCCTCGATCAGCTCGTCGAGGATCTCGGAGGCCGTGAGGCCGGAGATCGTCTCGAAGTGGTGGATCTCGGTGGCCGTGAACGCCTTCAGCGAGACGTTCGGCAGCGCCTCCTTGAGGGCGGACAGCGAGCGCGGGTAGTACCGCCACGGGAGGGTGGGGTGCAGCCCGTTGACGATGTGCAGCTCGGTGAGGTTCTCGTTCTCCATGGCCTTGGCCAGGCGGACGGCTTCCTCGATGCGCATCGTGTACGCGTCCTTCTCGCCCGGCTTGCGCTGGAACGAGCAGTAGGCGCAGGAGGCGGTGCACACGTTCGTCATGTTGAGGTGGCGGTTGACGTTGAAGTGGACCACGTCGCCGTTCTTGCGCATGCGCACCTCGTGGGCGAGGCCGCCCAGCCAGGCCAGGTCGTCCGACTCGTAGAGGGCGATGCCGTCCTCACGCGTCAGCCGCTCGCCGGAGCGGACCTTCTCCTCCAGCTCGCGCTTGAGCCCCGCGTCCATTCCGGTGTCTCCTCTGCCTGTCCCTGTCCAGTACCTGTCTGCAACCGCCACCCACCGTACTCTCAGGCGTCCTCGGGCAGCTCGCCGACCCGGTTCTCCCACTTGGTGGAGAGCACGATCGTGGTGCGGGTGCGGGAGACGCCCTTGGTGCCGGAGAGCTTCCGGATGATCTTCTCCAGGCCGTCGACGTCCCCGGCGCGCACCTTGAGCATGTACGAGTCGTCGCCGGCGATGAACCAGCAGTCCTCGATCTCCTGGAAGTCGCGCAGCCGGCGCGCCACGTCCTCGTGGTCGGCGGCGTCGGAGAGGGAGATGCCGATCAGCGCGGTGACGCCGAGGCCGAGCTCGGCGGCGGCGACCGTCGCGCGGTAGCCGGTGATCACGCCGGCCGTCTCCAGCCGGTTGATGCGGTCGGTGACGCTGGGGCCGGAGAGGCCCACGAGACGGCCCAGCTCCGCGTACGAGGCGCGGCCGTTCTCCCGAAGCGCCTGGATGAGCTGCCTGTCCACCGTGTCCATTACGTGGAGCCTTCCATTATTCGGCGATCCTGCAAGTTTAGGTATAGAATCAAAGGCACACAGGGTCAACACCCTGTGAATCTTTCAACAGATCAATGACGATCTTCAGGAGTGGTTCACCGTGTACACGATCGAGGCGGCCTACGCGCACATGCGACAGCTCCAGGAGCTGGCCAACCGATCCCGCACCGACCAGCCCACCGCCGCCCACCGCGTCGACAAGACCCGTCGCCCGGGCAGCGCCAAGAAGCGCTAGCGCCACTACTCACGGGGGCGGGCGCTGCCAAGCTCCCCCTCCCAACGGCGGTACAGCCCGTGCGGCACACCTGCCGCGTCGAGCACCCGCCCCGCGACGAAATCCACCAGATCCTGGATGTGCGTCGCGCCCGCGTAGAACGCCGGAGAGGCGGGCAGCACCACGGCGCCCGCCTCGTCCAGCGCCACCAGATGCTTCAGCGTCTGCCCGTTCAGCGGGGTCTCCCGCACCGCGACCACCAGCCTGCGCCGCTCCTTGAGCGTCACGCTCGCGACGCGCTGGAGCAGGTCCTTCGACAGCCCGAGCGCCACACCCGCCACACAGGCGGTGGAAGCCGGGACGATCAGCATCCCCTTCACCGGGTACGAACCCGAACTCGGCCCGGCCGCCAGGTCCCCGGCACCCCAGTACCGCACCCCGTCGAGGTCGAACCCCGCGAAGGTCCCCGGCTTGCCGTCCGCTCCGCGGCCCAGCCACTCCTCCAGGTCCGCGCGCCAGTGCGCGTCCCGGAAGGCGATCCCGGTCTCGTCCAGCAGGGTGAGCCGCGAGGCCCGGCTGACCACCAGGTCCACACTCTCGCCCGCCGCCAGCAGCCCCCGTACCACCGCCGCCGCGTACGGCGTCCCGGACGCCCCGGAAACCCCGACCACCCACGGGGTGCGCTTGCCGTCAGTCATACCTCCGAGACTATCCGGCCACCCATCGCGGGGCGCGGGTCAGGTGGCGCTCGGGTCCACCGGCCGGCCGGACGTGTCCACGGAGAGCTTCCCGGTGCCGTTCTCCACGACGACCGCACCGCCCTCCGCCCGTTCGGGCTACAGCGCCAGCCCCCGCACCACCAGATCGGCGAGCGCGCACACGAACAGGGCAATGCCGATGAAGCCGTTGACCGTGAAGAAGGCACGGTTCAGGCGGGACAGGTCGTGCGGCTTGACGATGGTGTGCTCGTAGAGGAACGCCGCCGCGACGATCAGCAGGCCCAGCCAGAGGAGGACGCCGCCGTCGGTGAGGACGGCGTACCAGGCCAGCAGGGCCGTGGTGACGACGTGGCAGCCGCGGGCGCCCCACAGCGCGGCCGGGACGCCGAAGCGGGCCGGGACCGACTTGACGCCGTCCGCGCGGTCGGAGTCCACGTCCTGGCAGGCGTAGATCAGGTCGAAGCCGCCGATCCAGACGCCGATGGCGAGACCGAGGACCACCGCCTCCCAGGACCACTCCCCCGTGACGGCCAGCCAGGCGCCGACCGGCCCCATGGCCTGGGCCAGGCCGAGGATGGCCTGCGGGAAGTTCGTGAAGCGCTTGCCGTACGGGTAGACCACCATCGGGATGACGGCGACCGGCGCCAGCGCCAGGCACAGCGGGTTCAGCAGGGCCGCGGCGCCGAGGAAGACCACCAGCGCGATCCCCGCACCGGTCCAGGCGGACCGCACCGACACCGCGCCCGTGACGAGCTCGCGCCCGGCCGTGCGCGGGTTACGGGCGTCGATCTCCCGGTCGATGATCCGGTTGGCGGCCATCGCGAAGGTGCGCAGGCCCACCATGCAGACGGTGACGAGCAGCAGCTCGGTCCAGTGCATGCGCCCGTCGAGCCGGTACATGGCCGTCAGCGCGGCGATGTACGCGAAGGGGAGGGCGAAGACCGAGTGCTCGATCATCACGAGCCGCAGGAAGGCCTTGACCCTGCCGGGTGCCTGGGGCGCGGGGCCGGGGCCGATGACTCCGTCGGCGGTGGTCATGCCAGGCTCCTGCGGAATTCTTCGAGGTCGGCGCGGAGGGTGTCCACGGCCTCCGGGGTGATCTCCAGGGTGAGCGGGGGGACCTCCTCGCCCTCCGGCGGGGTGATCCGGGCCAGGAAGGCGCAGTCGTCGCCGGCCGGGCGGCCCTCCAGGCTCAGCACGGGGCCGGCCTCGACGGTGAACGGATCGGATTCGGCGAAGGACAGCTCGGCGAGCAGGCGTTCGGCGAAGTCGTCGGCGTCCGCGTCCCGCAGGCCGGGCAGCTCGAAGCCGCCGCCGCCGTCCTCCTCGTCCCACATCAGCGCCCAGACGCCGCCCGGGCCGACGAACTCCTCGGGGCTGACGCCCGCCTGGTCGGCGGCCTCGCGGACCTCCGGGTCGGCCGGGTCGAGTTCCGGGCGCACGAGGGCCACGTACGTGGTGTCGTCACCGATGAAGAGGGCGGGGCCGCCCATGGCGATGGGGCTCACAGGCCGTACTCCTTCCAGCGGCGGTCCACGAGGGCCGCCGTCGCCGGGTCGGACTCGACCATGTCGGGCCACCCGCCGTCGCGGGTGTAGCCCTCCTCCGGCAGCTTCTTGGTCGCGTCGATGCCCGCCTTGCCGCCCCAGAACTGCTGGTACGAGGCGTGGTCCAGGTGGTCCACCGGCCCCTCGACCACGGTCAGGTCGCGGGAGTAGTCGGTGTTGCCGAGGGCCCGCCAGGAGACCTCGTGCAGGTCGTGGACGTCGCAGTCCTTGTCGACCACGATGATCAGCTTGGTCAGCGACATCATGTGGGCGCCCCAGATGGCGTGCATGACCTTCTGGGCGTGCTTGGGGTACTTCTTGTCGATCGAGACGATCGCGCAGTTGTGGAAGCCGCCCGACTCGGGCAGGTGGTAGTCCACGATGTCCGGCACGATGATCTTGAGGAGCGGGAGGAAGAACCGCTCCGTGGCGCGGCCCAGCGGGCCGTCCTCCGTCGGCGGCCGGCCGACCACGATCGACTGCAACAGCGGACGCTTCCGCATCGTCACGCAGTCGATCTTCAGCGCGGGGAAGGGCTCCTGCGGGGTGTAGAAGCCGGTGTGGTCGCCGAAGGGGCCCTCGGGGAGCATCTCCCCCGGCTCCAGCCAGCCCTCGACGACGACCTCGGCGTTGGCCGGGACCTGGAGCGGGACCGTCTTGCAGTCGACCATCTCGATCCGCTTGCCCGCGACGAACCCGGCGAAGAGGTACTCGTCGATGTCGCCCGGCAGCGGCGCGGTGGAGGCGTAGGTGACGGCGGGCGGGCAGCCGAAGGCGATCGCGACCGGCAGCCGCTCGCCGCGCGCGGCGGCGACGGCGTAGTGGTTGCGGCTGTCCTTGTGGATCTGCCAGTGCATGCCGATGGTGCGCTTGTCGTGGCGCTGGAGCCGGTAGAGGCCGAGGTTGCGGACACCGGTCTCGGGGTGCTTGGTGTGGGTCAGGCCCAGGTTGAAGAAGGAGCCGCCGTCCTTGGGCCAGGTGAAGAGGGCCGGGAGCCGGTCGAGGTCGACGTCGTCGCCGGTGAGGACGACCTCCTGGACGGGCGCGGACTCGCCCTTCACCTTCTTCGGCGGTACGTGGACCATCGAGCCGAGCTTGCCGAAGGCCTCTCGGACGCCGATGAAGCCCTGGGGCAGCTCGGGCTTGAGGAGGCCGCCGATCTTCTCGCTGATCTCGCCGTAGGACTTCAGGCCGAGGGCCTTCAGGAGGCGGCGGTCGGTGCCGAAGACGTTCATGGCCAGCGGCATCGCCGAGCCCTTGACGTTCTCGAAGAGCAGGGCCGGGCCGCCGGCCTTGTTCACTCTGTCGACGATCTCCCCGACCTCCAGGTAGGGGTCGACTTCGGCCTTGATGCGCTTGAGGTCGCCCTCCCGCTCCAGAGCCCGGAGCAGCGAGCGGAGATCGTCGTAAGCCATGGAGCCCAGTATCCGTCACCCCATACCCTGGAACGGTCACCGGGGCCCCGCGCGGGCCCGTCGTCACTTCCCGGGAGTCGGTCCCACACCGTGCTGCGCTATCTGCCGTTCCTGCTGATCCTGGCGCTGACCATCTACGCCTTCATCGACTGCCTGAACACCCCTGAGGAGGAGGTCAAGCACCTGCCCAAGACGGTGTGGGTGCTGATCATCCTGCTGTTCTCGATCGTCGGCCCGGTGGTGTGGCTCTTCGCGGGCCGCAAGCGCTCCGCGGTCGGCGGCGGTGGCGGCCGGGCGCGCCGGCAGCAGTGGGTGGCGCCCGACGACAACCCGGAGTTCCTGAAGTCCCTGCGCGAGGAGCAGGAGCGGAACAGGGACAGGGAAGAGGGCCGGGACAAGGACGAGCGGGGCAACGGCGACTCCGGCAAGGAGTAGGGGTCACCGCGCCCAGGGCAGGACCCGGGTGCCCTCGGTGCCGGGGACCGAGGCGACTCCGTCGGCGCGCATGACGACGTACGCCTCGAACCTCTCGGGGGCGTGGATCCGCCGGAGGACGTCGGGCGGCAGGACGAGGGTCTGGCCGGCGGACACCTTCTCGGTGCGGCCGTCGCAGCTGACTTCCAGGGAGCCGGCGGTGAGCAGCCAGACCTGTTCGCGGCTGACGGCGTGCTCGGGGCCGGTGCCTCCGGCGGGCATGTCGACGTGCCAGGTGGAGAGCTCGGAGCTGCCGCGGCTGGGGGCGGCGAGGCCGGTCATGGTGGCGTTGGGGGTGGCGGTGACGTTCTCGGGGGAAACGCTGATCACGTGCAAGTCGGGTCCTCTTCCGTTGCGGTGGAGTACGTGGCGACAGACGTAAGTAAAGGTTCTTTACTCGCGTGAGTCAAGAGACTTTACTCGGCTGTGCCACCATGGTCCGCGTGACTTCCAACGAAGAGGGTTCCGGCGTCGAGCTGGCGTTCCTGCTCGGGATCGGCTTCCAGCTGGTGCTCGGCGAGTTCACCCGGCGCCTCGCCGACGAGGGCTACGCGGACCTGCGCCCCGTGCACGGCATGGCCTTCCAGGCCCTCAAGGGCCCCGGCGCCACCGCGAGCGAGCTGGCCGAGCGGCTCGGGGTGACCAAACAGGCCGCCGGGCAGATCGTCGACGACCTGGAGGGGCGCGGCTACGTCCGGCGCGAGCCGCACCCGGGCGGCGGGCGCCGCAAGCTCGTCGTGCTGACCCCGGCCGCCGAGCAGCACCTGGCCACCGCCGGACGGGTCCTGCACGGACTGGAGGCGGAGCTGGCCGAGCACGCCGACCTCGACGCACTGCGCGGGGAGCTGGCGCGCGTCATCCGCGCACTGCACGGGGGCGAGGGGCTGCCGCCGCTGCGGCCGGTGTGGTGACGCCGCGGGGCGGGACGGCGTGACGAAAAGCGGCCGGAAAGATCATTGAACACGTTCAACACCGCTGGCAGAATCGGGCCATGCCACCGCCGCACGACCAGCCCGGGATCCGCGTCCTCGACACGATCCTGCGCAACCTGCTCGCGTACGGGGTGCTCACCTGCGCCCTGCTCGCCATGACGGGCGGCTGGGACCCGCGGCAGCACCACGACGCGGGCCCCGTCCCCGCCGTGTACGACGCCGACCTCTCCGAGATCGTCGGCACCTGGCGCTGCGTCGACGGCACCGAGGTGGCCTTCCGGGCCGACGGCAGCGCCGACGTCACCCTCCTCGACGGCCAGGAGCGCGACTACGCCGCCGGCTGGCGGCTCTCCGGCCCCGGATCCTGGCGGCTCACCGCCGAACAGCCCGCCGGACGCACCCTCGGCCAGCACCTGCGGCTGCGGCTGCCCGCCCCGACCGCCACCGCCGGGCGCAGCGGCGCCGGCCCTCCGGCGGGGGCGCCCCAACGGTACGCGTGGACCTTCGAGCTGCGCCGCGACAAGCGCGGGGCGCTGGAGCTGTACTTCAGCTTCTTCCTCGGGACCGGCCCGGCACGCGGCGCCTACGTCCTGGAGAAGGACGCGTAGGAGGCGCGCAGCTCCGCCCAGCGGGCGTCGGTCCAGGCCGCCCAGTCCGTCGGGTGCCCGGCCAGGAAGGCCTCCAGCCGCTCGAAGTGGTCGTGCCAGCCGGCCAGGCAGTCCAGGCGCTCCTCCTCGGAGCCGCCGCGCTCGTTCAGGAAGCGGAGCACCGTCGAGTCGGTGCCGACCGCCTCCAGGTGGAAGCGGATCCGCCCGTGCTCGGAGACCGTGTACTCGACGACCCGCTCGACGTCCCAGGCGGTGACCTGCCCGGACACGGTGCTGCCGGTGTTGGGCCAGCGCAGGGTGACGGCCCCGCCGAGCCGGCGTTCCAGCACGTCCGCCGCCGCCAGCCAGCCGAGCAGCCCCTCCGCCGTGGTCAGGGCGGGCCACATGGCCTCGTACCCGTACGGCAGGTGCATCTCGAAGCGGATGGTCCAGCGGCCGGGGCCGCGCGGCTCGCTGGTGGCATGGCTCACAGGAGACATACCACCAGCGTCCCACTCCCCCGGGTCAGACGCCCGCGTACGAGTGCTTGCCGCTGAGCAGGATGTTCACGCCGTAGTAGTTCCAGATCCAGCAGGCGAAGGCGAAGAGCGCCAGGTAGGCGGCCTTGCGGCCCTTCCAGCCGGCCGTGGCCCGCGCGTGCAGGTAGCAGGCGTACGCCACCCAGGTGACGAAGGACCAGACCTCCTTGGGGTCCCAGCCCCAGTAGCGGCCCCACGCGTCGCCCGCCCAGATGGCGCCCGCGACGATGGTGAAGGTCCACAGCGGGAAGACCGCCGCGTTGATCCGGTACGAGAACTTGTCGAGCGAGGCCGCCGAGGGCAGCCGCTCCAGCACCGAGCTGCGGAACCCGCCGACGGTCCGGCCCGCCTCCAGGTGGCTCTCGTAGCTGTCGCGGAACAGGTAGAGCACCGCGCCGGCCGCGCCGATGTAGAAGACCGCGCCGCAGAAGATGGCGGTGGAGACGTGGATCCACAGCCAGTACGAGTGCAGGGCCGGGACCAGCTGGTCGCTGTCGGTGTACAGCCAGGTGGTGGCGATGCCGAGGTCCAGCAGGACCGTCGTGACCAGGATCAGGCCGAGCCAGCGGACGTTCTTCTTCAGCGCCAGGAGCAGCAGGTACGCGCCGACCGCGACCGTGGAGAAGGTCACCGAGAACTCGTACATGTTGCCCCAGGGGGCCCGCTCCACCGACATCGCGCGGGAGACCACGCCGGCCGCCTCGATGAGGAAGCCGAGCACGGTCAGCGAGACCGCGATCCGCCCGTACAGGTCACCCTGCTCGGTGCCGCCCGCCGCACCCGGGCCGTCCGGGACGTCCCGGGTGCCCGACGCGGAGCGGGTGACGACCTCCGGCTTGTCGAGGACGGCCGTTCCCCCGCCCTTCTGGCGGACCTGGACGGCGAGCGCCGCACCGGCCGCCGCCTTCGGCGCCGTCAGCGCGGCGGCCGTACGGCCCACCTTGCTGCGGCTGCCGAAGACCCACTCGGTGATGTGCGCGAGGAAGGCGAGCGTGTAGACCGCCATCGACGCGTACACCAGCTTGTTGCTGAGATCGGCGAGGCTCTCGTTCGTCGCCGCCGCGAGCAGCGTCGTCATGCGCGCTCCCCTTCTTCTTCCTCTGTGGTTACCACTTCGGCCGGGCTCGGCGCCCGTTCGTACAGGGCGGCGCAGAGCACCGACAGCTCCTCCGGCAGCTTCGCCGACTCGCTGCGGCCCAGGCCCGCCAGCTCGACGACGGTCAGACCGTCCTCGCCCCGGACCGCGCGGACCCAGATCCGGCGGCGCTGGATGAACAGGGAGGCGGCGAGGCCGCCGATGGCGACGAGCGCGCCGGCGAGGGCCAGCCCGTTGGCGGGCTGCTGGGTGACCGAGAAGGTCGCCCAGCGCTCGATGCCCTCGAACTTCACGGTGCCCGCGCCGTCGGGCAGGTTCATCGTCTCGCCCGGCAGCAGCCGCTGCTTGAAGAGCTGCCCCTCGGGGTTCTTGAACTCCTGCATCTTGGAGGTGTTCAGCTGGTACACGTTCTGCGGCAGGCCCGCGTCGACGCCGAGGCTGCCGTGGTAGGCGCTGAGGGCGAGGACGGGGAAGTCCAGGGCCGGGAACTGCGAGAGCATCGTGCCCTTGCCCTCGCCCGCGAAGGTCGGCACGAACATGGCGTTGAAGCCGAGCTGTTCCTTGTCGCCGTTCTTGTTGCGGTAGCCGTCCGGGACCTTGACGGCGCCCGAGGAGCTGAGGTTGGCGTCGAAGGGCAGCATCGGCACGGCGTCCTTGTAGACCACCTTGCCGGTGGGGTCGGTCACCGAGATGACCGGAGCGTAGCCGTGGCCCAGCAGGAAGATCTTGGAGCCGTCGATCTCCAGCGGCTTGTTGACCTCGATCTCGGCCTTCTTCGGCTCCCCGTGCGCGCCCTCGCTGTAGGTGACGTACGCCTTGAAGTCGCGCGGGGTGCCCTTCTGCGGGCCGGTCTTCTCGTAAGTCGCGTCGAACTTGTCCAGGGTGAACGAGAACGGCGGCAGGTCGTCGGAGGAGAAGAGGCTGCCGGACTTGAAGTCGTCGTACTGGGTGAGCGTGTTCGCGAAGCCCTTGCCGCGCAGGACGAGCTTGCCGCCCTCGGACTTGAGGAGCTGGCCGCACGCGAAGGCCACCAGCATCACGATCAGGGCGATGTGGAAGGCCAGGTTCCCGGCCTCGCGGAGGTAGCCCTTCTCGGCGGCGACGGCGTCGCCGACGGGCTCCGTACGGAAGCCCCGCTTGCGGAGCAGCACCTTCCCCTCGGCCAGCACCTCGGCCGGGGAGGCCTCCGTACGCCACGTCGCGTACGCCGGCAGCCGCTTCAGGTGGCGCGGCGCGCCGGGCGGACGGCCGCTGAGCTGGCCGACGAACTGCCAGGTGCGCGGGACGATGCAGCCGATCAGCGACACGAACAGCAGGATGTAGATCGCGGAGAACCACACCGAGCTGTAGACGTCGAAGAGCTGGAGCTTCTCGGCGACCGGCACCCAGAACTCGTGCTTCTGCTTCCAGTCGGCGACCTTCATCGGGTCCACCTGCGTCTGGGGGACGAGGGAGCCCGGGATGGAGCCGAGGGAGAGCAGGAACAGCAGGATCAGCGCCACGCGCATGGAGGTGAGCTGACGCCAGAACCAGCGGGCCCAGCCGACCACCCCGATCCCGACGGGGGCGGCCGCGCTGTCCTCGACGGGGGCGGTGGAGAGCTGCGCTCCGGCGGCGGCGTCGGCGGAATCGCCGTCCGTGGACGCCTCGTGCGACACCTCGGCGGGTGCCTTGTCGGTCGTACTCATGTCCGTGTAGTCCTCAGATCCCCACCGTGAAGCCTTGGGTCCAGCTCTGCATCTCGTTCACGATGCCGGCCCACATCCCCGTGACGAGCAGCAGGCCGGTCAGGATCAGCATGCCGCCGCCGATCCGCATCACCCATGCATAGTGCTTCTTCACCCAGCCGAAAGCACCGAGCGCCTTGCGGAAGGCGATCGCGGCGAGGATGAAGGGCAGGCCGAGGCCGAGGCAGTAGACGGCGGTCAGCAGCGCGCCGCGCCCGGCGGTGGCCTGGTCGATGGAGAGCGTGTTGACGGCGGCGAGGGTCGGGCCCATGCACGGCGTCCAGCCGACGCCGAAGAGCACGCCCAGCAGGGGCGCGCCGATCAGGCCCGCCGTCGGCTTCTTGTGGAAGCGGAACTCCCGCATGGTCAGGCCCGGGATCGCGCCCATGAAGAAGAGGCCGAGGACGATCACCAGGCCGCCCATCACCCGGGTGATGATCTCCTTGTTCTCGCCCTGGAAGACGTCGCCGAACTGCCCGAAGAGCGCGCCCGTCGAGACGAACACGGCGGTGAAGCCGAGGACGAACAGGCTCGCGCCGGCCAGCATCCGGCCGCGCCGGGCTTCGGCGAGGTCGGCGCCGCTGACACCGGTGACGTAGGAGAGGTAGCCGGGGACGAGCGGGAGCACGCACGGGGAGAAGAAGGAGATCAGCCCGGCGAACAGGGCGATCGGCAGGGCCAGCACCAGCGCGCCGTTCAGGACCGTGGTGTTCGCGCCGGTCGCCTCGGCGGCCAGCAGGAGGTGCGGGGTCACCAGGTCACTGCTCCGCGAGGAGCGGGTCGATCATCGAGCGCAGCTGCTCCTCGTTGACCGCGACGAGGGTGCGGGCGGCGATCTTGCCCTGCTTGTCGAGGACGATCGTCGAGGGGATGGACTGCGCGTTGAGCGTGCCCTTGGGGAAGCGGAGCATCAGCTTGCCGTCCGGGTCGTAGAGGCTCGGGTAGCCGATCCCGAAGTTCTGCTCGAAGGCGGCGGCGTTCTGCTTGCTGTTGTCGCGGGTGTTGATGCCGACGAACGCGACGTCCTTGCCGCCGTCGGCCAGGTCCTTGGAGACCTTCGCGAAGTACGGGGCCTCGGCGCGGCAGGGCGGGCACCAGGAGCCCCAGACGTTGAGGACGACGACCTTGCCCTTGAGGGTGGTCGTGTCGAGCGTCTTGCCCTCGACGGTCTCCCCGTCGAGCTTGGGGGCGTCGGCACGGTCAGCCCTGGCGACGGTGGAGATACCGCTGGGGCCGGTCACGTAGTTGCCGCCGGCGGACCCGGCCGACTTGCCGCCGCCGTCCGAATCGCCGCACGCGGACAGGGTCAGGGCGCTCGCGAGGGTGATCGCGGTCAGCAGGACGGCGCGGCCGCTGGTCGAGCGGCGGCTGGTTCGAGGTGAACGCGCGCGGCTAAGGCTCATGTGAAAAGTTTCGCATGACCGATTTGCGGATCTTCCGCACCCCCCGACGGGGTGTTAAGGCCCTGGTCAGGGACCGGCGGAAAGGTTCCGCCAGTCCCCGGGGGCGGGCCGAGGCCTGGCCGGGGGGCGCGGACCCCTAGGCCCCGAAGGCCTTCGACTTGCCCTTGACCGGCTTCGCCCCCGCGAGGAGGTGCACGGGAACGAGGTCCCGCGCCGGCTCGCTGTACCCGACCGACACCAGCTTGTCGTCCTGGTACGTGAACGACGTCAGCGAAGCGAGCGTGCACTGCCGCCGCCGCGGGTCGTGCCACAGCCGCCGCCGCTCCGCGAAGCTCCGTACGATCCAGATCGGCAGCTGGTGGCTGACGGCCACCGCCTCGTGCCCGCGCGCCGCGTCCCGCGCCGCCTCGATCGCGCTCATCATCCGCACGACCTGCTCGACGTACGGCTCGCCCCACGACGGCTTGAACGGGTTCGTCAGGTGCTTCCAGTTGCCCGGCTTGCGCAGCGCGCCGTCGCCGACGCCGAAGGTCTTGCCCTCGAAGACGTTGCCCGCCTCGATCAGCCGGCCGTCGGTGGCCAGCTCCAGGCCGTGCACCTTCGCGATCGGCGCGGCCGTCTCCTGCGCCCGCTCCAGCGGCGAGGCCACCACGTAGGTGACGTCCCGGTCCTGGAGGTGCTCGGCGACCCGGTCGGCCATCTGCCGGCCCAGCTCGGAGAGGTGGTAGCCGGCCCGGCGGCCGTACAGGACGCCCTCCGGGTTGTGCACCTCTCCGTGCCGCACCACGTGGACGACGGTGATGTCGCTCATGCCGTCGCCTCCGCGGCGGCGCGCGCGGCGGCCGGCAGCGCGGCCGCGATCCGCTCGACCGCCCGCTCGTCGTGGGCCGTGGACACGAACCACGACTCGAACGCCGACGGCGGCAGGTACACGCCCTGCGACAGCATCGAGTGGAAGAACGCGTTGAAGCGGAACCCTTCCTGCGTCTTCGCCTCGTCGTAGTTGCGGACCGGGTCCGCGGTGAAGAACACCGAGAACATGTTCGACGCCGTCTGGAGCCGGTGCGCCACGCCCTCCTTCGCCAGCGCCGCCGTCACCAGGCCCTGGATCTCCTTGGAGACCGCGTCGACCTTCTCGTACGCCGCCGCGTCCAGCAGCCGCAGCTGCGCGAGGCCGGCGGCGGTGGCGACCGGGTTACCGGAGAGCGTGCCCGCCTGGTAGACCGGGCCGGCCGGGGCCAGGTGCCCCATGACGTCCGCGCGGCCACCGAAGGCCGCCGCCGGGAAGCCGCCGCCCATGACCTTGCCGAAGGTCATCAGGTCGGGCTTGACCCCGTCCACCCCGTACCAGCCGGCGCGGGAGGTGCGGAAACCGGTCATCACCTCGTCGGAGATGTACAGCGCGCCGTTCTCGCGGCACAGGTCGGCGAGGCCCTGGTTGAAGCCCTCGGCCGGGGTGACGACGCCCATGTTGCCGGGCGCGGCCTCGGTGATCACACAGGCGATCTCGCCCGGGTGCGCGGCGAAGGCGGCCCGGACCGCTTCGAGGTCGTTGTACGGCAGCACGATCGTGTCGCCGGCCTGCGCGCCCGTGACACCGGGGGTGTCGGGCAGGGCGAAGGTGGCCAGCCCGGAACCGGCGGCGGCCAGCAGCGCGTCCACGTGACCGTGGTAGCAGCCGGCGAACTTGACGACCTTGGCGCGCCCGGTGAAGCCGCGGGCCAGCCGGATCGCCGACATGGTCGCCTCGGTGCCGGAGGACACCAGGCGCACCTGCTCGACGGGCTCGATACGGGCGACGATCTCCTCGGCGAGGGCGACCTCGCCCTCGCCGGGGGTGCCGAAGGAGGTGCCGCGGGCGACCGCCGCCTGCACCGCCTCGATCACCTGGGGGTGGGAGTGGCCGAGGATCATCGGCCCCCACGAGCAGACCAGGTCGACGTACTCACGCCCGTCGGCATCGGTCAGGTAGGGACCGGTACCGGACACCATGAACCGGGGCGTACCGCCCACGGCACGGAAGGCGCGCACGGGAGAGTTCACGCCGCCGGGGGTCACGAGGGACGCGCGCTCGAAGAGCGTCTGCGAAACTGGGGCTTCATACGGGTACGGGTAGCTCACACCAGCCATGGTCTCAGAGGCCGCGACAGACTTGCGGAGGGGCGTTTCACCGCGCCGCCGCGGGGGAGGTCACTGCCATGATGATCAGGCTGCGTGGCGGGGGCCGCGGGGCCGGGGCAGGCAATACGTGTCGGGTGGAGATATGCAACGCGGTGGTGGACCGGGCGAGGGTACCGACGGCCTCGACCCGCAGCGCGCCCGCGAAGCCCGCCGCCGCGGCAAGCACCGTCGGCGCGCGGCCGAGGCCGCCGATCCCGCACCGGTCCAGGGTCCGGGCCGGGCGTCCGGCACCGAGGACGAGGCGGACGACGCGGAAGACACCGGCGGCCTGCCCAAGGGCCGCGGCATGGGAGTGACGTACAAGTACTTCGGCGCCCCCGACGGCGCCACGGCCGCGCGGGTACCGCAGACGATGCGGCCGGAGGAGCTGGGCGGCGACGAGCTCGGCATGGGCGGCATGTTCACCAAGATCAAGCCGGAGACCATGGCCGCGATGGTCCTGACCGGCATCGAGGGCATACCCCTGCACAAGGTGCCCCCGCTGGAGCTCGTCGTCCTGCACCCCGACTACGCGGTGGTCAAGCTGCCCATGACGGTGGTGGACCCGCTGCGCGGGGTCGGCGAGGAGTCGGTCGGCGCGGCCGCCTTCATCTGGTCGACGGTCCCCGACCGGGGCGGCCCGCGCGACGCCTTCAACGTCTACCAGCTGCTGCACGAGTGGCAGGACTTCTCCCACCGCCTCCACGAGAACGGCCACCAGGCCTACTGCCTCGTCTGGCCCTGACCCGGGATCTCATCCACGGTGGGCGGCCTTCCGCGTGGGCGGCCCGCCCCGGACCGGAAGCCGCCCGTCAGGCGGTCGGGGCCACCCTTCTTGGGCAGCAGGCGGTCGTCGAGTGAGCGCAGCTCGCGCCGTCCGAGGCGGGCGGTGATGTGGTTGCGGACCGTGGCCTCGCACCGGAGAGCGGTCGTCGGGCCGGCGGAATTCGCGTCCAGCCATTTCTGCGCGTAGCCGGCGCGGCATCTCCTCGGTCGCGCTGAGGACGACGTACGGGCCGTGCCGCAGCTCGGCGTCGACCTCGGCGGCCCGGCTGCCGGCCGCCGCCCCGGTCCCGAAGTTCTCCTTGCGCTGCTGCCCGTCGAGGTAGCGGCGGCGGGCCTCTCGGACACGTCCGACGCGCTCCGCTCTGACGACCCAACAGATTTGCATGGCCGTTCAACGCACACGGGTTCCTGACGTCGCGTCACTCATGCAGACCATTTTTTCCGATTTGCGGTCTATTGCTGGGAAATATGCGTAAATACTCTCACGTGACGGCGCATCACATCTCTGGAAGGGACGGTCTGCGGCTCCCGCTCGGGGTGAGCCTTCGCACCGGCGCCGATAGGGGGCCTGCGGCCCTCAGCAGCCATCGTCGCGGGCGCTCGGGATCCTCCTACGGGGGACTGAGACCCGAAGCAACAAGAAAGGTCCTGCCATGGCATTGGACGCCATCCGGTCGGCTCCACCCGACACAAGCCCCCACCGCAAACTGCTCAAACGGGGGGCCTTCGCCCTGCTCCCCACAGCGCTCCTAGCGGCCACCCTGATCCCGACCGTCGCCCACGCCGCAGAAGCCCCCGTGCTGCTGGGGACCACCGCCAGTTACGGGGTCCTGGCCGGCTCTACGGTCACCAACACGAACGACACGGTCATCAACGGTGACCTGGGGCTCTATCCGGGCACGTCGGTGACCGGCTTCCCTCCCGGCATCGTCAACGGAGTGATTCGCGTCGCCCCCAACGCCGCCGCCGCTCAGGCGAAGTCCGACCTCGTCGTCGCCTACGACGACGCGGCGGGCCGGGGGCCCGGGACCGTGCTCGCATCGTCCGAGATCGGCGGACTGACGCTGGCGCCCGGCGTCTACACGGCCCCGTCGTTCATCCAGCTCACCGGGACGGTCACGCTCGACGGCAAGAACGACCCCAACTCCGTCTTCATCTTCCGGATCCCCTCGACCCTGACCACGGCTTCCTCAAGTGCCGTGGAGTTCATCAACGGAGCAAATGCCTGCAACGTGTTCTGGCAGGTGGGCAGCTCCGCCACCCTCGGCACGACCACCCAGTTCAAGGGCACCATCCTGGCCCTGCAGTCCATCACGCTGAACAACAGCGCCGTGATCGAAGGCCGCGCCCTGGCGCGTGAGGCCGCGGTCACGATGGACAACAACACCATTACGAGGCCGACCTGCGCCGCCGGCCCGCCCGGACCTTCCGGCCCGCCCGGACCTCCCGGCCCCACCGGCAGCCCCGGCCCCACCGGGTCTCCCGGCCCGACCGGCCCGGCCGGGCCGCCCGGACCGACGGGCTCGCCCGGTCCCACCGGCAGCCCCGGCGCACCCGGACCCGACGGCGCACCCGGACCCGACGGCGCACCCGGACCCTCCGGACCTGCCGGACCTGCCGGACCTGCCGGACCTGCCGGACCCACCGGTAGCCCCGGCGCACCCGGACCCGACGGTGCACCCGGACCCGACGGCGCACCCGGACCCGCCGGACCTGCCGGACCCACCGGTTCTGCCGGACCCGCCGGACCCGCCGGACCCACCGGTTCTGCCGGACCCGCCGGACCCGCCGGACCCACCGGTTCTGCCGGACCCACCGGACCCGCCGGACCCACCGGTTCTGCCGGACCCACCGGACCCGCCGGACCCACCGGACCCACCGGACCCGCAGGACCCAAGGGCCCTCGCGGCGACAAGGGCGAGAAGGGTGACTCTGGCGATCACGACCACGGCCATCACGGCCACCACGACGGCGGCGACGAGGGCGAACATGGTCGCGACGACTACGACCACGACCACGACGATGAGGGTGAGGGCGAGCAGGGTCACGGTCCCGACGACCACGACCAGGGCAAGCCCGGCCACGGTCCCGACGACCACGACCAGGGCAAGCCCGGCCACGGTCCCGACGACCACGACCAGGGCAAGCCCCCGTGGGCCGACTTCCTGCCGGGCGGCCTGGACGACGCCCTGGGCCACATGCTTCCCGGCCAGGCGGCCAAGAACGTCAACTTCGCCCACGTGAGCGCCGCCACGGCCCGGCAGCCGAAGCCGGCGTCGCCCGGCCTCGCCACTACCAGCACGAGCAGCGGGACCGGCGTCATGGCCGCTTCCGCAGCCGCCCTGGTATTCGTCGGAGGCTCGGCGGTCTTCGCGATGAAGAGAACCCGCCGAGGTACGGCTCGTCGACAGCACTAGCCGGCACGAGGCCGGTGTGACAGCCTCGCGCCTCTGACCGATCGGTCTCGACAGTGCCCGAAGCCGAGCCCCTGGACACGTCGTCCAGGGGCTCGGTCCTCTGTCTCAGGACGCGTACCGCACGACGCTCACGGCTTCGGCGGGGAGGGCGTGCGGGCGTCTCCCCAGGATTCCGTGGCGACATACAGCTTGATGGCTTCGTCGATGAAGTGACGGGTACTGTCCGGGCTCAGTGCCTGGGCCTGCAGGTGGGCATACATATCGCTGTAGATCCTGACGTCGGATCGTTTCTCCAAATAGAGATCGCTGGTGAACCTTTCCAAATACACCACGCTCACGTCGGTAGCGTCGGCGAACTCCAGCAGCGCGAACTGTCCGGAGACACCGGGATGCGCCCCCGCGTCGTGGGGGAGGACCTGCACGGTGATGTGCGGCTGGGCTCCGAGGTGGGTCAGATGCTCCAGTTGCTCGCGCATGACCTCGCGGCTGCCTACGAGGCGCCGCAGTGCCGACTCGTCCAGCACGGCCCATAAGCGCAGCGGATTCTCCGGGACGCCCAGTCGGCGCTGGCGCCGCAGCCGCACCTGGAGACGCATGGCGGCCTGTTCGGCGGTGGCCTGAGGGATCGTTCCTGCGATGACCGCCCGAGCGTAGGCGGGGGTCTGCAGCAGGCCGGGGATCACCAGGGGCTCGAAGCACCGGATCGCTGCGGCCTCGGCCTCCAGGCCGATGTAGGCGCCGTACGGGATATCGCCGTAGGAATTCCACCAGCCCTGCTGCCCCGATTCCCTGGCCAGCCGCATCAACTGGTCTACAATCCGCTGGTCCTGGACTCCGTACAGCCCGCAGAGATCGCGCACGTCTCGCGGCTTGATGAGGCGACGGCCGTTCTCCATGAGACTGATCTTGGGCTGGGAGATCAGCAGGCTCTCCGCCACCTGCGGCGTCGTCATGCCCTTCATCTCCCGGAGCCGACGGAGCTCCGATCCCAGTCTGCGCCTGCTGACGGTGGGATTGACATTGACACCCACGGGCCGTGTACCTCCGCTCGAAACCCTTGCGCTGGCAAGCAGATTGCCATGGCCAGGGCACGTGGATCCGCCTTGACCACGTGTCGTTCAATTGGTTCGCGCCGGGCGCAGAGCGGCCTGAATTTCGTAAATTCCCATCCATACGAATTGCAGACCGCGCAGCAACCGCGACGAGCCCCGTTCCGATGAATTTCTGCGCAATATGCCGCCCCCCGGGACCTTCAGGCCTCGCCGCGCGCGGCAGCGTTCTCCTGCCACGTGCGGCCGATCGCCTTGACCAGCGCCGGGTACACCCCGATGTACCGGAAGGGCTTGATCGCGGCCATGTACGCGGCGCCGAACAGGCCGTTGGGCTTGACCAGGACGGCCATCTGGCCGCGGTAGCCGCCGAGGCCGTCCGGGACCCAGCCGATGTGCATCACCCCGTGCACGGTCTTGTTGCCCATCTCCGCGGCCCACTCGTCGTGCGTCAGGTAGACGGAGGTGAAGGGGTGGCCCTCCAGGTCGGGCCCCCGCAGGCCCTCGGCGAGGTCGGCCGGCAGCCGCTTCCGCAGCGAGTCCACCCGGCCTCCGACGCCGCCGCCCGGCTCGTCCCAGCCCAGCAGCGCGCCGAGCTTCCAGCGGATGGCGAAGAGGATCCGGTACAGCGGGGAGGAGATGCCGGACGCCTCGCCCCGGCCCTCGGCGAACTGGGCCACCAGCCACGCGAGGTCGTCCGGGCCGCCCGGTGTCGGCAGTGCCCAGACGTCCTCCAGCTGGAAGTCACCGGCGATCTCGTGGATGCGCCAGGGCCGGGAGGTGTGGGCGGTGCTGGGGAGTTTCATGCGAGTGCCCCTCATCTATACGATGCCGTACAGATAAGGCTAGGCCTGTTTATACGGATGCGTATAGATCACCGGCGCGTGACGGGAGACACACCATGGCCACCGCCCGCACCCCCCGCGGCAAGTGGATCGAAGAGGGCCTGCGCGCCCTCGCCGCCGGCGGCCCGGAGGCCGTACGGATCGAAGGGCTCGCCCAGGCCCTCGGCGTCAGCAAGGGCGGCTTCTACGGGTACTTCCGCAACCGGGACGCGCTGCTGGAGGAGATGCTCGACACGTGGGAGCACGAGGTCGCGGACGCGGTGATCGAGCGGATCGAGAGCGGCGGCGGCGACGCGCGCGCCAGGCTGGACCGGCTGTTCACCTTCGTCGCCGAGTCGGCCGACGGCCCGGTGCGGGGCACCACCGTCGACCTGGCCGTCCGCGACTGGGCCCGCCGCGACCCGGCCGTCGCGGCGCGGCTGCGCCGCGTCGACAACCGCCGGATGGACTACCTGCGCGGGCTGTTCGGGGCGTTCTGCCCCGACCCGGACGACGTCGAGGTCCGCTGCCTGATGATGTTCTCGCTGCGGATCGGCGCACAGTTCATGGCCGTCGACCACGGCGGCCGCAGTCCCGCCGAGATGGCGGCACTCACCCGCCACTGGCTCCTGCGCCCGCCTTCCCCTTCTTGACGCGCCGCTCGCGCGGTGCGGCGCTGGGGCGCGTCAAGAAGGGGCGCGGCGCGTCAGGAACGGACGGCCAGGACCACGCGGCCCCGGGTGCCCGGGACGGCCAGGGCTTCGTGGGCCTTCGCGGCCTCCGCGAGGGGGAAGGAGTCCGCCACGCGGAGCGTCAGCGCGCCCGCGTCCACCAGGGCGGACAGCCGGCCCAGCAGCGCGCCGTCAGGGGCGACCTCCTGCTCCGCCACCCGGATCCCCCGCTCCGCGGCCGGCGCCGCACCCGGGATGAGGCCGACGTACGCGCCGCCGTCGCGGACGAAGGCCAGCGCCGGAGCGCCCAGCACCGCCGTGTCCAGCACCCCGTCCACCGGACCGGCCGGCGCCGAACCCCGGGCCGTGAACTCCGCCGCGCCGAGCGAGCGCACGAACTCCTCGTCCCCCGCGCCCGCCAGCGCCGTCACCACCAGCCCCGCCCGCGCCGCCAGCTGCACCGCGAGGCCGCCGACCACGCCGGCCGCGCCGGTGATCAGCACCGAGTCGCCCGGGGCGAGCCCCAGCAGGTCCACGGCCCGGGCCGCCGTCAGGCCGCTCAGCGGCAACACCGCCGCGGCCGCGTCGTCCACCGACTCCGGGGCCGCCGCCACCGCCGAGGCGTCGAGCACCGCGTACTCGGCGTGCGTGCCGAGCGGCTTCACCGGGCCGTAGTGCAGGCCGACCACCCGGCGGCCCTCCGTCCAGCCGTCCACGCCGGCGCCGACCGCGTCGATCTCGCCCGCCACGTCCCAGCCGAGCCCGAGCCGCTGCCCGGCCCCGCCGAAGACGCCCGCGCGGACGGCGCCGTCGACCGGGTTCACCCCGGCGGCCCGGACCCGGATCCGGACCTGGCCGGCCCCCGGCTCCGGAACCGCCACCTCGGCCAGTTCCACCCGCTCCGGCCCGCCGAAGGTGCTGACGACCGCCGCCCGCATGGTCCGGGCCTGGGTCTGGGTCTGGGTCTGCTGCTCGCTCATCGTTCTCTCCCCGTTGGTGTCGTTCGGCCCTTCGGCCGTTCCCGATGACCACTAACTTATGGAGAGGTACTCTCTTTTCGTAAGTACGCACTCCGGAGTGCGTACCCGACCCGGAAGTGGGCACCCATGGCCACCCGCACCGCCGCCGCCCTCCGCGAGGAGGCCCGCGCCGCCTACGACGCCTTCGTCAAGGAGTGCCCCACCAGCCAGCTCCTGGCCCGCATCAGCGACAAGTGGGTCGGCCTCGTCCTCAGCGCCCTCGGCCAGGCCGAGCACGGCTCCATGCGCTACAGCGAACTCGGCCGCAAGATCCCCGGCGTCAGCCAGAAGATGCTGACCCAGACCCTCCGTTCCCTCGAACGCGACGGCATCGTCACCCGCACCGTCACCGCGACCGTCCCCGTCCGCGTCGACTACCGCCTCACCGAACTCGGCGGCAGCCTCGGCTGTCTCCTCTCCTCCGTCAAACAGTGGGCCGAGAACCACTTCGACGAGGTCAGCGCCCACCGCGAGGCCTACGACGAGGCCGCCGCCACCGCCTGAACCCCCGAAATTCGGCCCGCCGCCCCGGCCCCCAATGGCATGCTGGGACCGTGAACGGTCCCGGCATCCACCTCACCCTCGCGCCCGAGCTGCGCCTCTTCGCCCCGCCCAGTCGGCGCGTCGACCGCGTACCGACCGCCACCGACGGCGCCTCCAGCCTCGGACACGTCGTCGAATCCGCCGGCGTCCCCCTCACCGAAGTGGGCCGGCTGCTCGTGGACGGGCAGGAGGTCACCGTCTCGTACGTGCCCCGAGCCGGCGAATCGGTCGAGGTGTTCGGCATCGAACGGCCCCAGCAGGTCACCGGCGCCCCGCTGCGCTTCCTCCTCGACGTCCACCTCGGCACCCTCGCCCGCCGGCTGCGCCTGCTCGGCGTCGACGCGGCCTACGAGAACGAGGACATCGGCGACCCCGCCCTCGCCACCCGCTCCGCCGCCGAGCAGCGCGTCCTGCTCTCCCGCGACCGCGGACTGCTGCGCCGCCGCGAGATCTTCGCCGGCGCGTACGTCTACAGCGACAACCCCGACGACCAACTGCGCGACGTCCTCGGACGGTTCGCCCCCGAGCTGGCGCCCTGGACCCGCTGCACCGCCTGCAACGGCCCGCTCCGGGAAGCGGACAAGGACAGCGTGGGCGACCGGCTGGAGCACGGCACGCAGCGCTCGTACGACGTCTTCGCCCAGTGCACCGACTGCGAGCGCGTCTACTGGCGCGGCGCCCACCACTCCCGCCTGGAGCGGATCGTCGGCGACGCCGTGGCCGAGTTCGGCAACGGCGCCACCGTCTGACCCCGTTCGGTTCAGAAGGCGTACGGGTCGCCCGTGTCCAACGCCAGTACCACGTGCTCGTTGTTGGCGTGGTTGCGGTCGGTCGCGCCCCCGTCCCACAGGGTGTCGATCCGCACCGCGACCTCCGCCGGCCGCTCCCGCAGCCCGAGCAGCAGCGCGATGTGGCGTCCCCGCCCGTGCCGCGGCAGTGTGCCCGTCTCGCACACCACCTCCCGCCGGCCCACCCGCGCGCACCCCTCGGACAGCGCGTGCCGGTCGGCGAGGTCCGCGGACAGCCGCACCCGCACGGTCGCGTTCGGCACCTCGGCCGGACCCTCGTTCTGCGGCACCATCCACACCTTCAGCTGCCCGTGTGCCAGCTGGACCCGTCCGTGGTAGGCCACGTCGGCCACGTCGGCCTCCTCGTCCGGCCCCGGCCGGGCACCCGCCGGCCCTGCCCCGCACAGCACCAGCAAGCCCGCCACCACCACACTGCGTACGGCACCACGGCGCACCGCCACCACCTCCTCGCGCGGACCGTAGCCACCCCGCCCACCCGTTGATCGGACCATCACACGAATGAGGGCGAGCCGTCCGCCATTCGCCCCGCGGCCCCGCCCCGCCCCCGTGCGTAGGCTTCGCGCCATGCTGATCGCCCGCTCCGCCGCCCTCTTCGCCCTCGCCGCCCTCCTGGAGATCGGGGGCGCCTGGCTGGTCTGGCAGGGCGTGCGGGAGCACAGGGGCTGGGCCTGGGCCGGCGCCGGGGTCATCGCCCTCGGCCTGTACGGATTCGTCGCCACCCTCCAGCCGCAGGGTGACTTCGCCCGCGTCCTCGCGGCCTACGGCGGGGTCTTCGTCGCCGGGTCCCTGCTGTGGGGCGTGGTCGCCGACGGCTACCGGCCCGACCGCTGGGACGTGGCCGGCGCGCTCGTCTGCCTCGCCGGGATGGCCGTGATCATGTACGCGCCGCGCCGCTGACCCGGCCTATGCTGACGGAGATTCGCCCGTACGAACGACCGAACCGGCGGGCGACCCCCGCGACCCCGCGACCCCACGAGGAGCCCCGCCCATGAGCACGCGCCCGGCCACCCGAACCGCCGTAGTCACCGGCGCGAGCAGCGGAATCGGCGCGGCCACCGCCCGGCAGCTCGCCGCCGCCGGCTACCACGTCGTCCTCACCGCCCGCCGCAAGGACCGCATCGAGGCGCTCGCCGCCGAGATCGCCGAAGCCGGCCACGAGGCCACCGCCCACGCCCTCGACGTCACCGACCGCCCCGCCGTCGACGCCTTCGCCGCCTCCCTGGAGCGCTGCGACGTACTCGTCAACAACGCCGGCGGAGCCATCGGCGCCGAGCCCGTCGCCACCGGCGACCCGGCCGACTGGCGCACGATGTACGAGGTCAACGTCATCGGCACCCTCAACCTCACCCAGGCGCTGCTGCCCGCCCTCATCGCCTCCGGCGACGGCACCGTCGTCGTGCTCTCCTCCACCGCCGGCCACTCCACCTACGAGGGCGGCGCGGGCTACGTCGCCGCCAAGAACGGCGCCCGCGTCCTGGCCGAGACCCTCCGCCTGGAGATCGTCGGCCAGCCCGTCCGCGTCATCGAGATCGCGCCCGGCATGGTCAAGACCGAGGAGTTCGCGAAGACCCGCTTCCGCGGCGACGCCGCCAAGGCCGAGAAGGTCTACGAGGGCGTCGCGGAGCCCCTCTCCGCCGACGACGTGGCCGACACGATCACCTGGGCGGTGACGCGCCCCAGCCACGTCAACATCGACCTGCTGGTGGTCCGCCCCCGCGCCCAGGCCTCGAACACGAAGGTCCACCGCGAGCTGTAGCCGCCGCTAGAGAACCAGCCCGGCGCTCTTCAGGTGCGGCATCAGGGCCGCGGGCTTCAGCCCGGCGGCCTTCGCCGCGTCCAGGGCCCGCTGGAGGTCCGCGGCCAGCGTCGGCGTGAAGTGCAGCAGCACGATGTCCCCCGCCTTCAGCTGCGGGGTGGGCGGGGTCTGGCCCCAGGTGGTGAAGTCGTGCGTCCAGGTGACCAGCGCCTTCACCCCGCAGGCCTTCGCCGCGAGCCGCACGTCGTCGTTGACCGCCCCGTACGGCGGGCGCAGCAGCTTCGGCGTCCGCCCGAAGGCCGCCTCCAGCTGCTCCCCGGCCCCGCACACCTCGGCGTCCTTCCCGGCGGCGTCGAGGGTGGTCAGGTCGGGGTGGTTGACGGTGTGGTTCTCGACGGTGGCCCGGCCCTGGTCGAGCAGGCCGGTGAAGTAGGCGGTGTCGTACGAGGTCGCCCCGGGGAGCAGGAACATCGACACCGGCACCCGCTTCTCGGACAGGATCCGGGCGGCCTCGGGGTCGTGGTTCCAGCCGTCGTCGATGGTGATGAAGACGACCTTCTCCTGAGTCGGCACGTGCGACACCACGGGCGGCAGCCCCACCCCGGCCTGGGCGGACCCGGCGGCCCCGAGGGCGAGCGACAACGACGCGAGCGCGGCGACAAGCACACGAGTTCTCCACATGGCGCACACCTTGGTCTAGACCATCTCCCGCCGTCAATCCCCCTCCCGCAAGCGGAAGTTGCACCCCCGCAAGCCCCTTCTGGTCCGTATGGGTGAATCCGTACGCATTGCCGACGGGCCCCGATACGCTCCGAAAGCATGGGTCACGAAAAGGAGGAAGCTATGGCCGTGATACAGCGCGAGATCACGATCGCGGACGCCGCCGATCGACTCTCCAAGGAGCTTCCCGGGCACCGAGTGGAGATCCTCCAGGGAAGGCTCACCGTGACACCACCCGCCGACGGGCCACACGCCGAGTCCTTGATGTGGCTCGGCGAGGAGTTCTTCACAGCCGGGGCACGGCAGGCCGGGATCAAATACCTGCAAGCCATCGGGCTCTGGCTGCCTTCGGGGCCTGACGACTACGCCATCCCGGACTTTTCGGTCCTGGACTCCGACTACCGCGACGCCCACATCTCGAAGAACTGCTACGCCCCCCACGTCTTCCGTCTGGTGGTAGAGGTGACCTCGTCCAACTGGTCCGACGACCTCGGCACCAAGGTCGACTGCTACGCCCAGGCCGGCATTCCCGTCTACCTGGTGGCCGACCGCCGCCACGACGAGGTCGTCCTCCACACCGACCCGCGGGGTGGCGAATACCGGTGTCGCAAGCATTTCAAGCGCGGCACGTCCGTCCCGCTCCCCGAGTCCATCGGCATCAGCCTCGAACTGTCCGTGGACCGCCTCCTCGACGGGGACGAAGCCTGACGCGGGCCGCCGAGAACCCGGGGGCGGCGGCTCCGCCGATCGGCGCCATTTGTGACGCCTATCTGATGATCAGACCTCGCGCCTCGCGTCGTACGGGCTCCGGCGGGCGAACCATGCGGGACAGAGGCCGCCAACGCCTCAAGGCCAGACCCCCGGTTCCCACGAGGAGCACCACACATGAGTCCTGAGACAAGGACACCGTCCCGCATGGGCCCGCTGCCCCGGCAGAGCAAGTGGCTCGCCGGCGGTGCGGTGGCCACGATGGCCATCGCGCTGCTCGGCCTCGCCACCCCCGCACAGGCTGACACCGGAGCGCCGACGTCGGCCACGGTCGCCGCGGTGGAGGCCGGCAGCGACTGCAAGGGCAAGGACAAGGAAAAGGACAACGACGACTACGAGCCCGAGGTCAAGGGTGGGGCCAGCCCCCGCAAGGACAAGTGCGAAGGGAAGGTCGGCCCGCCCGGACCTCCGGGAGCCCCCGGCGCACCCGGCCTGAACGGCCGCGACGGCCGTGACGGCCGCGACGGCCTGCCCGGCACCCCGGGCGCCCCCGGTGCTCCTGGCGCCCCCGGGGTCTGCGCCGGCATCTCCACCTCGTGGGACGAGGCAGAGGTCAAGTACAAGGCCGTCCTGTCCAACGGCATCGTGTACGCGGGTGTCTACGACTTCAACGCGCCGAACCCGGTCACCCCCGCCTACACCTGGTACAACCTCACCACCGGCTCCACGAACTTCCCGGCGAACCCCTGCGGTGTCACCATCGCCGAGACCTCCAACCGCGTCATCGTCGAGGTGCTCACCACCTCCGGAACCGTCTTCGAAACGGAATGCCGCGTGGACCGGGGCGAGCCGGACCGGCTCGTGTGCCCGAATCCGGTCGTCTGGAGCCCGGCAGTCCCCCAGCCGGGCACGCCCCCGCCGCCGCCCCTCAACAGGAACGCCCCGCTGGAGCCGAGCGCCGTCGGCCCGCAGACGGACAAGGGCCTCTCGAAGATCAGCTAGCGCCACCGCCCCGCAAGGGCGCCCCTGAGCAGAACACGCGTGCCGTGCCCGGATCCCTCCGGGCACGGCACGGTGCGTTCAGCCCTTCACGCAGACCACGGCCTTGAGCTTCGCCACGACCTGCACCAGGTCCGTCTGCTGGTCGATGACCTGCTCGATCGACTTGTACGCCCCCGGGATCTCGTCCACGACGCCCGAGTCCTTCCGGCACTCCACGCCCTGCGTCTGCTCCGCCAGGTCGCGTGCGGTGAACCGCTTCTTCGCCGCCGTCCGGCTCATCCTGCGGCCCGCGCCGTGCGAGGCGGAGTTGAAGGCCTTCTCGTTCCCGAGCCCCTTCACGATGTACGAGCCCGTGCCCATCGAGCCCGGGATGATCCCGTACTCGCCGCTGCCGGCGCGGATCGCGCCCTTGCGGGTGACCAGCAGGTCCATGCCGTCGTACCGCTCCTCCGCCACGTAGTTGTGGTGGCAGCTGATCTCCCGCTCGAAGGAGACCTTCGCCTTCCGGAACTCCTTGCGGACGACCTCCTTGAGCAGGCTCATCATCGCCGCGCGGTTGTACTTCGCGTACTCCTGCGCCCAGAAGAGGTCGCTGCGGTACGCGTCCATCTCCGGGGTCGCCGCGAGGAACACCGCGAGGTCCCGGTCGACGAGGTTCTGGTTGTGCGACAGCCCCCGCGCCACGCCGATGTGGTGCGCGGCGAGCTCGTTGCCGATGCCGCGGGAGCCGGAGTGCAGCATGAGCCACACAGCCCCCGAGATGTCGATTGAAACTTCAATGAAGTGATTCCCGGAGCCGAGGGTTCCGGTCTGCCTCAGCGCCCGGTCCCGCCGGAACTTGACCTCGTCCACGAGGTAGTCGAAGCGCTCCCACAGGTCCCCGAACCCCGCCTCCGAGAAGCCGTACAGCCGCGACGGGTCCACCGGCTCGCGGTGCATCCCCGCACCCACCGGAATCGCCTGCTCGATGCGCGAGCGCAGCTTCGAGAGGTCCCCCGGGAGGTCGTTCGCCGTCAGCGACGTCTTGACCGCCGACATGCCGCAGCCGATGTCGACGCCGACCGCCGCCGGACAGACCGCGTCCTTCATCGCGATGACCGAGCCGACCGTGGCGCCCTTGCCGTAGTGCACGTCCGGCATCACGGCCAGGCCCTTGATCCAGGGCAGCCCGGCCGTGTTCTGGAGCTGCCGCATCGCGCTGTCCTCGACCGACGCCGGATCGGTCCACATCCGGATCGGGACCTTCGCCCCGGGCACCTCTACATACGTCATAAGACAACAATCCCCTGAAATCCGCAGAAAAGTATGAATACGCGAAAAGCCGCGCTCATCACCCCAAAGCAGACAGGGAACCGGCGCCGGCACGTGCGTGTGCGATAGACATTGTGTCCATCCGTGCCCAAGTCGCGGCAACGGATTTTCCCGAGGGAGCCAGGGGAGCCAGTGGACGTGGACCCAATGCCGGTACACCGGATGCCGGTGCGTCGTCGCCGAGCCCTGCCGGGCATCGCGATGCTCACCGCGCTCGTGGCCGGAGCCGCCGGGCTCACCGGCTGCACCGACGGCAACGGCATCGGGACCAGCGACCCGAAGGGCGGCGGGAGCACGGCCGCGCCCGCGCAGCCCGGCAAGTACCGCAGCCTGCCGCAGCCCTGCAAGGCCGCCGATCCCAAGCGGCTCAAGGCCATGCTGCCGGCCGCCGACTCCCTCACCACCGAGCAGCGCGAACGGCTCTACGCCGGGACCGCGGACCCCTCCTACGACGGGGACCGGCACGTCGGCTGCCGTTGGAACGCGCAGACCCCCGAGGGGAACCTGCTGCTGTCCGTCACCTTCGAGCGCGTGGTCTCGTACGACCGCGCCACGACGAGCGACGACGACAAGGCCCGCCAGGTGTACGTGCGCCTGCTGACCGCCGCGAAGCTGCCCTTCCCCGGACCGACCGGCAGCCCGACGCCCGGTTCCGCACCGAGCGCCGGTAACAGTACGAATACGAGTACGAGCCCCAGCGCGCCCCCCGCCGCCACCCCCGGCGGCAGCACCGCACCCTCCCCGGCCGCCTCCGCTCCCGGTTCCGCTTCGCCGTCCGCGCCGCCCTCCCCGACCGCTCCGCCCGAGCTCGGCTCGCGCGTCCTGGAGGGGCTCGGCAGCGAGGCGTTCCTCGACGACAAGCTCAGCGCGGCCGGCGCCACCGCCGCCCAGGCGCGGACGGTGCGGATCGTGTTCCGCACCTCGAACGTCCTCGTCACCGTCGAGTACAGCGTCCAGCCGTCCGGACCGGGCTCGGTCCCGCCGAGTGCGGAAACGCAGGACAAGGCACGCCAGTTGGCGCAGGCCCTGGCCGAGCGTTTCAACGAGTGACAGCGCCGCCCCAAGGGGGCGCGCACGCCCTGCGTGACGGCGCGCACAGCAGGCGGGCGCCCGCTCGGGCTACCGTTGCTCGGGTCCAGCGCCCGCAACGCGCCCCGAAGAAGACCCCAACGTCTGAAGGAACCATGCACCGATCAGCCTCGCGCCTCACCCGCGTTCTCGCCTGCGCAGCCGTCCCGGTGATCCTCACCGTCGCCGGCTGCTCGTCCGACTCGGGCAAGTCCTCGGGTGGCAAGGACTCCGGCAAGAAGTCCGATTCCTCCTCGTCCGCCAAGCCGAGCGCGAAGTCCGCGGCCCCGCTGGAGAAGGTGGCCTTCGCGAAGCTGCCCGACCCGTGCAAGGCCGTGACCGGCAAGAGCATCGACTCGCTCGTGCCCGAGGCGAAGGAAAAGAACGGCACCGCGGCCAAGTCGAACGACCTGTCCAACCGCGCCAGCTGCTCCTGGAACGGCCTCAAGACGGACGGCGCGAAGGGCTCGCAGTACCGCTGGCTCTCCGTCTCCCTGGTCCGCTACGACTCGCACGCCTCGCTCGGCAGCGGCAACAAGCGCGCGGAGGAGCAGTACAACAAGCAGATCGAGCTGGCGAAGACCACCGAGGGCGCCCACGACGTCAAGGCCGAGCCGGCCGAGGGCGTCGGCGACGCGGCCACCTCCGTGGTCTTCGGCGTGAAGAAGGACGTCGACTTCGCCAACAACTCGATCGTGGTCCGCGCCCAGAACGTGGTCGTCACCGTCGACTACAACGGTGCCGCCTACGAGGGCGCCGGCGCCCCCGACCAGGACAAGCTGCTCCAGAACGCGATCACCGCGGCCAAGGAGACGGTGGCCGCGATCGGCGCCGCCAACACCGGTGAGGGCGCGGCTCCGTCGGATTCCGCTTCGGCTTCCGCTTCCCCGTCGGCGCAGTCGTAGCGACGATCCCTTCGACAAGAGGGGGCCTAGGGCACGGGTGACGCGCAGTCACCCGTACGCTGTGCCTGCCGTAGCTCGACAACGGGAGGGGACCGCGGGTGGCCGCGATGCAGCTGACTCGTACGCACCGGATACTCATCGGTGTCGTGGTCGCCGGGGCCGTGGTCATCGCGGCCATCGGTTTCGCGGGTTCGTACGCCGCGGTCCGCGCGCTGGCCCTGAAGAAAGGCTTCGGCAGCTTCTCGCTGGTGTTCCCGATCGGCATCGACGCGGGCATCTGCGTCCTGCTGGCGCTGGACCTGCTGCTGACGTGGATCCGCATCCCGTTCCCCCTGCTGCGCCAGACGGCGTGGCTGCTGACGGCGGCGACGATCGCGTTCAACGGCGCGGCGGCCTGGCCCGACCCGCTGGGCGTGGGCATGCACGCGGTCATCCCGGTGCTGTTCGTGGTGACCGTCGAGGCGGCCCGGCACGCCGTGGGCCGGATCGCGGACATCACCGCGGACCGGCACATGGAGGGCGTGCGGATCACCCGCTGGCTCCTCTCCCCCGTGCCCACCTTCAAGCTGTGGCGCCGGATGAAGCTGTGGGAGCTGCGCTCCTACGAGCAGGCCGTCGGCATGGAGCAGGACCGGCTGATCTACCAGGCGCGGCTCCAGGCCAGGTACGGGCGGGCGTGGCGGCGGAAGGCGCCGGTGGAGGCGCTGATGCCGCTGCGGCTGGCCCGGATCGGCGTGCCGCTGTCGCAGACGGCCCCCGAGGGGCTGGCGGCGGCGGGCATCGACCCGGTGCTGCTGCCCCCGGTGACGGCGGCGCCGGCCGCGGTCACCCCGGGCGGCCCGGCGGCCCCGGCCCTGCCGGCTGCTCCGGCCGGGGCGGCGGAGCCGCTCGTACCGGCCGCCGGTGCGGAGCCGGCCGACGCCGACCCCGACGCCGACGCAGACCCGCAGGCGCAGGCTCAGCCGCAGCCGCAGCCGCTGCCCCAGCCGCGCGCCCCGCAGCCCCGGCAGGCCGGCGCGGCCGCGCCCGCGCCCTTCGCGGTGGACCCGACGGCCATGCCGGCCGCGCACGACAGCGCCTGGTTCGCGGGGCCGCGGGCGCCGCAGGCCACGTACCAGGGCGACTACAACCCCCAGTACGTCGAGGGCCCGGAGCCGGCCCCGGTCATGGCCCCGGCCGGTCCGGAGGAACAGCAGCCGGAGCCGGAGCAGCTGGAGCCGGGGGAGCCGGAGCAGGACGGCGGCGCCGAGGAGGAGAAGTTCGCGGAGGCCGCGTACGAGGTCTTCCGGGCGTACATCGACAAGTACTCCCAGTTCCCGGAGCCGGACGAGCTGGACAAGCACCTGTCCGCCCGCCTCGGGGAGACGCACCCGCGCAGCGAGGCCGAGCTCAAGCGGCTGATGCCCGCGCTCAAGCAGCGCTACCAGCGCGACCTGGAGAGCGAGCACATCGCGTAGGCGGCACGGACATGAGGAAGGGCCCGCACCCCCGGGGGTGCGGGCCCTTCCTCATGTCCACAGGATCAGGCGGCGAGCAGCTTGCGCACCCGCTCCGCCCCGACCGCCAGCAGCAGCGTGGGCAGGCGCGGGCCGGTCTCCCGGGTGACGAGCAGGCGGTACAGCAGGGCGAAGAACTCGCGCTGGGCGACCTTCAGCTCGGGCGTCGGCTTGGCGTCGGGCTCCAGCCCGGCCATCACCTTCGGGACGCCGTAGACGAGGGTGGTGAGCCCGTCCAGCGACCAGTGCGAGTCGAGGCCCTCCAGCAGCAGCCGCAGGGACTCGCGTCCGGCCTCGTCCAGGGAGGACAGCAGCTCGGTGTCGGCGTCCTCGCGGACCAGGGTGCGCTGGTCGGCCGGGACCTGGGTGGTGATCCAGTTCTCCGCGCGGTCCAGGCGCGGCCGTACCTCGTCGAGGGAGGTCAGCGGCTGCGACGGGTCCAGGTCGGAGAGGATCCGCAGGGTCTGCTCGTCGTGCCCGGCAGTGATGTCGACGACCGACGCGAGGGTGCGGTACGGCATGGGACGCGGGGTCCGGGGCAGGTCGTGGGAGGCGACCCGTACGGCGCGGCTGTGCGCGGCCGCGTCGGCGGGCAGCACGGAGCCGTCCGCGACCTTGGCCTCCAGCTTGTCCCACTCGTCGTAGAGCCGCTGGATCTCCTGGTCGAAGGCGATCTTGAAGGACTGGTTCGGGCGGCGGCGGGCGTACAGCCAGCGCAGCAGCTGCGGCTCCATGATCTTCAGCGCGTCGGCCGGGGTCGGGACCCCGCCCTTGCTGGAGGACATCTTCGCCATGCCGCTGATGCCGACGAACGCGTACATCGGGCCGATCGGCTGCTCGCCGCCGAAGATGTGCACGATCTGGCCGCCGACCTGGAAGGACGAGCCGGGCGAGGAGTGGTCGACGCCGGAGGGCTCGAAGACCACGCCCTCGAAGGCCCAGCGCATCGGCCAGTCGACCTTCCAGACGAGCTTGCCGCGGTTGAACTCGCTGAGCTTGACCGTCTCGGTGTACTGGTCCTCGGTGCAGACGTAGGTCATCTCGGTCGTCTCGTCGTCGTACGAGGTGACCTTGGTGAAGTCCTTGCCGCACTCGCCGCAGTACGGCTTGTACGGGAAGTACTCCGCGCCCTCGGCGCTGCCGTCGTCCTCGGCGGCCGCGCCGGAGCCCTCGGCCGCTTCGAGCTCGGCCTCGTCGACCTGCTTCTGCTGGGGCTTCTTGCCGCCCGGCTTCTGCTTGGTGCGGTACTGGTCGAGGACGGCGTCGATGTCGCCGCGGTGCTTCATCGCGAACAGCACCTGCTCGCGGTAGGCGCCGGAGGTGTACTGCTCGGTCTGGCTGATGGGGTCGTACTCGACGCCCAGCTCGGCCAGGGAGGCGACCATGGCGGCCTTGAAGTGCTCGGCCCAGTTCGCGTACGGGGAACCCTCGGGCGCGGGCACGGCGGTCAGCGGGCGGCCGATGTGCTGGGCGTGGGACTCCTCGGTGACACCGGGGATGCCCTTGGGGACCTTCCGGTAGCGGTCGTAGTCGTCCCAGGAGATGAGGTGGCGGACCTCGTGGCCCCGGCGGCGGATCTCGTCCGCGACCAGGTGCGGGGTCATGACCTCGCGCAGGTTGCCCAGGTGGATCGGGCCGGACGGGGAGAGTCCGGACGCGACGACAATGGCTTTGCCGGGGGCTCGGCGCTCCGCCTCGGCGATGACCTCGTCCGCGAAACGGGAGACCCAGTCGGTCTCTGTGCTGCTGCTCTGCGCGCTCTGAGCCACGACACGTCCTTCTATCTCGAATGCTGGCTACGGCCATTCTCCCAGACGGAAGGGGCCACTCCGGGGTTGCTTCCGCCCACTGATACGCGCCCCCATATCCCGGGAAACGGGCAGCCTCCGCGTGGGATACTCGGCACTTGTCGGAACAACCAAGTGCACGCGCACGTGCAACCTCACAGGAACGGCAGCTCATGGCCTCGGTCCCTTCCCTCGCTTCTTCCGTCGAACAGCGCGTCTCGGACGCCCTCGCCTCCGCCCTGCCGGAGGCCGGTGCCGCCGACCCGCTGCTGCGACGAAGCGACCGGGCCGACTTCCAGGCCAACGGCATCCTGGCGCTCGCGAAGAAGGCCAAGGCCAACCCGCGCGAGCTGGCCGCGACCGTCCTCGAAGGCCTGGACAAGGGCGGTGTGATCAAGGACGTCGAGGTCTCCGGCCCCGGCTTCCTCAACATCACCGTCTCCGACGAGGCGATCATCAGGACGCTGGCCGCCCGCGCGGCCGACGACCGGCTCGGCGTGCCGCTGAGCGCGTCCGCCGGCACCTCGGTGATCGACTACGCGCAGCCGAACGTGGCCAAGGAGATGCACGTCGGCCACCTGCGGTCCGCCGTGATCGGCGCGGCGATGGTGGAGATCCTGGAGTTCACCGGCGAGAAGGTCATCCGCCGCCACCACATCGGCGACTGGGGCACCCAGTTCGGCATGCTCATCCAGTACCTGCTGGAGCACCCGCACGAGCTGGACCACAAGGCCGGGGACGCGGGCGAGGCCTCCGGCGAAGAGGCCATGTCCAACCTCAACCGCCTCTACAAGGCCTCGCGCGCCCTCTTCGACTCCGACGAGGAGTTCAAGACGCGCGCCCGGGCCCGGGTGGTGGACCTCCAGGCGGGCGACCCGGAGACCCTGGCGCTGTGGCAGCGGTTCGTCGACGAGTCGAAGATCTACTTCTACTCCGTCTTCAACAAGCTGGACATGGACATCCAGGACCCCGACGTCGTCGGCGAGTCCGGCTACAACGACATGCTGGCCGAGACCTGCAAGCTGCTGGAGGAGTCGGGCGTCGCCGTCCGCTCCAACGGCGCGCTGTGCGTGTTCTTCGACGAGTACAAGGGCCCGGACGGCAACCCGACCCCGCTGATCGTCCAGAAGTCCGACGGCGGCTTCGGCTACGCCGCCACCGACCTCTCCGCGATCCGCAACCGCGTCTCCGACCTGGCGGCCACCAGCCTGATCTACGTGGTGGACGCGCGGCAGTCGCTGCACTTCAAGATGGTCTTCGAGACGGCCCGCCGGGCCGGCTGGCTGAACGACGAGGTCAAGGCCGTGCAGCTGGCCTTCGGCACCGTCCTCGGCAAGGACGGCAAGCCGTTCAAGACCCGTGAGGGCGAGACGGTCCGGCTGGTCGACCTCCTGGACGAGGCGGTGGACCGGGCCACGGCCGTGGTCCGCGAGAAGGCCATGAAGGTGGGTCTGACGGAAGCGGAGATCGTCGAGAACGGCCAGTACGTGGGCATCGGCGCGGTGAAGTACGCCGACCTGTCGACGTCCGCGTCCCGCGACTACAAGTTCGACCTGGACCAGATGGTCTCGCTCAACGGCGACACCTCCGTCTACCTCCAGTACGCGTACGCCCGCATCCGGTCCATCCTGCGCAAGGCGGGCGACCGCAAGCCGGTCGCGCACCCGGAGCTGGAGCTGGCCCCGACCGAGCGCGCGCTCGGCCTGCACCTGGACGGGTTCGGCGCGCTGATCGCGGAGGCGGCGGAGGACTACGCCCCGCACAAGCTGGCCGCGTACCTGTACCAGCTCTCCTCGCTGTTCACGACGTTCTACGACCAGTGCCCGGTCATCAAGCCGGAGCCGGAGCTCGTCGTCGGCGAGAACCGCCTGTTCCTGTGCGACCTGACCGCCCGCACCCTGACCAAGGGCATGTCCCTCCTCGGCATCCGCACCCCCGAGAAGCTCTGACGTCCCGCCCGACGGCCCCCGGTGCACCCGCACCGGGGGCCGTCGCGTTTCCCGGCACGGGCGGAACTCACGGGGAACGTTCCCCCGGGGCCGGGCCTCTTCGGTGTGTCAGGGCACGGCACGACGGAGGGGATCACACACATGAACGGCATGGAGCGCACGGCGCGGCGCCGGGCCGCGATCGCGGTGGCGGGGCTGCTGGGGGCCGACGGCCTCGTCCACCTGTACTGGGCCACCGGCGCCACCTGGCCCGCCTCCGGGGAGCGGGCCCTGTCGCTGGCGGTACTCGGCACGGAGGTGTCCTTCGGGCCGCGCGTGGTCCTGCCGCTGGCGGCGCTGACGCTGGCCGCCGGGGCGGGGGTGCTCGCGCACGGGTACGGCCGCGGCGGCCGCCTGACGCGGGCCGTCACGGGCGCGGTGGCCGCGGGCCTGGCCGTACGCGGCGTCGCGGGCCTGGGCTGGGCCGCCGGGCTCCTCGACAGCCCGCCGGACAGCCCCTTCTACGCCCTCAACCTCGCGGTGTACACGCCGGCGTGCCTCGGCTTCGGATGGGCGGCGGGACGGCTTGCGCGGGAGCGCTGAGGGTCACCGCCACCGGGAGCGCGTGCAGGGAGCGCGTGCGCAGGGAGTCACCCGTACGGCCCGATTCCGGGCGCCGGGGCCGGGTAGGGGATGGCCCGTCCAGCCCCAGCACCACCGACGGAGGCATCCGTGCCCGACATGAACGGCCCCTACAAGCCCGGCACCCCGTGCTGGATCGACCTGATGGTCCCCGACCAGCAGGCGGCGCTCGACTTCTACTGCGACCTCTTCGGCTGGCAGGGCGAGGTCGGCCCGGCGGAGACGGGCGGGTACTCCGTCTGCACCCTCAAGGGGAAGCCGGTCGCCGGGATCATGAAGGCGATGAACCCGGACGGGACGGTGCCGGACCCGCTGCCCCCGACGGTGTGGACGACGTACCTGTCGACGGACAGCATCGACTCGACGCTCAAGTCCGTCACCGACGCGGGCGGCACGGTCATGATGGGCCCGATGGACGTCATGGACCTCGGCCGGATGGCCGTGATCTCCGACCCGACGGGCGCCGTCGTCGGCCTGTGGCAGCCCGGCACGTTCGACGGGGCGGGCATCGTCAACGAGCACGGCGCGCTGATCTGGAACGAGCTCACGACCCCCGACCTGGCGGCGGCGTCGGCGTTCTACTCGTCGATCCTGCCGGTGACGACGGCGCGTTCGGAGATGGAAGGCGCCGAGGGGTACGTCGAGTTCAAGGTCAACGACCGCGCGGTGGGCGGGATGATGGACATGAGCAAGATGCCGCCGGGCGTGCCGCCGCACTGGCAGCCGTACTTCCACGTGGACAGCGTGGACGACGTCCAGGCGGCGGCCGTGCGCGCGGGTGCGACGGTCCTGGCCCCGGCGTTCGACATGGTCGCGGGCCGCATGGCGGTGCTGGCCGACCCGCAGGGCGGGGCGTTCTCCGTCATCACGGCGTCGACGCCGGAGCAGCCGGCCTAGGTTCGTCCCCAGGCTGTGGATGCGCGCCACCCCTTCACGCGGGGCGGCGCGCATCTCGCGGGTTCAGTAGTGGTAACGGGCCTGAGCGACCTCGACGGCCCCGTCCCTGACCCGGTACACCAGCCGGTGCTCGTCGGTGGTCCGCCGAGACCACCACCCGGACAGGTTCTCCTTCAGCGGCTCCGGCTTGCCCGCCCCCTCGAACGGCGTGCGCTGGATCTCCGTGATCAGGCGGTTGATCCTCTTGAGGACCTTCGGGTCGGCCGTCGCCCAGTAGGTGTACTGGTCCCAGGCCCGCCCCGAGAAGACGACCTTCACGCAGCGGACCCTTCCTCGTCGTCCTCGCCGATCAGCTCCCTGGCCTGGCCGTGGCCGGCGTCCAGTTCCGCGATGGACTCCATGAGGATCTGCGCGTTGCGCGGGGAGCGCAGCAGGTAGACGGTCTCCTGCCAGGACCGGAAGTCCTCGGCGGACATGATCACCACGTCGCCGTGCTCCCGGGAGGTGACCTCTACGGGCACATGGTCCTCGTTGACCTGCCGGATCAGCGGGTAGAAACGCTGCCGGGCCTCGTTCGCCGAGATCGACACGAGCTCACCTCCCGGTACAGAGTCGTACGGAATTGCCGTACCAGTCAGCGAGCCTCCCGGCTGTCGCGAGTGCGGTCGGTGAGGCGCTGCCACCAGTGGCCGGGAGGTTCCGGCTGCCCCCGCAGTTCGGCGGCAGCCCCCCGTGCCGTCGCCTCCTGAGCGGTGTCGCCGATCGCCGCGTAGAGATCCGCGGCCCGCTCCAACGCCCCGGCGGCCTCGGCGGGACGGTCCAGGGCGTACAGCGCGAAGCCCAGGCCTGCGAGCGCGGCCGCCTCCTCCGCCCGGTGCCCGCAGGCCGCGAAGAGGAAGCCGGCGCGCTCGTGCCCCTCCCGCGCCTCTTCCCACCGCCCCCCACGACCCCGGATCAGCGCCAGGTTGTTGAGGATCTGCCCTTGCGGGTAGGGCTCCTCCGTCTCCTCGAAGATGACGAGGGCCTCTTCGTACCGCGCCTCGGCCTCCTGGTCCCGGTCCAGCGCCCGCAGGGCGTCGGCGAGGCGGTTCAGGGTGCCCGCCGCCTGCCTGCGGTTCCCGAACTCCCGCTGGGTGTTCAGGGCCCGCTCCCTGGCGGCCAGGGACTCCTCGTGCTGTCCGGTCAGCCAGAGCGCATCGGCCAGGGAGTTCAGCGCGGCTGCCTCACGGTGGAAGTCGCCGAGCCCGCCCATGACCGACACCGCCTGCCGGTGCAGGGAGACGGCCTCGTCCAGCCGCCCCATCTGCTCGAAGACCTCGGCCAGACTGGCCAGGACGGTGCCCTTCCCGTGGTGGATGCCGAGCTCGCGGAAGATCTTCAGCGCCTCCCTGAGACACCGCTCCGCCTCGGCCCACTGCTTCCTGCGCATGTGCACGGTGCCCAGCGTGTTCAGGGCCTTCCCCTCCCCCATCCTCAGGGAGTTCGCCCGGAACACCTCCAGCGCCCGGGTCAGCGATGCCGTCGCCTCGTCCAGCTGCTCGGCCCCTGCGTACGCGAGCCCGAGGTCGTACAGGCGCGCACCGATGTCCTCCGGGTGCCCCGTCGGCTCCGCGACCGCGAGCATCCACTGCGCCACCAGCACCGCGTCCTGCCGGTACCGGTAGATCTGGAGGTACGGAATCAGCGTCGTGCCGAGTTCCACGGCCGTCTGCGGCCGTCCCGCGTCCCCGGCGAAGCCCACGGCCGCGACCAGCATGGCCCGTTCCGCGTCCAGCCAGTCCAGCGCCTGCGCCACCGACGGCAGGCCCGGCCCCGGGGCCACGGGGGCCCCGTTCACACCCAGGGCCCGCGTCGCCTTCCCCACGTCCAGGACCAGGCTCCCCAGCAAGGCGTCCACCGCCTCGTCCCGGCCGTCCTGCGCCGCGCGCTCCTCGCCGCGCTCCCGCGCGTACAGCCGGACCAGGTCGTGCATCCGCCAGCGCCCCGAGCCGACCGGCTCCTCCGCCAGCAGGGAGGCGCGTACCAGGGCCGCCAGCTTCGGGCGCAGGCCGGCGGCCTCCTCGCCGGTGATCAGCGCCGCGTACACCGTGGCGCAGTCCGGGCCCGGGTTCACCGTCAGCAGGCGGAAGACACGGGCCTGGTCCTGCGGGAGCCGCCCGTACGAGAGGTCGAACGCCGCCCGGACCCCGTCGTCCAGCTCCGAGTCCAGCTTCGCCAGCCGGGTCCGCGCGTCGGCCAGCTGGGCCGCCAGATCCGTTACGGGGAGCCCCGGATCGCCCGCCAGCAGGGCCCCCGCGACCGTCAGGGCCAGCGGCAGGCGCCCGCACTGTTCCGCGACCTCCGCGAGGGCGTCCGGCTCCGCCGCCGGGCGGGGGTCCTGGGGCCAGGTGCGCAGCAACGTCCCCGTGAGGAGTTCGGCGGCGGGGCCGGGCGCCAGCTCGTCCAGGGGCACCACCCGCGCGACGAAGTCCCGGTGCAGGAGCCGGTGCCGGGAGGTGATCAGGAGCCGGTGCGCGGTCCCCGCCGGTACGAGGTCCCGTACCTGGGCCACCTCGCCCGCGTCGTCGGCGACGACCAGCACCCGCTGTCCGGCCTGCGCGTACTCCGCCAGCAGCCCCCGGTACAGCGCCGCCCGGCCGTCCTGGGACTCCGGCATGTCCGTGTCCCGGATCCCGAGGTGGCGCAGCATCTCCCGCACCGCGTCGGGACCCGCGACTCCGCCGCCGGGGGCGTAGCCGTGCAGGCGCAGGAAGAACACCCGGTCCCCGAACCAGCCCAGTTGCACCGCCCGGTGCGCCGTCGCCACGGCGAGCGCGCTCTTGCCGACCCCGGCGAGGCCGGCGACGACGGAGACGGTGGGCCCGCCGTCGGCGAGGAGGCCCATCAGTTCTTCGGCCGGCCCGTCCCGTCCGACGAGTACGGCGGGCGCCTCGGGCAGGCCGAGCCCGGCGCGGGGCGCGGGTCCGGCCCCGGGGGCGTAGGTGACCTGGTCACCGGCGATCTGGGTGATCCGGGCGTTCCCGGAGGCCCGGGCCCGCTGTTCGGCCGTCACGAGGACTGCTCCTCGGCCTCACCGCCGCCGCGCTGCTGGATGCGGGAGTCGCCGTCGGCGCGGGCCTGCTGGGTGACCTGGCCGGCGGGGCCGCCGCTCTGGGTGATCTGCGAGGTCCCGGAGGCACGGGCGCGCTGGCGTACGGAGTTCCCGCCGTCCCCGCCGGAGCCTCCGGCCCACCAGCCGCCGACGAGGGCGATCACGGCGGCCATGGCCCCGCCGAAGCCGGCGGCGACGGAGGCCCGGTCGGACTCCTTCTCGGGGAACCAGCCGAAGGGGTCCCAGAGCCCGAACCTGAAGGCGATCAGGAACCCGATCCCGGTGGCCACCACGACCACGACCCATCGCCACGGACGTGACATTGCTCCCCCTACGGCCATATCTTCCGATCAGCCGAAACTAGCAGTCGCCGGACCGGAATTCGGCCCATACGACCTTCCCGGGCGAGCGGGGAAGCACCCCCCACAGGTCGGCGACGGCCCCGACGATCCGCAGCCCGTTCCCGGGCGGCCGCCCGAGGATCCGCGACCGCCCGGGCCCGCTGTCGTGCACCTCGACACGTACGCAGCAGCCGAAGTTCAGGAGGCGCAGGCGGTAGGTGCGGCCGCGCGGGACGCCGTGGCGGAGGGCGTTGGTGGCCAGCTCGCTGACGCAGAGCACGATGTCCTCCCGGCGGGCGGGCCGGTCCCAGTTGGCGAGCGTGTCACGGGTGAACGCCCGTGCCGCAGCCACCGTTTGGTAGGACCTGGGGAACAACCGCTCACGCATCAGGCCGGGTTGAGCATTTAGGTTCACGGGACGATCGTGACCTGCCGTGACTAGCCTGTGACCCGGTGCCGACCCGTACTCCTTGATGAGTACGGGTCGGCACCGGGTAATTCACACGCAGAGGTGGGGAGTCCATCGCCATGCCACCGAAGAAGCGCCCACGCGCCAACGCGACGTCCCTGAAGATGATCGGGCGGCAGGTAGCAGCCGCTCGCGTCGCCAAGGGCCTGACCCAGAAGCAACTCGCCGCCCTGGTCCGTCTGGACGAGGAGACCATCGGGTCGATCGAACAGGGCCGCCGTCGGCTGATGCCGAACGTCGCCGAGCTGCTGGATTTCCACCTGGGCCTGCCGGGCCTGCTCACCGTCGCGGCCCATGAGATGCCGGACGCGGACGTGATCCCGCCATGGGCGGAGGAATTCCTGGAGCACGAGCGCGAGGCCGTCGCCGTCTCCTCGTACGAGAACCAGGTCGTTCCCGGCCTGCTCCAGACCGACGCCTACGCCGAAGCGGTCTTCCGTAGCTGCGTTCCGGTCCTGGGCGAGGAGGAAATCGCCGGTCGCACCGCGGTGCGCGTCGGGCGGCGGGAGATCCTCAAGCGCAAGGAGCCCGTCATGCTCAGCTTCGTGATCTGGGAGCCCGTACTCCTGCTGCGTCTAGGCGACCGGGAGGTCCACCGGGACCAGTTGAACCACCTCCGCGCCTGCTCGGAACTACCAGGGGTCTCCCTCCAGATCTACCCCCTGAAGCACTCTCGGCACCCGGCGCTCGACGGCCCCTTCGTACTCCTTGAAACCCCTGAACACCAGCGGCTCGCCTACATGGAAACCCAGCGCGGCAGCCACCTCACCTCCGAGCCAAATGAGGTGAGCAGCGTGGAACGCATCTATGCCATGCTGCGGACACAGGCCCTCAACCCCGATGAGACGAGGGCCGAGTTTGACCGCCTGCTAGGAGAGTCATGAGCACCGCACTGAAGTGGATCAAGTCCAGCTACAGCGGAAGCAATGGCGGCAACTGCGTAGAGGTCGCCACCACCCCCGCCACCGTCCACGTCCGGGACTCCAAGGTCCCGGACGGCAAGACCCTGACCCTCGCCCCCGCGAGCTGGGCGGCGCTGACCGGCTGGGTCGGCCGGTAGCACCGCCCAGACCGGATCAGCGTGTGATCGGGTACGACGTGCGTCCCGACGCCCCGTCGATCTCGTCGTGCGCCTTGGTCAGCAACTGCTCCTTCAGATCGTTGAGCGCGCGCGCCGCCGCGAGCTCCTCGCCCACCCTGGGCTGATTACCGTCACTGGGGTGACGGCTGGCGTAGCCGTGAGAGCGCAGCTCGCTCCCGTCCGGCAGCCGGACGAGGGCGGCGGCGCGGGTGCGCTGACTGTCCTCGTCGAACTTCACGTCGACGTGCCATCCGACGGCATCCTTCATGGCGATCACCTCCGTGGCCGCTGCTTTCCAGGGTGCACCCGTACGCGGCTACGCGCTCGGCGGGGCCTCACGCGCCTCGCGTTCCGTGATCAGGCGGGCCAGGCCGTCGAGGATGCGGTCCAGGCCGAAGCGGAACTGGAAGTCGGGTTCGCCAGCGCCGGTGAAGGCGTCCGAGGCCAGCAGCCGCGTCAGGGCCGGGTGGGTGTCGGGGGCGGTCAGCAGGCGCAGGGAGTTCACGTACCGGGCCATGACCTGGTCCGGGGGGACGCCGCCCTTGAGGATCGCGTCCATCATGTCGGCGGCCATGGTGGCCTCGTTGCGTACGAGCCCGCCGATCAGGATGATCGCGGAGAGCTTCTCGCCCTCCTCCAGGACCGTGCCGGCCATGGCGGCGAGGCCGCGTTCCATCCAGGCCAGCTGGTTCGGTGAGGCCGGCGGGGCCGTGAGCGGGATGCGCAGGATCCAGGGCTTCGTCATCAGCAGGGTGCGCTGGGCGTACGCCCAGTCCGACAGCAGCTCCCGCCAGCTCCACCCTTCCGCCTCGGGCGGGAGCGGCGGCGGGGTGCCGACGCCCGCCTCGGACATCAGGATGTACAGCTCTTCCTTCGCCGTGACGTAGCGGTAGAGGGACATCGTCGAGACGCCCAGTTCCTTGGCCACGCGGCCCATGGAGACGGCGTCCATGCCCTCGCCCGCGGCGAGGGCGACGGCCGCGTCGACGATCTTCGGCAGGGTGAGGCTGGGGCGCGGGCCCTTGCCGGGGCGTTCGCGCAGGCCCCAGGCCATTTGCAGGCTCAGCGGGAGGCCGGTTCCGTCCGCCGGTTCCTTCGCCATCGCCACCCCCTCCCCTCGTCCTTCGTTGACCCACATCCTAGTTCTGTGTATTACTTACACAGAAGCGCGTAACCCATACGCAGAAGGGATGAGCCGTGAACGACCACGCCCTGTACGCCCGCGCCCTGACCAAGTCCTACGGCGGCAACCGCGTCCTCGACGGCCTCGACCTGGCCGTCCCCCGGGGCTCCGTACTCGCCCTGCTCGGCCCCAACGGGGCGGGCAAGACCACCTCCGTCCGCATCCTCGCCACCCTCACCGCACCCGACTCCGGGACCGCGCGCGTCGCCGGGCACGACATCGCCGGCGCGCGGGCCCTCGTACGCGAACGGATCGCCCTCACCGGGCAGTTCGCCGCCCTGGACGACCTCCAGACCGGCACCGAGACCCTGCGCATGACCGGCCGGCTGACCGGGCTCTCCGCCCGCGACGCACGGACCCGCGCCGACGGGCTCCTGGAGCGCTTCGGCCTCACCGAGGCCGCCGGACGGCTCACCCGGACCTACTCCGGCGGGATGCGGCGGCGCCTGGACCTCGCCGCGAGCCTCGTCGGCAGGCCCGAGGTGCTCTTCCTGGACGAGCCCACCACCGGACTCGACCCGCGCAGCCGCCTCGAACTGTGGGACGTCGTACGGGAGATGCGCGCCGACGGCACCACCGTCCTGCTCACCACCCAGTACCTGGAGGAGGCCGACCGGCTCGCCGACCGGGTCACCGTCCTCGACGCCGGACGGATCACCGCCGAGGGCACCCCGGCCGAGCTGAAGGCGCGCGTCGCCGGGCACCGCCTCGACCTCACCCTGACCAGCCGGAGGGCCTACGAGGCGCTCGCCGCCCGCGCCGTGCACCACGCGCCCGACGAGCTGACGCTGGGCCTGGCCACCGACGGCTCCGCCGCCCAGGTGCGGGCCCTGCTCGACGAACTCGACCCCGACCGCACCGCCGTCGCCCGCTTCGCCCTGCGCAGCGCCACCCTCGACGACGTCTTCCTCGCCCTGACGGGAGCAGCCCGATGAGCAACGCCACCGCCCTCACCATGGCCGGACGCAGCCTGCGCATCAGCCGGCGCAGCCCGGACGCGCTGATCGCCGCCCTGATGCTGCCGGTGATGCTGATGCTGATCTTCGTCTACTTCTTCGGCGGGGCCATCGACACCGGCACGGAGTACGTCACGTACGTGGTCCCGGGGGCGATGCTGCTGTGCGCGGGCTTCGGCGCGGCGAGCACCGCCGTGAGCGTGGCCGACGACATGAAGAACGGCATCATCGACCGCTTCCGCTCCCTGGACGTCGGCGGGGTCCCGGTCCTGGCCGGGCACGTCGCCGCCTCGGTCGTACGGAACCTGCTCTCCACCACCCTGGTGCTGCTGGTCGCCCTCGCCATCGGCTTCCGGCCCTCGGGCGGGCCGCTCGCCCTGGCGGCCGCCGCCGGGCTGCTCGTCGCGTACATCACGGCGATCTCCTGGCTCGCGGCGGCGCTGGGGCTGCTCGCCAAGTCCCCCGAGGCGGCGGGCGGGTTCACCTTCCTGATGATGTTCCTGCCCTACCCCTCCAGCGCCTTCGTGCCGATCGGGACCATGCCGTCCTGGCTGCACGGCTTCGCCGGGCACCAGCCGCTGACCCCGGTCATCGAATCGCTGCGGGCCCTGCTGCTGGACCAGCCCGCCGGGAACACCCCGTGGACGGCCCTCGCCTGGTGCGCGGGGATCACCGCGCTGGCGCTCACCCTGGCGGTGACCCTGTTCCGGGTCCGGACCCGGTAGGGCGCAGGGGTGAGCGCCGGCCGGTCGGCGGGTCGGCCCGTGGCGGGGCCTCGGGCCCACGGTGGCCACCAGCCTCCCCGGGTCCTCCCCTGTGGGACCCGGAGGGGCGGCGGTCTCGTGGCGCAGCGACCGTGCGCCATGACACCGAGTCTGACGCTCCGGACCCTGAATATGGAAGTTTTTTCTAGAAAGATCTTCTATAACAAGCTGGGGTACCGCCGGATCGCGCCAGGCCCGTCACGGCTCCAGGGAACGCCAGACGACGTCCGGCAGGTACTTCACGGCCTGATCGAGGTCCATCTCGTACGTGCTGGCCAGCCACCGCTTGGCCGCCTCGCACGGCGGGCCCATCACCATCACCTCTGCCACCGGCCCCGGAATCGGCCGGATCTCACCCTTCGCCATCCGGGCCCCCATCCATGCCGCCATCGGCCCGAGCTTCGCCTCCTTGGCCGCCTGGATCTCGGCCGCGTGCCCGGCGAGGTAGCCGGAGTAGGCGGAGGCGTGCAGGAAGAGCGCGGCGTCCCGGTGCTCCCGGGTGAACTCCAAGTAGGCCCGCACCAGGGCCCGTACGCCGGTCCGGGCCGTGCGGCAGCGCAGCACGGCGGCCGTCATCGCGTCGAACAGCTCGCCCATGCAGCGGATGTACAGCGCGGCGGCCAGCCCGTCGAAGCTGCCGAAGTGGTGGTAGAGACTGCCGAGGCTGACCCCACTGGCCGCCGTCACGGCCTGCACGGTGAAACCCTGCTGGCCGGACTCGGCGTACACGCGCAGGGCGGCGGTCAGGAGCTGGTCGACCGTGGCCGCGCCACGCTGTTGCTTCACCATCCCGCCAGCCTAGGACACCGGGCAGGACTGGAACATTCTTCTAGAACGAAATGGGGGGTGCGGGCCCGCCGGGCCCGCACCCCCACCGGTCGCGGCTCAGCGCTCGGCGCGCAGCCAGCCCGCGACCTCGGTCGCCCAGTACGTCAGGATCGTGTCCGCGCCCGCCCGCTTGATGCCGAGCAGCGTCTCCATGATCGCCCGGTCGCGCTCGATCCAGCCCTTCTCCGCGGCCGCCTCGACCATCGCGTACTCGCCGCTGATCTGGTACGCCGCCACCGGCACGTCCACGGCCTCGGCGACCCGGTGCAGGATGTCCAGGTAGGGGCCGGCCGGCTTCACCATGACCATGTCGGCACCCTCCTCCAGGTCCAGCGCCAGCTCCCGCAGCGACTCGCGGGCGTTCGCCGGGTCCTGCTGGTAGGTCTTGCGGTCGCCCTGGAGGGAGGAGGCGACGGCCTCGCGGAAGGGCCCGTAGAAGGCGGAGGAGTACTTCGCCGTGTAGGCGAGGACCGCGACGTCCTCGTGGCCCGTCTCGTCCAGCGCGTCGCGGATCACGCCGACCTGGCCGTCCATCATCCCGCTCGGACCCACCACGTGGACGCCGGCGTCGGCCTGGACCTGCGCCATCTCCGCGTACCGCTCCAGCGTCGCGTCGTTGTCGACGCGGCCGTGCTCGTCGAGGACCCCGCAGTGGCCGTGGTCGGTGTACTCGTCCAGGCACAGGTCCGACATGATCACCAGGTCGTCGCCGACCTCGGCCTTCACGTCGCGGATCGCGACCTGGAGGATGCCGTCCGGCTCCGTGCCCGCCGTGCCCAGCGCGTCCTTGTTCTCGTCCGCCGGAACACCGAAGAGCATGATCCCCGCGACCCCCGCCTCGACCGCCTCCACGGCGGCCTTCCGCAGCGTGTCCCGGGTGTGCTGCACCACGCCCGGCATCGCCGAGATCGGGAGCGGCTCGCCGATGCCCTCCCGGACGAACGCCGGCAGGATCAGGTCCGAGGGGTGCAGCCGGTACTCCGCGACCATCCGCCGCATCGCCGGGGTGGTGCGCAGCCGGCGGGGCCGCGAGCCGGGGAAGGATCCGTACGCGCTCATCTTCTAGTCGCCTCTTCGAGCCTCGACAGCAGTCACCACCCAGCGTAGAGCCCGCCCCCGGCCCACCCGCGCACCCCCTGGGGCCAGTCGGCCGCAGCCGCCCGGGTACCGGGCTGCCGGACCGCGGCAGCCCCCCGGAAACGCCGAAGGGGCCCGGGGCGTGAACCGCGCCCGGGCCCCTCCAGCCACTAGGCCGTGTCTTTTGGATCAGGCCGGATCAGCCCGCGTCGCCTGGTGCCGTGCATCGCAAGGCCGAGGAGGGAGGCGACGCGGAGCGTCGTCGACCGACGAGAACGCGGCGAGGCGCGGTGCCAGGCGACGCGGGCCCGGCCTGATCCAAAAGACACGGCCTAACCTCACGTCGCGCGACGGCGCCGCGCGCCCGGCCGCCGCTCGCTCGGGCGGGCCACCGTCTCACCGGCCGCCTTGGCCGCCTCCCGGCGCGCCTCCCCGTACGCGGCCAGCGCCTCGGCCAGCTTGCCCACGCTCGGCTCCGGCGACAGCACGTCCACGCGCAGGCCGTGCTCCTCCGCCGTCTTGGCCGTCGCCGGCCCGATACAGGCGATGACGGTCACGTTGTGCGGCTTGCCGGCGATGCCGACCAGGTTCCGCACGGTGGACGACGACGTGAAGAGAACGGCGTCGAAACCACCGCCCTTGATCGCCTCACGGGTGTCCGCCGGCGGCGGCGACGCGCGCACGGTCCGGTACGCCGTGACGTCGTCGACCTCCCAGCCCAGCTCTATCAGCCCGGCCACCAGCGTCTCCGTGGCGATGTCGGCGCGCGGCAGGAAGACGCGGTCGATCGGGTCGAAGACCGGGTCGTACGGCGGCCAGTCCTCCAGCAGCCCGGCCGCCGACTGCTCACCGCTCGGCACCAGGTCCGGCTTCACGCCGAACTCCACCAGCGCGGCCGCGGTCTGCTCGCCGACCGCGGCGACCTTGATGCCCGCGAAGGCACGCGCGTCGAGCCCGTACTCCTCGAACTTCTCCCGCACCGCCTTCACGGCGTTCACCGAGGTGAAGGCGATCCACTCGTAGCGGCCCGTCACCAGGCCCTTCACGGCCCGCTCCATCTGCTGCGGGGTGCGCGGCGGCTCCACCGCGATGGTCGGTACCTCGTGCGGCACCGCGCCGTACGAACGCAGCTGGTCGGAGAGCGAAGCGGCCTGCTCCTTCGTACGCGGTACGAGGACCCGCCAGCCGAACAGCGGCTTCGACTCGAACCAGGCCAGCTCCTCGCGCCGCGCCGCGGCACCCTGCTCACCGACCACGGCTATGACCGGCCGCGCGCCCTCGGGCGAGGGGAGCACCTTGCCCTGCTTGAACACCTGGGCGATCGTGCCCAGGGTCGCGCTCCAGGTCCGCTGCCGGGTCGTCGTACCGCCCACGGTCACCGTCAGCGGGGTCTCCGGCTTGCGGCCCGCCGCCACCAGCTCGGCGGCCGCGCTCGCGACCGTCTCCAGCGTCGCCGAGACCACCACGCCGCAGTCGCTCGTGCCGACCTCGCTCCAGCAGCGCGCCGAGGCGTGCCGGGCGTCCACGAAGCGCACGTCCGCGCCCTGCTCCCCGCGCAGCGGAACACCCGCGTACGCGGGCACGCCGACGGCGGTCGCCACACCGGGCACCACCTCGAAGGGGATCCCCTGGTGGGCGCAGGCGAGCATCTCCTCGGCCGCGTTCCCCTCCAGTCCGGGGTCACCCGTCACCGCACGGACGACCCGCCTGCCGGAGCGCGCGGCCTCCATGACAAGATTGGCAACGTCCGCGGCGGTCGACGGAGTACGGATCGCCGGGACACCGGCGGCGGCTGACACTTCGTCAGCGACCGTCAGCTGCGGCGTGTCGACGCCCGCCCGCGCATGGGTCCGTACGACCTCTAGCACCTCGGGCTCCGCGATCAGTACGTCCGCGGCGGCGAGCGCCTCCACGGCGCGCAGCGTCAGCAGACCCGGGTCGCCCGGACCCGCACCGAGGAAGGTGACGAGCCCGGGAGCGGCTACGCCCGCGAAGGGGGAGGTGGTGGGGCTTGAGGGGTTCAAAGGGATCGCTCCCCCATCAGACCGGCCGCGCCCTTGGCCAGCATCTCGTCCGCGAGTTCGCGGCCGAGCGCCATGGCCTCGTCGTACGACTGGGGCACGGGACCGGTGGTGGACAGCTGCACCAGCGTCGAACCGTCGAGGGTCCCGACGACACCACGCAGGCGCATTTCATTGACAATCTGCCCGTCGGCCAGCAGGTCGGCGAGCGCGCCCACGGGTGCGCTGCACCCGGCCTCCAGGGCGGCGAGGAGCGCACGCTCCGCGGTCACGGCGGCCCGCGTGTGCGGGTCGTCGAGCCGGCCGAGCGCGGAGATGAGGTCCGCGTCGGAGGCGAGGCACTCCACGGCCAGGGCACCCTGGCCGGGGGCGGGCAGGACGTTGTCGACCGACAGCAGGTCGGTCGCCTCGTCGGCACGCCCGATCCGGTTCAGGCCGGCCGCGGCCAGCACGACCGCGTCGAGCTCGCCGGCGCGCACGAAGCCGATCCGGGTGTCGACGTTGCCGCGGATCGCGACGGTCTCGATGGACTTGCCCAGGCTGCGGGCGTACGCGTTCAGCTGCGCCATGCGGCGCGGCGAACCGGTACCCACCCGGGCCCCGTCGGGCAGCTGCTCGAAGGTCAGGCCGTCGCGGGCCACCAGCGCGTCGCGCGGGTCCTCGCGCTCCGGCATGGCCGCGATGACCAGCTCGTCCGGCTGCGCCGTCGGCAGGTCCTTCAGCGAGTGCACGGCGAAGTCGACCTCGCCGCGCACCAGCGCGTCGCGCAGCGCCGTGACGAACACGCCGGTGCCGCCGATCTGCGCGAGGTTCTCGCGGGACACGTCACCGTAGGTCGTGATCTCCACGAGCTCGACGGGCCGGCCGGTGATCGCCCGTACCGCCTCGGCGACGTGCCCGGACTGGGACATGGCCAGCTTGCTGCGCCGCGTGCCGAGCCTGAGGGGCTGGTCGGGACGTGTGTTCATGATGCCCGTCCTGGGTCGTCGTTCATCGGATCGGCCGCGTCCGCCCGGCTGACGGATGCCACCGTCTGAGGGTCGAGGTCGAAGAGTTCGCGCAGCGCCTCCGCGTACCCGGCACCGCCGGGCTCGCTCGCGAGCTGCTTGACGCGCACGGTCGGCGCGTGGAGGAGCTTGTCGACGACGCGGCGCACGGTCTGGGTGACCTCCGCGCGCTGCCGCTCGTCGAGATCGGGTACCCGCCCGTCGAGCCGTGCCACCTCCATGGCGACGACCTCGGCGGCCATCGCCCGCAGGGCGACGACGGTGGGCGTGATGTGCGCGGCCCGCTGCGCGGCGCCGAACGCGGCCACTTCCTCGGCCACTATCCCGCGCACGGCGTCGACGTCGGCGGCCATCGGCGCGTCGGCGGAGGCCTCGGCGAGGCTCTCGATGTCGACGAGCCGCACGCCCGGGATGCGGTGCACGGCGGCGTCGATGTCCCGGGGCATGGCCAGGTCCAGCAGCGCCAGCCGGACGGGAACGGCCCCGTCGGCCAGGCTCCGCGGCGCCCGCCGCGGCTGCCGCTGCGCGGCGGCCTCGCCCTGGTCGGCCCATGCCCCGTGCAGTTCGAGCGACCCGGCGTCGACCCCGGCGAGCGCCGACCGGCCGTCGCCAGCCGGACACCCGTCGCCCTCGGCGGCGACGGGCGCCGCGATCGTCCGCACGGCCCCGGCGTCGGCGATCCGCCGCCCCGCCTCCGCGACGGCGACGAGCCGCGCGACGACCTCGGCGTCGACGTTCTCCAGCCCCGCCGACGTCTGAGGCGCGGGGGTCTGGGGGCGGAGCCCCCAGGAGGGGGCCGGGGGCTCGCCCCCGGTTTCGGGAAGGGGCGGGGTGGGGGAGAGCCCCGCAGGGCCGCCCACCCCAGCGGCAGCGGCCACGGCGGCCGCGACATCGTCGCCCGTCAGCACCAGCCCGGTCGCCCCCGTACAGGAGACGACGACATCCACCCGCGCGAGCTCACCGGCGACGGCCGACATCGGAACGGCCCGCGCCGCGACACCAGTGCCCGAGGCAACCAAAATCTCCGCAAGACGCTCCGCCCGCTCCGCGGTCCGGTTCGCCACGACCACCTCGGCGACCCCGACCCGCGCCAGCGTCGCCGCCGCCAGCGAGGACATCGACCCGGCGCCGATCACCAGCGCGCGCTTACCGGCGGCCCACTCCCCCACCGGCAGGTGCACCGCGAGCTGCTCCAGCCCGAAGGTCACCAGCGACTGCCCGGCCCGGTCGATCCCGGTCTCCGAGTGCGCCCGCTTGCCGACGCGCAGCGCCTGCTGGAAGAGGTCGTTGATCAGCCGGCCCGCCGTGTGGAGCTCCTGCCCCAGCGCCAGCGCGTCCTTGATCTGGCCGAGGATCTGCCCCTCGCCCACGACCATCGAGTCCAGCCCGCACGCCACCGAGAACAGGTGGTGCACCGCCCGGTCCTCGTAGTGCACGTAGAGGTAGGGGGTGAGCTCCTCCAGCGCGACCCCGCTGTGCTGGGCGAGCAGCGTGGACAGCTCGGCGACACCGGCGTGGAACTTCTCCACGTCGGCGTAGAGCTCGATCCGGTTGCACGTGGCCAGCACGGTCGCCTCGGCCGCGGGCTCGGCGGCCAGGGTGTCGTGCAGCAGCTTGACCTTGGCGTCGGCGGACAGCGAGGCCCGCTCCAGCACGCTCACCGGCGCGCTGCGGTGGCTCAGGCCTACGACGAGCAGACTCATGCCGGCATCACCGCCGGCACGTCACCCTCGGGGCCGCCCTTGCGCGCGGCCGCGGCGGCCCGCCCGGCCGGCGGCTCGACGGCGGCGACGGGCGCGGCACCCGCCGCACTGTCCCCGCCCGGCTCGGAGTCCGCGTCCACGTCCGCAACCGCGCCGTCGGCCACCTCGCCCGCCTTGCGCTGCTCGTGGAACGCCAGGATCTGGAGCTCGATGGACAGGTCGACCTTGCGCACGTCCACGCCCTCGGGCACGGACAGCACGGTCGGCGCGAAGTTCAGGATGGAGGTGACACCGGCGGCGATCAGCCGCTCGCTGACCTGCTGGGCCGCGCCGGCGGGCGTGGCGATGACGCCGATCGAGACGCCGTTCTCCTCGATGATCTTCTCCAGATCATCGGTGTGCTGGACGGCCATGCCGGCGACCGGCTTGCCGGCCATCGCGGGGTCGGCGTCGATCAGCGCGGCCACCCGGAACCCGCGCGCGGAGAAACCGCCGTAGTTGGCCAGGGCGGCGCCGAGGTTGCCGATGCCGACGATGACGACCGGCCAGTCCTGGGTCAGGCCGAGTTCGCGGGAGATCTGGTAGACGAGGTACTCGACGTCGTAGCCGACGCCGCGCGTGCCGTAGGAACCGAGGTACGAGAAGTCCTTGCGCAGCTTCGCGGAGTTGACTCCGGCGGCGGCCGCGAGCTCCTCGGAGGACACCGTGGGTACCGATCGCTCGGAGAGCGCGGTGAGTGCGCGCAAGTACAGCGGAAGCCGGGCGACAGTGGCCTCGGGAATACCTCGGCTGCGGGTCGCCGGTCGGTGAGTTCGGCCAGTTGCCACGATGCTCCTGCGGGATGAGCGGGGCTGCAGGCGGCCTCTTGTCCCAGGACCGCCCCGTCGAATGCAGGCTATGTCTTTGTGAACGCGTGCACAAAGATTGTGTCCGCTTTGTCCGAGCAAAGTGACCGGGGTCACGCGGGCTGGGCAGATGGGGCCCGGACGAGGAACGGGCCGAACCCGTTCAAATCCCGAGGGGGGCAAAGCGGTACACACTCCTCATCGATACGCCCCCGAGTCCCCATAAATCGCCCACGATGGTAACGGGCGAAACGGTCAGGCTCCCAATGCCCGACGCAGCCGGTCAGGGTTCACCCGCCAGAAGGTGTGCTGTTCACCGTCCACCAGCACCACGGGGATCTGCTCCCAGTGCAGCCGGTAGAGCTCCTCGTCCTGCGAGATGTCCTTCTTCTCCCACTGTGCTCCGGTCTCGGCGCAGACCTTCTCGATCACTTCCTGGGCGTCATCGCACAGATGGCACCCCGGCTTCCCGATGAGCGTCACCAACCGCTCTCCGGGACGCTTCTTCTCCTTACGGCGCAGCAAAGGGCTCATGCCGCCATTGTCCCGCGCCGGGCCGGGGTGTCCGAAGAGTTAACCGCTCCGTTTCCCGGCGGTTCGGGAACTCCCGAACACAATGGCTATGCTCGCGTCATGGCCGCTCTGGGATGGCTCACCCCCCGTAGGCGCTCCGCGACGGCGCGGAGCGTGCTGGCAGGCGAGGCCTCGGCCGAAGCCGCCCGCAAGTCCGCACAGGCCGGTGCCCCACCCGCCCCCGAGGCGGCAGGCGCACCGGAGACCGCGCCTGCGCCCGCACCCGGGGAAGCCCTCGCCGCCGGAGCCGGGCCCGAGACCGAGGCCGCCGGGGCCGAGACCGCCGAGCCGGAGTTCCCGGTCCACGGCGACGACCTCGCCGCCGCCTTCTTCGACCTCGACAACACCGTCATGCAGGGCGCCGCGATCTTCCACTTCGGCCGCGGCCTCTACAAGCGCGAGTTCTTCCGCCGCCGCGAACTGGCCCGCTTCGCCTGGCAGCAGGCCTGGTTCCGGCTCGCCGGGGTCGAGGACCCCGAGCACATGCAGGACGCGCGCGACAGCGCCCTGTCCATCGTCAAGGGCCACAAGGTCTCCGAACTGATGGCCATCGGCGAGGAGATCTACGACGAGTACATGGCGGAGCGGATCTGGCCGGGCACCCGCGCCCTGGCCCAGGCCCACCTCGACGCCGGCCAGAAGGTGTGGCTGGTCACCGCGGCCCCCGTCGAGACCGCCACGATCATCGCCCGCCGCCTCGGCCTGACCGGCGCCCTGGGCACCGTCGCCGAGTCCGTGGACGGGGTCTACACCGGACGGCTGGTCGGCGAGCCGCTGCACGGCCCCGCGAAGGCGGAGGCGGTGCGCGCGCTGGCCTCCGCCGAGGACCTCGATCTCGAACGCTGCGCCGCGTACAGCGATTCGCACAACGACATCCCGATGCTGTCCCTGGTCGGACATCCGTACGCGATCAATCCCGACACAAAACTGCGCAAGCATGCCCGGGCCAACGACTGGCGGCTGCGCGACTATCGGACCGGCCGCAAGGCCGTGAAGGTCGGCGTCCCGGCCGCCGCCGGAGTCGGCGCGATCGCGGGCGGCGCGGCAGCCGCCATCGCCCTCCACCGGCGCCGCAAGTAGCAACGCCGGGCCCCCGCCCTCCCGCGGGCCGCCCGGCGGTCATTCGCTCCCCTCTACCCGCGCCGTCGGCGCGGCACTCCGGCCTGCCCGACTCGGTCGCGAGCCACCGTGGAAGCGTCCATTCCGTGCATCCAAGCGATCAGGAATCGATCACCAACCAGGCCTGAATATGCCCTGGACACGCAACAGAAGTGTCGGAACCGGTGATTTAGGCAACTGGGTGTAGCGCTGCCTGTACGAAGCGTTATTCTCCTCAAACGCATGCCACCGCCCATCCGTCCCCACGACGGGTGAACGGTCCCGCACTGCACGTGATGGAAGCTCTGCCTCTGGGAGTCCCGTGTACCCACCTGTCGGGGTTGACGCCTCGGGCCTGGCTACGCTGCGCGCGACGGTCCTCGACCACCTGCGCGGCTTCGTCCCCACCGCGTACGCCGTCCCCGCCTTCGCCGCCGCGGTCCCTGCCGGCTTCGGCCCGGCCGGCCCCTGTTACGCCCTGACGGACGGCGGGGCGACCGTGGGCAGACGCGGTCGCGCGGGCTCCGCCTCCGGCGGCACCAGCACGCCCACCGCCCGCCGCCCCACGGCGGACAGCGACCAGGCCCGCATGATGGACCTGGTCGAACGCGCCCAGGCCGGCGAGGCGGAGGCCTTCGGCCGCCTCTACGACCAGTACAGCGACACGGTGTACCGCTACATCTACTACCGCGTCGGCGGCAAGGCGACCGCGGAGGATCTCACCAGCGAGACCTTCCTGCGCGCGCTGCGCCGCATCTCCACCTTCACCTGGCAGGGCCGCGACTTCGGCGCCTGGCTGGTGACCATCGCACGGAACCTGGTGGCGGACCACTTCAAGTCCAGCCGCTTCCGCCTGGAGGTCACCACCGGCGAGATGCTCGACGCCAACGAGGTGGAGCGCAGCCCCGAGGACTCCGTCCTGGAGTCCCTCTCCAACGCGGCCCTGCTCGAAGCCGTGCGGAAACTGAACCCCCAACAGCAGGAGTGCGTCACCTTGCGCTTCCTCCAGGGCCTCTCGGTCGCCGAGACCGCCCGGGTGATGGGCAAGAACGAAGGGGCCATCAAGACGCTCCAGTACCGGGCGGTCCGCACCCTGGCCCGCCTGCTGCCGGACGACGCCCGCTGACCCGCTCCCCCACACGACACGACCCCACAACCGGTGACCCCTCGATGACGCTGTGGTCCGATCATCCTTCGTCCGTAACCCAAGTGCCGCGCCGCTCGTTGTGCGGAATGCAGGCTCCCTGTGGACAAGCCCTGCCCGAAGCCGCTCACCCGAAAGGGTGGATGTGCTCAAGGAAGGCAACCTTCCGGACACCTTGGGGAGTCGATCGTCATGACGAGAGGAGGTGCCGCCAGTGATCGCGAACGTGACTCCGCACCGGCGGGCGAACGCCTTCGCCCAGGCCCTGGAGGATCGGACCCCGTCCGCTCTTTCGGAACCGGACCCGGCGGCCGAGCAGTCCGAGGCACCTGCCGAATCCGCAGACCACGACCGGTTGTTGGCCCTGGCGAGCGTGCTCGGCGAAATGCCGCGCCCGGTGCTGGACCCCGAGGTCAAAGTGGTGCAACGAGCGCAGCTCGTCGCCGCCATGGAGGCCCTGGTGATGGAGGAGAGGGCCGGGGGCGGTGCCGCCGCGGACCCTCTGGTGCCCGAACAGCGGACCGGCCGCGGCGCCCACAGGGCGACCTCGCTCCGGAAATTGCGGCCCCGCTCCCGCTGGTCCAAGGGCATCGCAGCGGGGGGCCTCACCGTGGGTGTGGCCGCAGGGGCCTTCAGCGGAGTGGCCGCTGCCAGCACCGACGCCCTGCCCGGTGATCCCCTCTACCCGGTCAAGCTGGGCATGGAGGATCTGAAGCTGGGCATGGCCGACGAGGGCGCGGACCGGGGCGAGGTCTACCTCGACCGGGCCTCGAACCGCCTGTCGGAAGCGCGCCGGCTGATGGAACGCGGCCGTTCCGGACCCCTGGACCACGAGGTCCTCGGGGAGATCCGGCGGGCGCTGGCAGGCATGCAGCACGACGCGGCGGAGGGCCACCGGCTGCTCCAGGCGGCCTACAAGCGGGACGGCTCGCTCGGCCCGATCCAGACGCTGTCCTCGTTCTCCAACTCCCACCGCGACGCGTGGGGGCGGCTCCGGTCCAACCTGCCGCCGCAGCTGATGGACGTGGGCGACCAGGTGACCTCGGTCTTCCAGGCCATAGACGACGAGGTCGCGCCGCTCCAGGGCCTGCTGCCCAAGGCCCCGGAGCAGCAGCGCGGCGGCACCGGCGGCACCCCCGCCAGGCCGAGCACCCCGGCGACGGGCAAGCAGCAGCCCGCACCGGCACCGGACGCCCACGCCTCGGCGCAGGCCCCCACCGCCCCCAGCCCCTCCGGCAGCCAACCCCCGGCCCCCGGCAGCGGCCTCCTGGGCGGCACGGGCAACCTGCTCAACCCGCCGGCGCAGGGCCAGTCCGCCCCACCGCCCGCGACGACACCACAGCCCCAGCCGGACATCACCCTCCCGCCGCTCCTCCCGGGCCTCCTCCCGGGCCTGGGCATCCAAGCGGAGGACGCCGAGTAGGACGGCGAAGCGCCGGGCGGAGCTGGCTGGCCCAGCCCCGCCCGGCGCTCACGCACGCGCCCAGGGGTCCGGGGCTGAGCCCCGCGGGCACGGAGAGCAGCTCCGCGCCCGCGACCCCCGCACCCCGTCCGGCCGTCAGAAGAACACGGACCGCCGCTGCACCAGCAGCTTGTACAACGCGTGCTGGATCTGCTCACGCACCTGGTCCGTCAGGTTGAACATCAGCATCGGATCCTCCGCCGCCTCCGGCGCGTACCCGTCCGTCTGGATCGGCTCACCGAACTGGATCGTCCACTTCGTCGGCAACGGCACCGCCCCCAACGGCCCCAGCCAAGGAAACGTCGGCGTCACCGGGAAGTACGGCACCCCCAGCAGCCGCGCCAGCGTCTTCGCGTTGCCGATCATCGGGTAGATCTCCTCCGCCCCCACGATCGAGCACGGCACGATCGGCGTGCGCGCCCGCAGCGCCGTCGAGACGAAGCCGCCCCGCCCGAACCGCTGGAGCTTGTACCGGTCACCGAACGGCTTCCCTATCCCCTTGAAGCCCTCCGGCATCACCCCGACCAGCTCCCCGGCCTCCAGCAGCCGCTGCGCGTCCTCCGCGCACGCCAGGGTGTGGCCGGCCTTCCGGGCGATCTCGTTCACCACCGGCAGCATGAAGACCAGGTCCGCCGCCAGCAGCCGCAGGTGCCGCTGCGCCGGGTGGTGGTCGTGGACGGCCACCTGGAGCATCAGCCCGTCCAGCGGGAGCGTCCCCGAGTGGTTCGCCACGATCAGCGCGCCGCCCTCCTTCGGGATGTTCTCGACGCCCCTGACCTCCACCCGGAAGTACTTCTCGAACAGCGGCCGCATCAAGGACATCAGGACCTGGTCCGTGAGCTCCTTGTCGTAGCCGAACTCGTCGACCTCGTACTCGCCCGTGATCCGCCGCCGCAGGAACGCCAGCCCGCCCGCGATCCGCCGGTCCCAGCCGCCGTCACCGCCACCCCGCACGGGGGCCTCCACGACCGGCTCCGCCGGCTCCGGCGGCTCCGCGCGGTCCGGGACCGCCCGCACCTTGCGGGCCGCTCCGGCCCGCCGGCGCGGCCGGTCCTCGTCGAACGGGATGACCTTGGCGTCGGCCACTATCGCTCCACTCCCTCGTCAACCTCGGCAACGTCCAACAGCTCCGCGACCCGCCCCACGGCCCGCGCCACCCGCTCCGGCGGCAGCAGCCCGTTCCCCCGGCTCCGCGCGAAGTCCGCGAAGGTCTCGGCGGTCGTGTACATCGGCCGGAAGCCCAGCGTCTCCCGCATCTGCGTGGTCTCCACGACCCGCCCGTGCGTCAGCAGCCGGATCTGCTCCGGCGAGAAGTCCGTCGCCCCCACCGCCCGCAGCGCCTGACCCACCCACGTCACCGCCGGCAGCAGGAACGGCACCGTCGGCCGGCCCAGCCGCCGCGCGCACTGCGACAGCAGCAGCACCCCGTCCCCCGCGATGTTGAACGTCCCGCTGTTGAGCGTGCCCCGCTCCGGCTCCCCCGCCGCCAGCCGCAGCACGTCCACCACGTCGTCCTCGTGGACGAACTGCAGCCTCGGGTCGTAGCCCAGCACCGTCGGCATCACCGGCATCGAGAAGTACTCCGCCAGCGCGGAGTCCGCGAACGGCCCCAGGATGTTCGCGAAGCGCAGCACGCACACCGCCACGTCCGGCCGACGCCGCGCGAAGCCCCGTACGTATCCCTCGACCTCGGTGGCGTCCTTCGCGAAGCCACCCGCCGGCAGTGACTTCGGCTGCGTGGTCTCCGTGAAGACGGCCGGGTCCCGCGCCGTGCCCCCGTACACGCTGGTGCTCGACTTCACCACGAGCCGCCGTACCGTCGGGGACTTCTGGCAGGCCCCCAGGAGCTGCATCGTCCCGATGACGTTCGTTTCCTTGACGGTGCTGCGCCCGCCCGGCGCCCCGGCGACCGCGCCGCCGGTGACCGCGAGATGGACCACCGTGTCCACGGCGTGCTCCGCGAGCACCCGGGCGATGGCCGACTGTCTGATGTCCGTCCGCACGAACTCCGCCGAGCCGAGCCGGTGCGGCGGGCTCACCGCGTCGACCGCGATGACCCTTTCCACCTCCGGGTCGCGCTGGATGCGCCGCACGAAGCGGCCCCCCAGCTGCCGGGCTGCCCCGGTGACGAGCACGACCTTCCCCACGAGCTCAGCGCCTCCCTCGAAGAAGTACCCCGGCTGCACCGCAGCCCCTCCACCAGGATGGTGGAGGGGCTGCGGAGAACACGTACAGCTGCCGTTTACTTCTTGTTACGGCGCTGGACGCGGGTGCGCTTGAGCAGCTTGCGGTGCTTCTTCTTCGCCATCCGCTTGCGCCGCTTCTTGATAACAGAGCCCACGACTACCCTCGCTCACTTCTCTTCACTGGTGCGGGGCGTCTGGGCCCACACGACCTACGTCGGCCTAGCCTACCCGCCCAAACTCAGAGCTTGTAATCCGAGCCCTCCGCAGGAGTTACCAAGCCTCGGCAGGAGGCCTGCATCTCAGGCCGACTCCACCCCCACGAAGGACTCCTGGAGGTACTCGTGGACCGCGTTCTCGGGGACCCGGAAGGACCGGCCCACCCGGATTGCGGGCAGATGACGGTTGTGCACCAGCCGGTACACGGTCATCTTGGACACTCGCATCACCGAGGCGACCTCCGCCACGGTCAGGAACTGAACCTCACTGAGAGGCCTCTCGCCAGCAGCCATGACACCCACCTGACCTTCCGCGCATGACGGGCACCGGCTTCCCCTCCGGTTACTCCTCGTCGTCGCACGCTCACTCCCCAGAGTAGGGGCGGGTGATACGAGTGGGGAAGAGGAGCTACGGCCACTCCTGACGCCCCGACAGTCCGGCGCGGTGCAGCACGTGCCGGATGAGCGGACCGTAGTAGTCCGAGCGCACCCCGTCATCAAGCGGAACGGTCACCGCCACCCGCCCCTCGGCCTCCCCGACGAACAGCGCCGGATCATCCGTATCGCCCAGCCCGATCGCCTCCACACCCAGCTGACCTGCGCCGCAGACCCACCCGTGGTCACCCACGACCAGCGCCGGCAGCGGCCCCCCGGCTGCCGCCAGCGCCCCCAGCGCGATCCGAACCGGCAGCGGCGAATGGGAGTGTGCGCCGGTGGCACTCCCGGCGCCCCGCGCGCCGGAGTCCCGCACCAGCGCGACCCCCCGTACGTAATCGATCCGGTGCGGGCGTACGCCGAACCGGGTCGCCATGTCGACATGCACCCCCTGCGCCGGAGTGAGGACAACACATCCCGCCGCCGACAGCGCCTGCGCCAATGCGGCGTAGAAGGGCAGGAGCCGGTGCGGGTGACCCGTCCCGAACAGCACGGGCGACCGCGCCCCGGCCGCCGCCCCCAGCCGCTCCGCGAAGGCCTCCAGGGCCGCCATGGTCCGCTCCGGATCGATCACGTCCGGCCCCCTGACGTGCGCCGGGTCCGCCGACACCCCGCACTTGGCCGCCATCAGCCCCAGCAGCTCACCCACACCCCACCGGCGCTCCGGCTCCAACCCCAGTAACACCCGCGGGTCCCCCGCCGCGAACAGCCGGTAGCTGCGCAGGCTCTCCTCCCGCGTCGTGGCGACGGGCCCGGCCAACCGGGCGGCCAGCAGATGCGCACGCAACGCGCCGGTGCTCAACACCCTCCGATGCTGCCGCACCGGACCTGCCGGTTCACCAAATCCACGGAACCGCCCCACAGTTGGCGTAACCACACCAAGGGCTGACCCTGCGTCACACCAGCATCCCGCGCAGCGGGAACACCGCCCTCCGCGTCGCCAGAACGGCCTGATCCGTACGGTCCGCCGGGTCGTAGCCCGCGTCCCAGTCCCGCCATCCCGGAGTCCGCCCGTCCGTCATCCGGGCCGGCCCGCCCTGCCGCGTCCGCGCGTACGCCTCGTCCCGCCACGACTGCGGCACCATCGCCAGCGGATCCACCGGCCGGTGGGCCGCGATCCCCACCAGGTGCGTCCACGACCGCGGTACGACGTCCACCACCGCGTACCCGCCGCCGCCCAGCGCCAGCCACCGCCCGCCCGCGTACGCGTGCGCCAGCCCGTGACACGCCTCCTGCACCACCCGCTGCGCGTCCAGCGACACCGCCAGGTGCGCGAGCGGGTCCTCGAAGTGCGTGTCGGCCCCGTGCTGCGTCACCAGCACCTGCGGCCGGAAGTCCGCCAGCAGCTCCGGAACCGTCGCGTGGAAGGCCCGCAGCCACCCCTCGTCCCCGGTCCCGGCCGACAGCGCCACGTTCACCGCGCTCCCCTCGGCCGCCGGACCACCCGTCTCCTCCGGCCAGCCCGTCTGCGGGAACAGCGTCCGCGGGTGCTCGTGCAGCGAAACCGTCAGCACCCGGGGGTCGTCCCAAAACGCCGTCTGCACCCCGTCCCCGTGGTGCACGTCCACGTCCACGTACGCGACCCGCTCCGCGCCCAGCTCCAGCAGCCGCGCGATCGCCACCGCCGCGTCGTTGTACACGCAGAACCCGGCCGCCCCGCCCGGCATCGCGTGGTGCAGCCCGCCCGCGAAGTTCACCGCGTGCTCGGCCTCCCCCCGCCACAGGGCCTCCGCCGCCGCCACCGACTGCCCGGCGATCAGCGCGGACGCCTCGTGGATCCCGTGGAACGCCGGATCGTCGATGGTCCCCAGACCGTACGAACCGTCCGCCACCCCGGGGTCCGCCGACACCTCCCGCACCGCGGCCACGTAGTCCTCACGGTGGACCAGCCTCAGCGTCGAGTCCCCCGCCGCCGGAGCCGCCCGCACCTCCATCTCCCGGTCCAGCCCGAAGGCACGCACCAGGCCCATGGTCAGCGCCAGGCGCACCGGGTCCATCGGATGGCCCGGTCCGAAGTCATACCCCGTTACCGCCTCGTCCCACATCAACAACCCGCGCCCGCTCATGCGCGACACCGTATCGGGCCGCGCCGGAGCCGAAGGAACGGGCGTGGAACAACGTCACCAACACCAGCACCATCGGCACCACCATCGCGCCCCGGTAGTTCCAGGCGTCCCCGATCCCGCCCACCAGCGGCGAACCGATCAGGAAACCCACGTAGTTGAAGATGTTCAGCCGCGCCACCGCCGTGTCGGAAGCACCCGGGAACAACCGCCCGGCCGCCGCGAAGGTCTGCGGCACGATCACGCACAGCCCGATCCCCAGCAGCGTGAACCCCAGCATCCCCACCCAGGCCCCCGGCGCCACCGCCACCACCGCGAACCCGCCTGCCGCCACCACCGACCCGGCCCGCACCACGGCCGCCGCCCCGAACCGGCGCACCCCGAGGTCCCCGACCGCCCGCCCGGCCAGCGTCGTCACCATGTACACGTTGTAGGGGACCGTCGCCAGCTGCTCCGAACTCCCCAGCACGTCCTGGAGGTACTTGGCACTCCAGTTCGCCACCGTCGAATCCCCGATGTACGCGCAGGCCATCACCAGGCACAACGGCAGCAGCAGCTTCCCCCCGCCCGCGGGCCACCCCTGCTCGGCCTTCCCGCCCCCGGCCGCCGCGTCCACGTAGAACCGGCTCCCCGCGAACGCCAACGGCAGCAGCACCACCACGGCCGGCAGATAGCCCGAGAACAGCGACAGGTGCCAGTGCGCCCCCGCCCAGGCCGCCGAGGCCCCCAGGATCCCGCCGAGGCTGTACGAGGCGTGGAAACCCAGCATGATGGAACGCCCGTACGCCCGCTGCAGGCTCACCCCGAGCATGTTCATCGAGGCGTCCAGCGCGCCCACCGCCAGCCCGAACACGCCCAGGGCCACCGCCACCTGCCACATGCCGCTGCCGGCCCCCACCCCGAGCAGGGCCAGCAGCACGACGGGCTGCGCCCACCTCAGCACCACACCGGGCGCGACGCGCTTCACCAGGTGTTCGGTGGCGACGCTGGAGACCCCGGCGAGGACCGGCACGGCGGCGAGGAAGGCGGGCAGCAGCCCGTCGGATATCCCGTACCGGTCCTGAATGGCCGGGATCCGCGTCACCAGCAGGGCGAACGCGACACCCTGCACGAAGAAGCTGAACCCGAGCGCCCCGCGCCCGCGGCGAAGCCGTACGTCAACCGTCATGGCGGCACAGCGTAAGCCTCGCGGCTACCGGTGGGTAGAGAGCTCACACACCCAATCCGAGCAGGGCGGACAGCTCCTTCATCTCCCCGAAGCAGGCGGTGGCCCCGGCGAGCCTGTCGGCGGGCAGCATGGAGGTGAAGCCGAGGACGTCCATCCCGGCGGCCCGGGCGGCCTCCACCCCGAGCGGGCTGTCCTCGACCACCACGCAGCGCGAGGGGTGGACGCCCATCATGTCGGCGGCGTGCAGGAACAGGTCCGGCGCCGGCTTGCCCCGGCCGACGTCCTCCACGCTGAAGATCCACTCCTCCTCGAACCACTCGTCCATCCCGGACACCCGGTGCCCGACGCGGATCCGCTCGTGGCTGGAGGACGAGGTCACGCAGTAGGGCAGGCCGATCGCGGACAGCTCCCCGAGCACGTCGGCCACCCCGGGCACGGGCCGCAGTTCCCGCTCGAACGCGACGACGGTCCGCTCGTGCAGGACCCGCTCGAAGTCCGCCGGCAGCCGCTGACCGGTCCGCTCCTGGACGAGGTCGTGCACCCGGTGCACCGCGGACCCCAGGTAGTCCCGGAGGGATTCCTCGTACGTGGTGGGGTGCCCGAGCTCCGTCAGGTACTCGGAGAGGATCGTGTTGGCGAGCGGCTCACTGTCCACGAGGACGCCGTCGTTGTCGAAGATGACCAGCTCATAGCCCATCGGCCCACCATACGAGCAGTCACCTCACGTTGACGGGAACCGCGTGCCGGTAAACGGCTGAACGCGCCCGAACGGGCCCGTAAACGCAGAAAAGCCCCGCACCATAAGGTGCGGGGCTTTCCCACAATGATTGTTCGGCGGCGTCCTACTCTCCCACAGGGTCCCCCCTGCAGTACCATCGGCGCTGAAAGGCTTAGCTTCC